>CBFHVU010000227.1:0-1046 GCA_965659465.1 uncultured Paracoccaceae bacterium | reverse complement strand
AGGGCGAAGAATCGCCGCGGACCTTGATCCATTTTGAAGTTGGTGAACGTGTTAAGGTCAGCGATGGCCCGTTCGAGGGCTTTGATGGCATGGTCGAAGTTGTCGATGATGAACAGCAACGCTTGAAAGTCAGTGTTTCCATCTTTGGACGTGAAACACCGGTTGAATTGGAATTTACTCAGGTCGCTAAGCAGGTCTGATGTGAATGTGGGAGATTGCGGCGCCGCGGTGACCGGATCTGACCACACAACGTAGTTGCCCCAATGACGCGTCAAAGGGGTGTTGAGAAAGGAAAAGGCTAATGGCCAAGAAACTCGTCGGTACGCTGAAGCTGCAGATCCCTGCAGGTCAAGCAAACCCATCCCCCCCCGTGGGTCCTGCGCTGGGTCAGCGCGGCATCAACATCATGGAATTCTGTAAAGCGTTTAACGCAAAAACAGCAGACATGGAGCCAGGCGCACCTTGTCCAACTGTGATCAGCTATTACCAGGATAAATCCTTCGCGATGGATGTGAAAACACCACCTGCGTCATATTACCTGAAAAAAGCAGCTGGTTTGAAGCCTGTTGGCAAGCGTAACCGCCCACAAGGTTCTGTTGCACCAGGCCGTGAGGTTGCTGGTTATGTAACACCTGCACAGATCCGCGAAATCGCAGAAGCGAAAATGAAAGATCTGAACGCAAACGACGTCGAAGCAGCAATGCAGATCATTTTGGGCTCTGCCCGTTCATGCGGGATCGAGGTGAAGTAAGATGGCAAAGCTAGGTAAACGGACACGCGCCGCACGCGAAGCATTCCAAGGCCAAGAAAACTTGACCCTTGAAGCGGCGGTTGCATTGGTGAAATCAAACGCCAAATCTAAATTCGACGAAACAATCGAAATCGCGATGAACCTTGGTGTTGATACGCGTCACGCTGACCAAATGGTTCGTGGCGTTGTTGGTCTGCCAAACGGCACTGGTAAAACGGTTCGCGTTGCAGTTTTCGCGCGTGATGCGAAAGCTGACGAAGCGAAAGCCGCTGGTGCGGATATCGTTGGTGCAGAA
>CBFHVU010000226.1:0-1454 GCA_965659465.1 uncultured Paracoccaceae bacterium | reverse complement strand
GATAGGGGGCGCTGGTCAAATGTAATTGGATCTGACACGCGTTTATATGTACGTTCAAAAATGCTGGTCAGCAGATCTGCCAGTACTGTCATCGCCCGGGCCCCATGATCAGATCAGGCAGCCATGTTGCCAATTGTGGGAATAAACACAACAGCACGATTGCCAAAACCATACATCCCACAAAGGGCAGCGACCCCTTAAGGATTGTTTTCAACGCAATATCAGGTGCAATTCCGTTGATAACGTATAGGTTTAATCCCACAGGTGGAGAAATCAGACCGATTTCCATGTTGATTGTCAAAACAACGGCAAACCAAATGGGATCAAACCCAGCGGTCGTGATAATTGGCAATAAAATCGGCGCAGCCATCAAAATCACAGCAACTGGCGGCAAGAAAAATCCTGCGATCAACAAAAATACGTTCACCGCCCCCATCAAAACCCAGCGATTGACATCTAGTGTGCCAATCCACTGTGCGATTGATTGGGTGATGAACAGTGATGACAGCATATATGAAAATACGCCCGCAGCCGCGATAATGAACAAAATCATGACGCTTTCTTTGGTGCTGTCGCGCAGGACGCTCCAAATTAATTGCGGATGCCACATTTTATAGATGACGATGGCGATGACCAAACACAACAGCGCGCCAACGGCTGCCGTTTCAGAAGGTGTCGCAATTCCACCGTACATTGCATATAGCACACCCACGATAATCGCCAGAAATGGCAAAACCCGTGGTAAGATTTCAAATTTTTCGGCCCATGTATATGATCCTGACGACAATGTCGCCGCGTCACCAGAGCGCCATGTTGAATACAATGACCATATCATAAACAATGCGACCAACATCACGCCAGGGATGACACCTGCCAAAAACAGCCGTCCAATAGACGTTTCAGTGGCAATTCCGTAAACAATCATTGTGACGGAAGGTGGAATTAAGATGCCCAGTGTTCCACCGGCGGCTATGGAGCCAGCCGCAACCCCGTCAGGATACCCGCGTTTGCGCATTTCGGGGATGCCCATTTTTCCGATTGCCGCGCAGGTGGCAGGCGATGATCCCGACATCGCCGCAAACAGGGCGCAGGCGCCAAGGTTTGACATCACCAATCCACCAGGAACACGGGTTAGCCATCGCTCTAGCGCTTCGTACAAATCTGCGCCAGCGCGTGTTGATGCGATCGATGCGCCCATGATGATGAACATTGGTATCGACAGCAGGGCAAAGTTATCAAGTTTGCCAAACAAAATTTCGGGGATCAGTTCCAGCGATCTTGCCCCATCAAAGGCCAGCAAAAAACCAGCCGAGACGATCAACAGACCCAAGGCCACCGATACGCCAGAAAATAGAACGATTATGGTTATTACGGCGACCAAGGCGCCCAAAACTAACGGATCCATTGCTCACTCCAATCCGAACGGTGTATCGATGCCTTTGATCTGGGCAAAT
>CBFHVU010000225.1:0-1479 GCA_965659465.1 uncultured Paracoccaceae bacterium | reverse complement strand
ATCCCTGTCCTGATGCTAAGCGCACGATCAGAAGAGGTCGACCGCGTGCGCGGGTTGGATACAGGCGCAGACGACTATGTGGTCAAGCCCTATGCTGTGGCCGAATTGATGGCCCGAGTGAAAGCACACCTGCGCCGCATGCGGGCTGCGACGTCTGGCCAACAGATTGAATTTCAGGACATTGTTTTGGATCCGGTCAGTTACAAGGTGACCCGCGATGGAAACACCATAAAATTGGGTCCCACTGAATACAAATTGCTGGTCACACTGATTGAAACACCATCGCGTGTTTGGACGCGTGACAGCCTGTTAGATCGGGTTTGGGGGCGTGAAATATTCGTCGATACCCGTACAGTTGATGTCCACATCGGGCGTCTGCGCAAGGCGCTTTGCCAACATGGTGGCGATGATCCCATTCGTACCGTGCGCGGGGCAGGGTATTCTTTGGGATAGCGGGGCTGTCGGGTTGTAAATTGGGCTTTCTTTTCTGTTCAAAATGCGGCACTACCGTAAAGCTATGGTAACGCAGGCAGATCCCCGATGGCAGCACCGTCAAACAATCACTGGATTAACTCCGCCCAAGAATGCGCTGATTTTGCGCCACTTTGTCAAAATCAGTCTATTGATCTTGCAATTATCGGCGCAGGTTTTACCGGTTTAAGTGCTGCCCTTAAGGCTGCAGAGCTGGGCATGAGCGTCGCTGTGCTTGAGGCACAGACCATTGGGCACGGTGGATCAGGCAGAAACGTGGGTTTGGTGAATGCAGGTCTGTGGTTGCCACCTGATCAAATCGAACAGACCCTGGGCCAGCAAGCTGGTTCAACATTAATCCAGCGCCTGTCGCGCGCGCCCAGTGATGTGTTTTCACTGATTAAAACCCACGACATCGCCTGTGACGCCCATCAAAACGGGACTCTGCATTTGGCACATAGTCCCGCAGGTTTGGTTGATTTGGAAAACCGTCAGGCCCAGTGGTCAAAACGACAAGCCCCAGTCAGCATTCTGACGGCCGAGCAAACGGCCAAATTTACCGGAACATCGGCATATTACGGCGCGTTATTAGATCAGCGGGCAGGGGTCATTCAACCCTTGGACTATGTTCGCGGACTGGCCCGCGCTGCGCGCAATGCGGGGGCTGAGATTTACGAAAATACGCCTTGTACCGGCGCAAAGTATGACCAAGGTACCTGGCATATTGACACACCTGAGGGAAAAATTGGTGCTAAGTATGTTGTGTTTGCTACCAATGCCTATGGTCAGCTTGGGGCCGCACATCAAACGCCCAAGACGTCCATAGTTCATTATTTTCAATGCGTTAGTGATCCATTGACAGATGAACAACGTGCACAAATATTGCCAGACTACCACGGCTGTTGGGATACAGGGTTGATCATGTCATCCTTTCGGTTGACCCGCGATCATCGCATTGCATTTGGCGCCATGGGCAACCCGCAAGGGATCGGCGCGCCGATTCACCGG
>CBFHVU010000224.1:0-1522 GCA_965659465.1 uncultured Paracoccaceae bacterium | reverse complement strand
GACCAGTTGGCAGTGGGTGTCATGATGTTACCTTTTTCAAGTGATAAGATTTGGGACGCGTTAGGTTGTGATATCCGATGACGGATAATCCCCCGCCACGCCCTGTGTTTTTACAGCCCGTCCAACACAGGCTAGGATCCAGATAATCCGCACGGTTCAAAAACACCGTTCCTGTTTCCAAACGATCCCCGATCCGTTCTGCGCGAGCAATGTCGCGGGTCCATAGGCTGGCCGTTAGGCCAAATTCACTGTCGTTCATAAGCGCGATAGCTTCGGCGTCATCTTTAACCGGCATAATTCCCACAACGGGGCCAAAACTTTCGTCGCGCATAACGCGCATTTCATGCGTCACATTGGTCAAAATCTGCGGTGTCAGATAGGTGCCACCATCATCTTGGGCAAAGGTCGGTATATGCGCGACAGCCCCCATTTCGACCGCCTCGGCGATCTGTGCACGGACCTCGTCGGCGAAACGTTTATGCGCCATCGGACCAAGGGTTGTGTCGCTGTCCAATGGATTGCCAAGCTTGTAGCCTTTGACAATCTCAATCGCCTTGGTCAGAAACGCGTCAAACAGTGTTTCGTGCACGTATATGCGTTCGATCCCGCAACAACATTGCCCCGAATTGAACATGGCCCCATCGATCAAGGTTTCGACGGCTGCACCCAGATCCGCATCCTCTATCACATAACCGGGATCTTTGCCGCCCAGTTCTGTGCCAACCCCAACAAATGTGCCCGCAGCCGCGCGTTCAAGTGTGGCACCGGCCCCAACCGATCCGGTGAAATTAATGAAATCAAACGCACGATCGGCGATCAACTGTTGGGATGTATCGTGATCCAGGAAAATGTTGTCAAACACATCAGATGGCACGCCTGCACTGTGAAAGGCCTGCGCCATCCGTTCGCCCACCAACAGGGTTTGGGTGGCGTGTTTTAACAACACCACGTTACCTGCAATCAACGCAGGCGCAACCGTGTTGATTGCGGTCATATAGGGGTAATTCCATGGCGCGACCACAAACACAACACCATGCGGGACCCGTTTGATATAGCGTTTGAACGTTGCGTCGTCGCCTGTCACAATGGGCGCAAGCGCCGTTTCGGCGATCTGGGCCATGTGACTGGCCCGTTCGTTAAATCCGCCAAATTCGCCGCCATAGCGGATTGGACGCCCCATCATGCGCGCCAATTCGGGGACGATTTCATCATTCATCGCCCCCACTGCGGCAACCCCTGCCATGACCAGATCAATCCGTTCTTGCAGGGGACGCGCGGCCCAGTCTGCCTGCGCCGCGCGCATCGCGGCAATGCGCGTCTGCGCTTGGGGTAAACTGGCGCCCGTGCGTTCGGCCACCACGGTCCCGTCAATCGGGGAAATACATTTTAACTGTGTCATGCTTTTTCAAAGCCTCGTGCAATTTCGTAATCCGTGACGATCCGGTCGAATTCCTGGATTTCCCATTCCGCGGCGCGGGCATAATGGGCCACCGTTTCAGCGCCAAAGGCCTCGGTCATGAAA
>CBFHVU010000223.1:0-1714 GCA_965659465.1 uncultured Paracoccaceae bacterium | reverse complement strand
TTGCAGGCCTTTATGGATTTTGTACATGCCGACAACGGCGATTTATACGATGGATTCCCCGGAATGGGGTTGGTGCGCAAATGGGAACAATTCCGGTTTTGGTTGCAATCCAATTCGAAAAAACAGGCGCGCAAAAACATCAGTCATCATTATGATCTGGGCAATGATTTTTATGGGCTGTGGTTGGATGATACTATGACCTATTCGTCTGCTATTTTCGAACAGGGCGACAACAGTTTGGAAATGGCGCAGCGGGCGAAATATGCGTCCATGGTCGATCAAATGGGCGCGCAGCCCGGCGATCACATTTTGGAAATTGGCTGCGGCTGGGGCGGGTTCGCCGAATATGCCGCCAAGGAACGCGGGTTGAAAGTGACAGGTTTGACCATTTCCAAAGAACAGTTGAAGTATGCCCAAGACCGTATGGAACGCAATGGGTTACAGGACCTTGTTGAACTTAAGTTGCAAGATTACCGCGACGAAACCGGCACCTATGACGGCATCGCCAGCATCGAAATGTTCGAAGCCGTGGGTCAGAAATACTGGCCCATTTATTTCGACAAGGTTAAACAATGCCTAAAACCCGGTAAAAACGCCACGCTGCAGATCATCACGATCCAAGATGCACGCTGGGACGTGTACCGAAACACGGTGGATTTCATCCAGAAATACATTTTTCCCGGTGGCATGTTGCCCAGCCCAACTGTATTACGCCAAGAGGTGGTCAAAGCGGGCCTAGAAGTGGAAAAATCCATCGAATTCGGCAAAAGCTATGCGCAAACCCTTCGCATGTGGCATGACACCTTTAACGCCCGTTGGGATCAGATCGAAAACATGGGTTTTGATGATCGTTTCCGCAGAATGTGGAATTTCTATCTGACATCGTGTGCTTCGACGTTTGAATATGGCAACTGTGACGTGACCCAGATTACGATTAAAAAACCCAGTTAAAAACCTTCTGGGACCTGTTCATTCCGACCCAAAACCGTTATGGCCATCCCAATCTAAATCAAAGGGCTCGGCCATGGCATCGATGTTTTTTTACGGCACCTTGTGCGACATGGATATGTTGGAAATTGTGCTGGGACGGCCGCGCGATACGATTGATGTTGTTGATGCGGAATTGGCCGATCACGCCGTGTATTGGGCCGTTGGTCAAAATTATCCGGTGATTGTCCCGCAAACGGGGTCTGTCGCGCGTGGGATCTATGTCACAGACTTGTCCGTGCGCGATGTTAGCCGTCTGGATTATTACGAAAGCGGATTCGTTTATGAACCCCAAGATGTTGTGATTAAAACAGAAATTGGCGAGCACACCGTATCGGTTTATGCCTGTACGGATATGAATTATGTGTCGGACCGTGTTTGGGATTTGGCCGATTGGCAGGACCGCTATGGCATTATGATGCGCGCGGCGGGCGCCGAATTGATGGAACATTTTGGCTATAAAACGGCCGATGAAATCGACCCCAAATACCCAATGATTGAGGCACGCGCCTATTCCCTGCAACTGGCCACGCAGGCGGTGGATACCTCGATAGAGCCGGGAGCAGGGGATCGTACGATCGAGGTGATTTCGAAAACCCCCGCCTATACCAATTTCTTTGCTGTCAAGGATTATCAGATCAGCCACCGCAAATTTAACGGCGATATGTCACCGGTTTTGGAACGCGCAGTTTTCGTCGGCACGGACGCCAGTTTGGTATTGCCCTAT
>CBFHVU010000222.1:0-1744 GCA_965659465.1 uncultured Paracoccaceae bacterium | reverse complement strand
TATAAAGTTCCACGTATCGTTTTTGTCAACAAAATGGACAAAATTGGCGCGGACTTCTTTAACTGCGTCAAAATGATCGAAGACCGTACAGGCGCACGCGCTGTTCCAGTTGCGATTCCAATCGGTGCAGAAACTGAGCTTGAAGGTTTGCTAGACCTGGTCACCATGAAAGAATGGTTGTGGCAGGGTGAAGATTTGGGCGCATCATGGGTCAAAGTTGACATCCGCGATGGCCTGAAAGACATGGCTGACGAATGGCGTGGTAAAATGATCGAAGCGGCCGTCGAAATGGACGACGACGCAATGATGGAATACCTAGAAGGCAACGAACCCGACGTCCCAACACTGCGCGCATTGTTGCGCAAGGGTACCTTGGATATGGCGTTCGTACCAGTATTGGGTGGTTCTGCGTTCAAAAACAAAGGTGTTCAGCCATTGTTGAACGCTGTGATCGATTATCTGCCATCACCTTTGGATGTTGTCGATTACATGGGCTTTAAACCTGGTGACGAAGAAGAAGTTCGTAACATCCCGCGTCGTGCGGATGATGATATGGCGTTCTCTGGCCTTGCGTTTAAAATCATGAACGACCCATTTGTTGGTTCTTTGACATTTACACGGGTCTATTCCGGTAAATTGAACAAAGGCGACGGTGTTTTGAACTCTACCAAGGGTAAAAAAGAGCGTATCGGTCGTATGATGATGATGCACTCAAACAACCGTGAAGAGATCGAAGAGGCATTTGCGGGCGACATCATCGCGTTGGCTGGTTTGAAAGAAACGACAACCGGTGACACATTGTGCGATGTGAAAGATCCAGTGGTTCTAGAAACCATGACTTTCCCAGAGCCAGTGATCGAAATTGCGGTAGAGCCTAAAACAAAAGGTGACCAAGAGAAAATGTCGCAAGGTCTGGCACGTCTAGCAGCCGAAGACCCATCATTCCGTGTTGAAACTGATATTGAATCAGGTCAAACCATCATGAAGGGCATGGGCGAATTGCACTTGGACATCTTGGTTGATCGTCTGAGACGTGAATTCAAGGTCGAAGCGAACATCGGTGCGCCTCAGGTGGCCTATCGTGAAACAATTTCACACGAAGTTGAGCATACCTACACCCACAAGAAACAGTCTGGTGGTTCAGGTCAGTTTGGTGAAGTGAAACTGGTCATCTCGCCAACAGCAGCTGGCGAAGGGTATTCGTTTGAATCACGCATCGTTGGTGGTTCGGTTCCAAAAGAATACATCCCTGGTGTTGAAAAGGGTATCCAATCGGTTATGGACAGCGGCCCCTTGGCTGGCTTCCCTGTGATCGACTTTAAGGTTGCCTTGATCGATGGTAAATATCACGATGTTGACTCGTCTGTTCTGGCCTTTGAAATCGCAGCACGTATGTGTATGCGTGAAGGCATGAAGAAAGCCGGTGCGAAACTTCTAGAGCCTATCATGAAGGTCGAAGTTATCACTCCGGAAGAGTACACAGGTGGTATCATCGGTGACTTGACATCACGTCGTGGTCAGGTGTCTGGCCAAGAAAACCGCGGTAACGCGATTGCGATTGACGCAAACGTGCCTCTGGCGAACATGTTCGGCTACATCAACACATTGCGCTCAATGTCTTCGGGCCGCGCACAGTTCACGATGCAGTTCTCTCATTACGATCCAGTACCGCAGAACATCGCTGACGAAATTCAGGCAAAATACGCCTAATCGAATACGACCGAAACAGTTTGGCTGTTTCGGT
>CBFHVU010000221.1:0-1766 GCA_965659465.1 uncultured Paracoccaceae bacterium | reverse complement strand
CGCCATGCTATCGGGCGATGATTTGGGGCTGGGGGTGATTATTGTCGATTTCCCATTGGCCTATCGCTGTGATCCTGCTGCATGGACTTGCGTGATCGATGCAGCCGCGATTGCCAAGGAAAACACATCCACGCCCCTTGCCCTGTTAGCCACCCTGCCAGAGGGGATCGACGAGGCGACCGAGCAGCGTTTGCAAGCGGCGGGTGTGTTGTGTTTGCGTGGGTTATCTGATGCGCTGAATGCGGTCATTGCGGCCCAGCGTCCTGCGCCCTTGGGGCCGCGTCCGTGGAAATCGCAGATATTGCGCGATCCGGTGACATTGCTGGAAACGCCGGCCAAATCGGCGCTAGCTCAGTTTGGCGTACCTGTGCCACGTTCGGTGGTCTGTGACGATTTCGATGCCTTAAACGCAACCTTTGCGGAAATGGAAAAACCTGTCGTTTTGAAAACATCGCAGGCGGCACATAAAACAGAAACGGGCGGGGTGGTTGTTGGGATTGATACCCTAGATGAGTTGCACGCGGCCGTGCATCAAATCGGCACATGGCCGCTGTTGGTGGAACCCATGGTAACGGGGGGCGTTGCAGAAATTCTGGTCGCGGTGCAAAATGATCAGGTCCATGGCTATACCCTGACATTGGGGGCGGGCGGGATTTACACCGAAATTTTGCGCGATACGGTTAGTGTGACGTTGCCGGTCAATGAACAGGATATTCGCACCGCCTTGGCACACTTAAAACTCTATCCCATATTGACCGGATATCGCGGCAAGGCGGGTGCAGATTTGGGGCCTGTGGTGTCAGCCATATTAGCGGTTCAGGATTATGTTCAGGCCAATTTGACTCAATTGGCCGAGGTTGAAATTAACCCATTGATTGCGCAGGCCCATGGCGCCGTGGCTGTAGATGCCTTGATACGAAAGGATTTAGAATGACAGATGTAATTGAAACGCACATCGAAAATCATGTGCTGACGGTGACCCTGAACCGGCCCAAGGCAAATGCCATTGATCTGGCCACATCGCGTGCCTTGGGTCAGGTATTCGCCGATTTTCGCGATAATCCGGATTTGCGCGTGGCGATCATTACGGGGGCGGGTGACAAATTTTTCTGTCCCGGTTGGGACCTTAAGGCGGCGGCAGATGGTGATGCGGTCGATGGTGATTACGGCATGGGGGGCTTTGGCGGGATCCAAGAAATGCCGCATCTGAACAAACCCATCATTGCCGCCGTCAATGGTATTTGTTGTGGCGGTGGTTTGGAATGGGCGTTGTCGGCCGATATTATTTTGGCAGCGGATCACGCCAGCTTTGCCTTGCCGGAAATTCGCTCAGGCACGGTGGCGGATGCGGCCAGTGTGAAATTGCCCAAACGCATTCCCTATCACATTGCGATGGAAATGCTACTAACGGGCCGTTGGATCACCGCAGAAGAGGCCGCGCGTTGGGGCATGATCAACCAAATCCACCCAGCGGCTGAATTGATGGCCAAGGCCCGTGAAATGGCCAATTTGCTGGCCTCTGGCCCGCCCTTGGTCTATGCTGCGATCAAGGAAATCGTGCGCGAATCCGAGGACCAGAAATTCCAAGACAGCATGAATAAAATCACACGGTCGCAGTATAAAACCGTTGAAACCCTGTACCTATCCGAAGATCAACGAGAAGGCGCGCGTGCATTTGCCGAAAAACGCGACCCTGTCTGGAAAGGGCGCTAAACGGAAAAAGGGGCCAAATGGCCCCTTTGGTTTGATTAACCGCGGCGGCGTCT
>CBFHVU010000220.1:0-1857 GCA_965659465.1 uncultured Paracoccaceae bacterium | reverse complement strand
CGACCTTGACGCCGATATCCACGATTCCGGGGGCCAGATATTTGCCCCCGCAATCTACGATTTCGTCAGGATTGGCCACCGTGTCAACGATGCGGCCATCAGCGACATAGAGGTCCCGTTGCGAAACCGTCCCGTCCATGGGGTCAATCACATGGGCGTTGGTAAATTTGATCGTGCTCATGCCTGTCCCCCTAACTGTGCCCTTGCCTGTGCGTCGCGCATATTGCGGGCCAGTAAATCCATGGCGGCCATACGGACAGCCACACCCATTTCCACCTGTTCCTGGATCACGGATCGGTTGATATCATCCGCAATATCCCCGTCGATTTCCACACCACGGTTCATCGGACCGGGGTGCATGACAATGGCATCGGGTTTTGCATAGGACAGTTTTTCAGCGTCTAGCCCATAACGGTGATAATATTCGCGCTCTGATGGGATAAACCCACCATCCATCCGTTCGCGTTGCAACCGCAGCATCATGACCACATCGACGTTCTGTAACCCTTGGCGCATGTCGTGATAGACCTCGACCCCCAGTTCGGAAATTTGCGATGGCATCAGCGTGGGCGGGCCCACCAACCGCACACGGTTTTCCATTTTACCCAGCAAAATCAAATTTGACCGCGCCACGCGGCTGTGGGCGATATCGCCGCAAATCGCGATGTTTAGCCGGTGCAAACGACCCTTGGCGCGACGAATGGTCAGTGCGTCCAACAGGGCCTGTGTGGGATG
Source organism: uncultured Paracoccaceae bacterium (assembly GCA_965659465.1). Lineage (GTDB taxonomy): Bacteria > Pseudomonadota > Alphaproteobacteria > Rhodobacterales > Rhodobacteraceae > CAJXSD01. The sequence goes on along the minus strand of CBFHVU010000220.1, from coordinate 1,122 downwards.
TTCATGTTTGCCATCGCCCGCATTTAACACGGCACAGTTGACTTTCTGCGCCAGCAGATCGACAGCGCCCGAATGGGGGTGGCGCACCACCAGCAAATCGGGGTGCATCGCGTTTAGGGTCAGCGCCGTGTCAATCAGGGTTTCGCCTTTTTTGATGGAACTGGCCTGCATGGCCATATTCATCACATCTGCCCCCAACCGTTTGCCGGCCAATTCGAAACTGGCCTGCGTGCGGGTCGAGTTTTCGAAAAACATATTGATTTGCGTCAAACCGGCCAAGGCATTCGAATGTTTTGTGGGTTGGCGGTTCAAGGCGACATAGTTTTCTGCCACATCCAGAATTTCGGTAATGGCATCAGGGCGCAGGGGTTCAATTCCCAAAAGATGTCTTTGCGTAAAGCTCATATTTGACCTCGCTGATTTGTAAGGGGTTTAATCGGACAGCGCGCATGGCACAAGGGTATTGTTTGCTTTCCCTTGGTCGGTGGGCAAGCTATTGTACCTTCATGGAATCGTATGATGATTGGCACGCTGCGCGCGCGGCACTGGACTGGCACATCGACCTTGGCGCGACCGAGGCGATTTGCGATGCGCCGATCAACCGGTACGAATTGGCGGAAAAATCGCCAAAACCAGCCACTGCCCAGCAGGTGGGCCCCGCGGTGGCCACCGAACCCGATGCGGTAGGTATTGCCAAATCATTGGCCCAACAGGCCCAGACACTGGACGATTTGCGTGCGGCTATGGCCCAGTTTGACCATTGCCCCCTAAAGCCTGGGGCGCGATCGTTGGTCTTTGCCGATGGTAATCCACAGGCGCGCGTCATGATCATTGGCGAGGCTCCTGGCCGCGACGAAGACATACAAGGCCGCCCCTTTGTCGGGCGTGCGGGGCAGATGCTGGATAAAATGTTTGCCGCGATTGGTCTGTCGCGGTCCGCTGATGTGCCGCAGAACTGCATTTACATTACAAATGTCGTGCCTTGGCGTCCCCCGCAAAATCGTGACCCATCGGCGGCGGAAATCGATGTGATGATCCCCTTTGTCCAGCGTCACATTGCATTGGTACGCCCTGTGGTGATTGTTGCCATGGGCAACGTCAGCGTACAGGCATTGTTGGGGC
>CBFHVU010000219.1:0-1899 GCA_965659465.1 uncultured Paracoccaceae bacterium | reverse complement strand
ATCAAAGCCCTCGAACGGGCCATCGCTGACCTTAACACGTTCGCCAACTTCAAAATGGATCAAGGTCCGCGGCGATTCTTCGCCCTCTTGAACACGATTTAGGATCTGGTTCACCTCGGCGTCGCGCATTGGCATGGGGCGCCCCTGAGGGCCCAAGAAACCAGTAACGCGGTTGATCGAATTGATCAGGTGATAGCCCTGATCAGACATTTCCATGCGAACCAAAACATAACCAGGCATAAAGCGACGCTCGGTCGTGACTTTTTTCCCACGACGAACCTCGATGACCTCTTCGGTCGGAACCAAGACCTCTTCGATCTGATCCTGCAGCCCCGATTCCTCTACGGCTGTTCTGATCTGTTCAGCGATCTTCTTTTCGAAATTCGAAAGAACGCTGACCGAGTACCACCGCTTTGCCATCTGTTTTTCCTTACTGTCGTCCGCGCTCTCGCGCTTTTTCAAACAAAAATCTGGCGCACAACTCGATTCGTTGTACGCCGCGATATAATTTTGGGATGCACTAGCGGCTAAACGCGTAGAATGCAACCGCATTTCCTGCAAAGTTACCCATCAAATGGGATTTATCGGATGATGAGACCCCTGCTACCCAAATAATTCCGAACCAGGTGCTTTTGGGTTATTTGTTTAAAATTTCCAAGTCAGTTCGATCAAAAGTCCAGCCATAAAGTCCTTAACGTCGACAATAAATCTATTCTCATGCCAACGTCCCTCGACGAAATCAACCTTCACTTCAAAGAGATTTACACGCGTGGTCATCTCTACTTCTTTGGGCAAGTCGTCCGCCTGAAATTCGTACACTAAATGCCGGGTCTGTACTGGAACTGACGAAGAAATTCTGTCGAAACCACCTGATCTATCAAAATGGTCCAAGACTGTTGTTTGCTCAAATACATGAAAGCCTTTCCGGATTTTTTGCGGTTCTGCAAAACACAAGGTATATTCCCAGACATCATTTTTGAATCCAACCTCTGCCCAATAATCACAGGCACAATCCGACGATAGATTTGTCTCAAGACTGCCCTTGCCCAATAAATAGCGACGCGTCCATTTATTGACGCCGACATTGACTGGACAGACATGATCCTTTCTTTCAATTTTTGCGAATGTTCGGCCGGGCAAAAGCGTAAATTTCAGTTCATTAGAAAGCATATAGCTGTCGAAACCTAAACCACCTTCGCCGTAAAACCTTTGGTATATCTCAATATCTTTATAGGCATCGCGCACGCTCAAGGCATCAAATTTTCTCAACAAATTTTTGACATGCACTTTTACGGTTTCCGGTGAAATTTCCAACGTTTTGGAAATTTTGTTTCTTGTTGCTCCAGACAAAAGAAACGGCAATATTTGCCGTTCTCGCCGCGTCAACTTAGATGGCATCTGCAATTTCAATCCCTCAAAAGGAGCAGTTTTTAGACATATTAAGCACGTTTTTTGTTAAGCACGTTTTTTGCAAACCCGCACGAAGTAACGCAGGTTAATTTCAAAATGATAAAGCACGCAAAATGCGGTCCAAATGTGCGGATCCGTTAGGTGTTAGGATCCAACAAAGCACGCACCTGTTTTAGGTGAACGTCAGATTGCCAAGAAAATCGTTCCGAACAACACCCCCATAACCAGAGTAAAGACAGCGAAACAAAGACACAGGCATAAAATTGGTTGTTTGAAATAAAAATGAAAAAGGCCCGCAGATGCAGGCCAAATTAAAACCGTATAGTTCGCAGGTTAAATGACCCAGATCAGAACAGGCCTAGCAGCGATTGTAAACCGAAACGGATGACAATGTCGACCAAACCGAAAAACAGTGCAGCCAGCGCAGACAATGCAAATACCATTACAGTCGTCAAAACCACTTCACGACGTGTAGGCCAAGTGATCTTG
>CBFHVU010000218.1:0-1915 GCA_965659465.1 uncultured Paracoccaceae bacterium | reverse complement strand
AAACAACTGATCATCCTGACCACCCACCATATTCAGATAAATCAGCGGTAGGCCCGTTTCCACAACCCGCGACACCATGTGATTATAACGGACATCCATTTTGCCACGGTAATAGGGCGACCCATTCGGGATCAACAAAACCTCTGCCCCTGTTTCCGCCAGTGTTTCGGCAACATCTTCGTGCCAACCGTCTTCGCAAATCGGTGATCCAATGCGCAGATCATCAACGACATACGGACCCGATACAGGCCCCGATGTATATAGGCGCACTTCGTCAAATACGGTTTCATTTGGCAAATGGTGTTTCTTGACCGTGCTTTTGATCTTGCCACCAGACAGAATGAAATAGGCATTGTACAAATCACCATCTTCGACCCATGGGCCACCGATTGCGATGGCAGGACCATCCGCGCATGTGGTTGCCAAATCTTGGATCGCTTGGATCGCATCGGTGTGAAACGCGGGCTTCATCACCAAATCTTGGGTGTTATAGCCTGTGATAAACATTTCAGGAAAGGCAACCAAATCGGCGCCTTGGGCTTTGGCCATGTCCCACGTCTTTTGCGCCATCGCATAATTGCCTGCGATATCGCCCACGGTTGGATTGACCTGCGCAAGGGTAATACGGAATTGCTTTGCCATAACGCTTTCCTTTTTTCTTTCCATTGATTTAACAGATTACCCCCGAAGGAAAAGACACATTTGCCGAATATCCTAAATTTCATGGGGTTTGATCAAAATCCGCTTGAGCCCATCAAAGACCAAGCGCTAGGATCGCATCAAACACGAGGATCCCATGAAAGCGTTTGAATTTCCCATCGGCCTACACACATCGCCGCAGTTTGCGACAAAGCCACCGCGCGACACGGATGTTGTCATCATCGGCGGTGGGATCATTGGGATTATGTCGGCCTATTTTCTGGCCCAACGTGGCCTGCGCACCTGTGTCGTGGAAAAAGGCCGCGTGGCCTGTGAACAATCATCACGCAACTGGGGTTGGATCCGCCAACAAGGGCGCGATGCGGCGGAACTGCCCATTATGATGGAGGCAAACCGCCTATGGCACGAAATCGCCGCAAAACTAGACACTGACATTGGTCTTACCCAAGGTGGGATCACCTATATGTCACGCACCGAAAAACGTGCGGCAGGTTTTGAACGGTTTACAAAAATCGCTGCCGAACATGGATTGGATACGCGCCTGTTGTCGTCAAAAGACTTGCGACAACATATCCCCGCAATGCGGCGTGATTTTGTGATGGGGATGGTGACACCTTCGGATCTGCGCGCAGAGCCTTGGTTGGCGGTGCCTGCGATTGCCAGACTGGCAGCCTCGGTTGGGGTGGAAATCGTCGAACACTGCGCTGTTCGCAGCCTCGATATGTCCGCAGGGCGGGTTTCGGGTGTGGTCACGGAACATGGTCGCATCTCAGCGCCCCACGTTTTGTTGGCGGGCGGGGCATGGTCTTCGCTGTTTTTGCAAAATCATGGGATTTCCATCCCGCAGCTCAGCGTGCGGGCAACCGTCGTTGCAACCCAGCCGATGGAACAGGTGTATACCGGCGGCGCAACGGATGAGCATATCGCATTTCGCGCACGACAAGACGGGCGCTATAGCTTGGCCACAGGGATCACACATGATCTATACTTGGGGCGCGATGCATTTCGACATGCACCGAAATTTTGGCCGGCCTTCAAACAAGATCCGTTTAACAATCGCTTAATCCCCATGGGGCCAAAAGATTTTCCCGACGCGTGGGGCATTGATCGCGCTTGGGGCAGCGGGCCAAGCCCGTTTGAAAAAATGCGTGTTCTCAATCCTCGTCCAAGCCAGAAAGCGTTAGGGGTGATTTACCGCGAATTTCATGCGCTATTCCCGCAATTGCCCAAGATCGAAACCAAGCGGGTTTGGGCA
>CBFHVU010000217.1:0-1919 GCA_965659465.1 uncultured Paracoccaceae bacterium | reverse complement strand
ACAGCAGGTATCGTCAACAAAAAGGTGGATAAATAGGTTTATAAAATACACAAAAATCCAACAAACAACTGAATTTTATCGAATATTTTCGATAATTTGGTGCGGCTGAGAGGACTTGAACCTCCACGGGAGTTACCCCACAGCGACCTCAACGCTGCGCGTCTACCATTCCGCCACAGCCGCACTTGGGTCTGGTAGACGCAATATCGCAAAGTTTGGATGGTGTGAAGGGGAAATTTAATGCGTTCGCACATGTAACCACGGCCACAGTCTGGTAATCATGATCAGGGAAATAATCATCGTCGCAGCCATACCAAACGTCAGCCAAGTTCCGCCATCAAACAACATCGTAGGGATTGTACGGTTTGGCATAAAATTCACGATGAACGCCCCCCATGTGCCAAAGTAGTACAGGTTATTCAAAGCCTGCTTGTGCGCAATAATGTTCCCGCGGCGCACGGCCCAAATCGCAAAAACGACCGTTCCTAGGTTCAAAAAGGCGAAAATATGAAAGGGGCTCATAGACCCATCTGCCATAATTTCGCGGATCCAAAATGATGTGATTGCGGTGATGACCATGCCCAGCATCCATACATACCCAATCGCTTTGTGCCAAATATCGCGCCGCTTGCGATATAATGCGACTGGCCCCAAACACAGCGCGATCAACGCTGTGGCCGCATGCAATTGCAGATAAACGGGAGCATTTAGAATTGGGTCAAATGTCATGTCAGTTCCTTTCAGGTTGTGTGCTTGGAATTAGACATGCTAAGTTTCGCCAGATGAGTCATCCGCCACTACGTAAAACAAAGGGAATTGTTCGTGAAAATGGGCTTTGCGCAACTTGCGCTTCGTGAATTGCAGGAAATTATGTCGGATTTCAAACGACTTAGCGTACTGTGTCTTGTGGTGATCCTGTGCACCTTGTCTGGTCCATTTGGGACAATCAACGTTTTGGATGTGATACCGCGGTTCGCGTATTGGTCGTTTATTGTCATGCTAACCTATGCGTTTGGGGTGACGGCGTTCGGGGTTGCGACCTATATTTCATTGGTAAATATCGCAGCTCTGCCCGATTATCCTACGGACTGGGTCCAACGATTAGCGACCTTTGGTATTGCTTTGGTCATCGCGGGTTTGATATCCTTTGCAATCTCTTGGTTCATTGCGCCACCCAAGTCTGAGACCATGCCACAACCGGACCGCCCTGCCCTTTTGGATCGGTTGGCACATAACAAACGTGGCCCCCTGGTTTCATTGCATGCCGAAGATCACTATGTCCGCGTTGAAACCACAAAAGGATCAGAATTGATTTTGATCCACTTGGCCGATGCGATTGAACTGGCCCATCCGACACAAGGCACTCGGATTCACAGGTCGCATTGGGTTGTGAACACGCAGGTAACAGATTACATCAAAGAGGGTGACGTGTGGTCCGTAATTTTGTCCAATGGACAATCGGCCCCCATTTCGCGCGGCTATCGTAATGATGCAATTCAGGCGGGATTGATACCGGCCCGGGGTCAATATCAAGGGATTAAGAATGGTTGAATGGAAAATCAGCGATGGTTTGACCGATTATGAAACCGCTGTGCAGGTCATGGAACAGCGCGCCATTGCCATTGCAGATGGCACAGCAGATGAATTGATTTGGTTGCTGGAACATCCCCCCCTATATACCGCGGGCACATCCGCCAAGGTGGACGATCTGCTCGATCCGGATCGGTTTCCTGTCTATCCCAGCAAACGCGGGGGGCAGTATACGTACCACGGGCCCGGGCAACGGGTTGTCTATGTGATGTTGGACCTGAACAAACGTGGCCGCGACATTCGTGCATTTGTTAAAGCACTGGAAACATGGGTGATTGACACCTTAAGGCAATTCAACATCACCGGCCACATTCGCGACGGTCGCGTCG
>CBFHVU010000216.1:0-1975 GCA_965659465.1 uncultured Paracoccaceae bacterium | reverse complement strand
CAATTAATACTGGTATTTAGTAGCATAAAAAGTAATGGCGGAAACTCCCTTCGTCTCCGCCATTTTACAAACAGGTAAACCGTTGATTTGGCAAGGGTTCCATAAAATCGCATTATTGATCATGACCCACGTGGGGCCATGATATTTACTTTGCGATGGTGCTCTCGGTCTGCGCGATTTTGATGGTGCTGCGGATGTCGGTTGCGGAAAATCCCAGTGAAATTGTGTATTCGCCATTTTCGACCCGCCACAACTGTGTTTCCACATCGAAATAGGCAAAGGCGCGTGGGCCGAGTGTGAAGGAGATTTCGCGGCGCTCGTTTGTGTCTAATAGGATCTTGGAAAACGCCTTTAACTCTTTTATGGGGCGCGGAACCGTGGATTGGAGGGCGCTGACATATGTTTGTAACACGGCTTGGCCGCGACGTGGGCCTGTGTTGTGCACGGTGCATGTCACGACCTTATCAGCGCCCACATGGGCCACCTGAACATTCGTGATGTCAAAACTGGTATATCCTAAGCCGTGGCCAAAGGGAAAGAGTGGGGCGACTGCGCATGCATCATAGTGCCGGTAGCCGTGAAAAACGCCCTCGGCATAGCGTACGGCTCCCTCTGCGCCCGGATAAACCGATGGGTCATTGTCATATGTGGGGTTGTCAGACCATTTTTGCGGGAAACTCTGCGGTAATCGACCCGATGGTTCGGCATCACCAAACAGCACATCGGCCAGCGCATTGCCCAATTCTTGGCCCGGATACCATGCCTGCAAAACGGCGGGCGCGGCGCCTAGCCATAGCATTTCAACGGGGCCGCCGGTTTGTAAAACAACGACCGTATTCGGATTTGCGGCCAAGACGGCACGGGCCAAATCGTCCTGTCGTTTGGGCAAGATGATGTTTTCCAGATCCGACCCTTCAGTATCCCATTCGCCGGACCGACCGATGCACAAAATGACTGTATCGGCGGCCTGTGCGGCGGCAGCGGCCTGTTCGATGGCCGCGTCCCCCAAGGGGACAGACACCCCAAATCGGAACGCTGGATTGATTAGATTTGTGGCTGGAACTGTTTGGAATTGCATTTCGATCAGATAGGTTTGACCCTCAACCAATTCAATTTCGCCTGTCCGTTCGTCGCAGCCCTCCTCGAAGAATGTGCGGCCCTTGGTCCAGTCGTCCCAAATGTCGACCACGGGGATGCCATCGACCAATAGGCGTGATCGCCCTGCGCTGTGCAAGCCAAAGGAATGGATGCCGGTTTCTTGCGCCATATAGTGAACGTGGGCGCGGCAGGAAAAATGGTTTTGACTGATTTTTCCATCAACAGGATCGGGGAACAAAAATTCAATGGATTTTTGCAACGACATGCTGGACAACACCGCGCCGCCCAGATCGTCATAGGCGAAAAATTCCACTGTGATATCGCCCTGGATCAGCGGTTCCCAGCGGTGGTTTTGACAACCTGCGGCATAGGTCAAACGATCCATTCCCAGCCGATCGACCAGCCCATCCCATGGGGATATACGATAATGCGGGTTCAGCTGGGATGATCCGCCGCCCATAATCTGGGCCGTTTTGGCATTTGGTCCAATGACGGCAATGGTCTGGCCAGTGTCCGTTAGCGGCAAGATCGCATCGTTTTTCAGCAATACCATCGCCTCGGCGCCCGCTTTGCGGATCAGCGCGCGGTGTTCGGGGCGGTCCTCTGTGATTTCGCGATAGGGGGGCATATCGTTCAGCACGCCCACACGTGCCATAAGGCGCAACATGTTTCGCGCACGGTTGCGTACGTCGTCCAATGTTGTCTCGCCCGCTGCAATTGCTTGGGCAATTTTGTCGCCGCGATCGCGCGTGGGCCCGGGCATTTCCAAATCAAGTCCTGCGTTGATGGTGGGGCCAGTGCTGCGCGACCCGAACCAATCGGATACCACAACCCCGTCAAACCCCCATTCGCCCCGTAGAACATCGGTCAGCAGCCA
>CBFHVU010000215.1:0-2033 GCA_965659465.1 uncultured Paracoccaceae bacterium | reverse complement strand
CACATTTGCAGACGGTCTGGGGACCGCGATTGGTGGTTTGTTCGGTGGTCTGCCAAACACATCGTTCAGTCAGAACGTAGGCCTGGTCGCGATGACAGGCGTTATGTCGCGTCACGTTGTCACCATTGGTGCGCTGTTCCTAATCGTTTGCGGGTTCATCCCCAAAGTGGGCGCAATGATCAATACTGTTCCAATTAATGTATTGGGTGGTGGTGTGATTGTCATGTTCGGTATGGTTTGTGCGTCGGGCGTGAATATGTTGTCAGACGTGAATTGGACACGCCGTAATATGGTAATCTTTGCTATTTCACTGTCCATCGGTTTGGGCTTGCAGCTGGAACCATCCGCATTGCAACACCTGCCTGGGACTGCGAAAATCCTGATGACATCAGGATTGTTACCAGCGGCAGCATTGGCGATCATTCTGAACCTGATTTTGCCAGAAAATCTGGATTAATCGGACCCTTTCCAGAAAACGCCCCGACTGGTTCGGGGCGTTTTTTATTGGAAACATCTTGATTTCATGCCGCGAAACCGCAACTGTTAGGGTATGAACAATTACACACCCATGACCCCAGTGCCACAGACAGATGTGGTGATGTTCCACCGCCGCGAATTGGCGGTGATATTATCGCTGTATGGGCAGATGGTGGCGATGGGCGAATGGCGTGATTACGGGATTTCCACGCTTAAGGATTGCGCCGTGTTTTCGGTATTTCGGCGTACGGCGGAAAATCCGCTGTATCGGATTGAAAAACACCCCAAATTGCGAAACCGTCAGGGGGAATATTGTGTGATTGGGATGGATGGGCAGATTCTAAAACGGGGCCATGACCTGAAAACCGTTCTGCGAGTGTTTGATCGCAAACGCATTCGCGCCTTGTAATGCGATTTTGGTCCAAATTTCAAAGCTAATAATAAACGCAGATAAGTTTCGGCTGAAACCTATCTGCGCTGTGTATATGTCAGGGGGCAGATGACGCGCCCCCCAAATTGGTTGCCCATTCTTAGCGACCCATCCGTGCAAACGTCTGGCGCATATCCGTGCCATGTCCAAACCAGTTTTTGAACACACCGCTTAGGTGATTGACGATGCGCACGCGCTGTGTCTGACTTTGTGCCTCGGCATCAATGGCATCTTGACCGGAATAAGCAATCAAATCCGCTTTTACATCAGCTTCTTGTGCGATCACGGCACCGCTGCGGTTTGTGATGGTTATATCAAACGTAATGTTATGCACGCCTGAGACACTTAGGTTTTTGCGTGCAATGTCTGAAATCCCGTGGAATTTTTTGACCTCAACATTCAAATTGACTGTTTGGCCGCCACGCATAGTGCGTGTGCCGCGTTTGATAGACTCTTCGAAAATATCTTGAACTTGGGCGCGACGGTCGCCTGCGGGCTCTCCGCGCCATACGATGTCGCCGTCTGGGCTGTATGAATCGCTTTCGTTGACGGTTAATGTGTCTGGGACATTTACAGTAACGGTGCCAATTCTCCAATTACGTGTGTCGCTGGCATTTAAGCCGCCATAGTTTGTGCTCCAATTGGTGGCGCAACCCGCTAGAACGGCCATAGATGCTGCTGCAACTCAAAAGCGGCGTCGAATCATATCCTGTCTCCTCGTTAAGCTCGTCAAACTTTAGGAAGTAAATGTCGCAAACTCAAGGAATGCTGCGGCTATTTTGGGTTTCATTTTACTCAAAAAGTATAGGTTGAAAATGGAACAAAACATGAACAAAATACTGGAATGATTCCAGAGTTGTCAATTACCTCAAATTTCACCTTTCTGACGGGGGCGGCCCATCCGCAGGAATATGTCGCGCGTGCGGCAGTGTTGGGTGTACCTGCCGTGGCGATTGCGGATGTCAATTCTGTTGCAGGCATCGTGCGTGCGCACAGCGAATGCGCCCGCGTGGCCCGATTGGTCCGTGAACGCCAGCAGGCCCCCAATATCGGTCCGCCCTGTCCGGATCATATTCCACGGCCCTCTTCGGCAGATATCTATAATGTTCCACGCCTGATCCCTGCA
>CBFHVU010000214.1:0-2062 GCA_965659465.1 uncultured Paracoccaceae bacterium | reverse complement strand
AAAATTCACGACCGTTTTGATCAGGTCAGCGGATATCTGGGGATCACCGGTGGCTTTGACGGATTTTGTCAGTTTGTCGATAACTTTAATTCGCGGTTCCAAATTCCGAAACGCCTGTCTGGGCTGGGCATCGAAAATCCGGATATCGACCGTTTGGTCGCGAGCGCATTGGCAGACCCCAGCTGCGGGGGTAATCCCGTTGAATTAACCCGGGAAAATCTACGCCATCTGTTCGAGGCAGTTTTATAAAACAAACCCATCGCCACAGATCATCAGGCGCAGGGGCCATCACACACATGTTACAAAAATGAGGCAGAGCAAAACTATCAATTTGTTTCAACAAGAGAGGAAAAACAATGAAGTCTGCATTTTTAAAACTAACGCTTTCGGCACTTGCCCTAGGCGTGGCAACGGTCCAAGGGGCCTCAGCCGATACCTTGCGTCTGTTGACGTGGGGTGGCTACGCACCCGATGATGTCGTTGAAATGTTTGAGGCCGAAACAGGGCACACTGTCGAAGTCACAAAGTCAAACAACGAAGAAATGATAGCCAAACTGCGCGCCACCGGCGGCGGTGGGTTTGATCTGGCGCAACCCAGCCAAGACCGCATTTTGGGTCCACAGCTGGAATTCGGGATTTACAAACCCATCGATATGTCCCGCATCGACCAGGGTCAATTCATTTCGTCTATGTTGTCTGCGACGATGGCAAATACAACCGTCGACGGCCAAGTTTACGGTGTTCCGCATGTGTGGGGGACGTCGGGTTTGGTGATGAATACGGCCGTTGCAGGGGACGTCGTCAAGGATTACACCGACCTTTGTGATCCTGCGGTTGCAGGCAAGGTATCCTATCGTCTGAAACGCCCAACATTGATCGGATTTGCCTTTGCAATGGGCATGGACCCCTTTGCCGCCTATGGTGACGAGGCAGCCTATCAGAACATCATGGACCAAGTAGAAGCCAAGCTGATCGACTGCAAAGCGAATGTAAAAACATATTGGGGCGGCGGCGACGAATTGATGGGGCTGGTGCGTTCGGGCGAAGTGGTCGCATCCATGGCCTGGGACACAGGCGGATGGAAATTGAACGCCGATAATGCCGACATTACATTCGTTGCGCCCGCATCTGGTGCCTTGGGTTGGATCGATACATTTGTCCTGCCCGCCAAGGGGCGCGCAGATGATGCAGCCTATGATTGGATTAATTTTGTCATGCAGCCCGAAATCGCAGCCAAAATCACTGCGGCGGCTGGAAACTTTACCGCCTCGGCCGGTGCGGATGCCTTTGCCGAGGACAGTTTGAAAGCACGCTACCAAGCCAGCTTTCCGGCTGCGGCCATTGATAACATCAAATGGTATCCCCCTGTGCCCGGCGGCCTCGAGGCCATCGAAGGCGCGGTTTTGGATCGTGTCAAAGCGGCACAATAACCATAATTTGCAATTGTTCGGCATCCCTGTCGGGGTGCCGATCCGTAGTGACAAGGATAATAAATGACCCCTGATCTAGAAGCCGTTCGTTTAACCAAAAAATTCGCGGATTTCACGGCGGTCGATGATGTATCATTCACGGTGCCGGCAGGATCGTTTTTTTCGATCCTTGGCCCGTCGGGATGTGGCAAAACGACGATTATGCGAATGATCGCGGGATTTTTGGAACCAAGCACCGGGGATATTAAAATTAAGGGGCTATCGGTACTGGGGGTTGCGCCGAATAAACGGCCGGTGAACATGGTGTTTCAACATCTTGCCCTGTTCCCGATGATGAATATTGCAGAAAATATAGGCTATGGTCTAAGACGTCAAAAACGCCCCAAGGCGGAAATTGCCCGCAAAGTCGAAGACGCGTTAGAGCGTATCGGATTACCCGGAATTGGACAGCGCAAAGTTGACGAATTATCAGGCGGTCAAAAACAGCGTGTGGCGATTGCCCGCTGTATGGTGCTGGAACCCGATGTCGTGTTACTGGATGAACCATGGGGCGCGCTGGACCTAAAGTTGCGCGAACATATGAAGTTGGAGCTCAAAGCTCTGCAGGCAGCCTTTGACACCACATTCATCTA
>CBFHVU010000213.1:0-2084 GCA_965659465.1 uncultured Paracoccaceae bacterium | reverse complement strand
GTTTCCAAATGCGGGCAACACGGACGAAAATTCCAACAGATATCCCTACCTTAAATCTTATCAATTTCTTCGACGGCAAAGGTGCGCGCCAGTGCGTCCATCGCCAAAATATTCTCCAAATCCAACGGATCAGATTTAGACGCTGTGTCCATAGATAGGTGGTCCAACACCCGTTTGACAACCTGCGACATAGTTAAAAAACCAATTTGACCAGCGATAAAGGCATCCAGCGCCGTTTCCTTGGCCGCATTAAACGCGGCCCCCATCAGCCCACCCTGTCGCATCACATGATACGCCAGATCCAACGCAGGGTATTTTTCCCGATCGGGTTCCATAAAATCCAAACGGCCAATTTTGGCCAAATCCAACCGTTCCAATGACAGTTTTGGGCGATTGGGATAATACATGGCATAGGCAATCGCGTGGCGCATATCATGCGGCCCAATATGAGCCATCATTCCCGCATCACAAAAGCCCACGATAGAATGGATCAGGGATTGAGGGTGAATGACCACTTCGATTTGATCGGGCGATAAATCGAATAACTCTTTTGCTTCAATAACTTCCAGTGCTTTATTAAACATGGATGCACTGTCGATCGTGATGCGTTGTCCCATATCCCAATTCGGATGGGTCTGCGCCTGCGCAGGTGTGGCCGCGTGCAATTGCGCCAACGACCAATCGCGAAACGCGCCACCGGACGCAGTGATAATGACACGTTCCACCGATTGACGATTTTCACCTTGCAGCGCCTGAAAAATGGCGGAATGTTCGCTATCAACCGGTAATAATTGGCCCCCATGCTTGCGCGCGGTTTGTTTCATCAACTGACCGGCGGCGACCATGCTTTCTTTGTTTGCGAGCGCCAAATCAGCCCCCTGCGCCAATGCACGATACCCCGGTTCCAGACCAGCGGCCCCCACGATGGCTGAAACACAAAGGTCCATAGGCAGATCGCCTGCGTCGACCAAGGCCGTACGCCCCGCCATTGCGGTCACATCAGTGCCGGCCAGCAAATCTTTTAGCGGTTCATACAGCGTATCAACGGACGTTATCGCGTAATCTGCGCCAAATTCGATCGCGTCTTGGGCCAGTTGTTCAATATTGCGCGCCCCTGTCAGCGCGCAGATATCGAAACCACCCCGATCCTGACGCACGATATCCAAGGTGCTTTGTCCGATAGACCCCGTTGCGCCAAAGATGCTGATCCGTTTCATGTTAGAGCACCCAAGGTCCGACCAGACCAAAGGCCAAGGCCGCCCCCACTATGCCATCCATACGGTCCAACACCCCACCATGACCGGGGATCAGGTTTGAACTGTCTTTTACGTCGCATTTGCGTTTTATCGCACTTTCGAAAATGTCGCCCATTTGGGAACAAAATGACAAGGCAATCGCCAAAATTACGATCGCGAACAGGCCCAGATCAGGCGCAATTCGCGGCAGCATCGCAACAGATAAACCCACCGCAGCCGCCCATCCCGCCAAGGCGCCGGACCATGTTTTTTTGGGGCTAAACCGTGGCCAGAACTTTGGTCCACCGATGATGCGGCCCGCAAAATATCCCGCGATGTCAGTCACAACAACCAAGCCGGTCAACCAAAGGATCGCACGAACGCCGTAGGTTAAATCCAAACGGTAAAGCACCAAACCAGACAAAACAATCGCACAGGAATACAGCGCCGCGCGCGTAATCATGTTGCGAAACAAGACGGCCTGCAGTACCGCATTTAGACCCAAAATCACGCCCTGTTGAACGGGGTCTGGGTAGATCACAATCCCAACTGATGCGATGGCCGCCACCCCGCCCGCGGCAAAGCCGTGCCAAGTGGCATCGCGTACAATCATTCGCGCCAGTTCCCAATGCATCGCTGCGACCAGAACCAGAACGAACATTCCGAACCCAGTGGGCCCCAACCAAAGGGACCCAGCGGCGATCGCCAATAAAACTAGGGCCGAAAAAATGCGCTTACGCAGATCATTCCAGCGCCCCGACGTCATGATGTCACCGCGCCAAATCGGCGATCACGTTTGGCAAAATCCCCAACGATCTGTGCAAATATATCGCGGGTAAAATCGGGCCA
>CBFHVU010000212.1:0-2157 GCA_965659465.1 uncultured Paracoccaceae bacterium | reverse complement strand
CAGCACCAATACCAAGATGCCGCGTTGACCCTGTTGGATCAGATCAAATCACACTTTACCCCCCCGCAGTATCGCAGCGGATCTGTCGCAGGGTTTGATCGCGATTATCGCGCAAACCCTGTGTTTCAATCCTGGGTCGATACGAACACAGTGGCGCATAAAAACCCCGATTACGCCATTGTCACCATCAGCCTTAAGGCGCATGGTCAAACCCCCGGTGATGCGACGGCCGCGCAAATGCGTGTGATTGCAGATCTGGCGCAAACATTTGCCCATGATGAAATTCGCATCAGCCACGAACAGAACGTGATTTTGCCCCATGTCCATAAATCAGATTTATTCGCGCTGTGGTCTGCGTTGAAACCTGCAGGTTTGGTCACCGCAAACATTGGTTTGATTTCGGATATCATCGCATGCCCCGGTATGGATTATTGCGCGCTGGCCACGGCGCGGTCCATTCCCGTGGCGCAGCAAATTGCCCAACGCTTTGACGCGCTAGAACTGGAACGCGACATTGGCCCGATCAAGGTAAAAATTTCGGGCTGCATCAACGCCTGTGGGCACCACCATGTGGGCCACATCGGAATATTGGGGTTGGATCGCGCTGGTGTGGAAAATTATCAAATCACACTGGGGGGGGACGCCACACAGACGGCCCGCGTGGGCGACCGCACGGGGCCCGGGTTTTCCGCAGATGCCATTTTGCCGGCCATTGAGCGCATTATCGACACCTATCTGAACCTGCGCCTTGACCGCAACGAACAGTTTATCACAACCTACCAGCGGGTCGGGCTGGCCCCGTTTCAGGCGGCACTCTATCCGCAAGAAAGGGGGGCACATGCCGCCGAATGATCCGACATTGCAGGTCCACGACCTAAACCAGCACTATTCAGGCGCAGAACCGCAGGATATTTTGCGCGGATTACATGGGATGGCGCCCTCGGAGGTCTATCCGTTGGTGTCCAGTTTCGGGGCAGATAGTGCTGTGTTGTTGCATATGGTGTCCCGCATTGACCGCCACTGGCCGATCATTTTCATCGATACACAGATGCTGTTTGCACAAACGCTGGCCTATCAATCCCGCCTGGCGTCAGAATTTGGGTTGGAAAATATCGCGCGCCATCAGGCAGCCCCCCAAATTCTGGCGGGTCAAGACACCGATGACCTGCTGCATCGGTCCGATCCAGACACCTGTTGCCGCATTCGCAAAACTGATGTCTTAACCGCAGCATTGCGGCCCTATAGCGGTTGGATCACCGGGCGCAAACGCCATCAGGCCACGACACGCGGGGAATTGGAACTGTTTGAACCCGACCCGCTCACATCTGGGATCAAGGTCAATCCGCTGGCATTTTGGACAACGCAGCAGGTTGCCGCCTATTTCACTGCGTGGGATTTACCACGCCACCCTATGGTCGCGCGCGGCTACCCCTCAATCGGGTGTGCGCCCTGCACCAGCCCCGTCAAAGCCGGAGAGGACCCCAGATCAGGCCGCTGGCGCGGGAGGCAAAAAACAGAATGCGGCATTCATTTACCGCCCCCCACCACCCAAAACCGCCACCCCGCCAAACAAGGAGAATTGGCATGAGCATTTTAGTCACAGACCAAGGGTTCAGCCCCCTGACGCATGCCGCATATGATGTGATCAAAACGCTGGACGCGGATACGGATCCAGCCACCTTTGATGCCGATGTGCTGAACTCAGATCTGATCCGCATCGAATTTGCGTCCTTTGCCGATGGGCGCGGGTTTACATTGGCGCGGTTGTTGCGATTGCGCGGGTTTTGTGGGGTATTGCATGCCTTTGGCCATGTCATTTCTGACCAATACGCCATGGCGCGCCGGTCAGGATTTGACGCGGTCGAAATCACTGACACACTGGCGGCACGCCAACCCCAGCAGGACTGGTTGGCCCGTGCAAATTGGCAGGCCCATGACTATCAGTCGCGGTTGGGCAAATCAGCCTAGCAATCAAAACCAATTCAGCGTATGAACAACAGGATTAAATAAATGACCGAGCTGACCCCCGTGACCCAAGATCAGATTACCAAAGTACCCACCCTGCCCGACGCCCAAACCGTGACACAGGTTCAACATTGGACTGACCGATTGTTTTCATTTCGGGTGACGCGTCCCCAATCGCTGCGGTTTCGGTCG
>CBFHVU010000211.1:0-2185 GCA_965659465.1 uncultured Paracoccaceae bacterium | reverse complement strand
TGTTTTACGCAGGATCGAAAAATCGACCAAGGACAAAACAGCAACGATGATCGTGGCGGCCAATGTTGCCTTGGGCAGGAAAAACAGCAATGGGGTTAGCAACAGCGCCGCCAATGCAATCCCAACCGCGGTAAAGGCCCCTGCAGCTGGCGTTTCTGCGCCTGCGTCGAAATTGACAACCGAACGGGCAAATCCACCAGTCACGGGATAGCCCCCAGTGAGCGACGTGGCAATGTTCGACGCGCCCAAGCCCACCAATTCCTGATCGGGAATAATACGTTGACGTTTTTTCGCGGCCAAGGTCGACGCAACGGATACGGATTCAACAAAGCCGATGATTGAAATCAGCAGGCCCGAAATGAACAGCTGGCTCCACATTGCAGGGCTAAAGCTGGGCATGGTCAGCGGGGGCAGGCCGGTTGGAACCGCGCCCACAATTTTTACGCCTTTGTTTTCCAGATCAAATATGAAAACAGCCAATGTTGTGACCACAACGGCGCCCACGGGACCCGCCTTGGCCAGAATATCGGCCATGCGGGGTTTCAGGCCAAAACCCAATAACAGCGGTTTTAACCCCTTGCGGACCCAAAACAAAAACGCAACCGTCAGCAGGCCGATTGCCATGGTGATCGGGTTGGTCAGATGTTGGTTTTCAAACAGGGACACCACCAATTCGATCAGGTTGTCGCCATGCGCTTGGATCCCCAAAATATGTTTCAATTGGCTGGTTGCGATCAGCACGCCAGATGCAGTGATAAAACCGGCAATCACTGGGTGCGACAGAAAGTTTGCCAAAAACCCCAGGCGCAAAACACCCATAACGGTCAGGATCACACCAGAAATAAACGCCAAGGTTCCCGCCGCCAATGCGATTTCGGCGGGGGTGGTCAGGCCCAGATTACCAATCGCTGCCGCCGTCATAAGGGACACAACCGCAACCGGACCAACCGCCAGCGCGCGTGATGTCCCGAAAATGGCATAGGCCACCAAGGGCAGGATTGACGCATACAACCCCATTTCCGGAGGTAGGCCGGCCAGCAGGGCATAGGCCAGTGATTGCGGGATCAGCATGATTGTTACGATGATCGCGGCCACCAGATCCGATGTTAGGGTATCTTTGTCATAGGTTTTTGCCCATGACAGCATAGGGACATGACGTTCCAGACGCCGCGTCCATCCACGAGAGAGAGACATTTTGTATTCCTTAAATCAGGGCAGGGCCGTTTGATCTGGCCCTGTTACACCCATTACGCTTGTGCGGCGTTGAAAATGATGGCTGACCGGTTGCCCGTCCGACAATAGGCCAGCACCGGCGCGGGAAGATCGGTCAGGGCTTGTGCCATATCAGCGGTTTGTTCAGGCGATGGCATGCCCGTAATTGGGATATAGGCGGTTTGCAAACCCGCGGCCTGTGCAGCTGCATCGATTGTTGCGAAATCGGGCTGGTCGGCGCTTTCTTGGTCGGGGCGATTGCAGATGATTGATTTGAAACCAGCGGCTGCGATTGCGGCGATATCATGGGCGCTGATTTGCGCTGTTACCGAATAATTGTCCGTTAGGGGCATAACATTCATGGCTGTAATCCTTCCATGTCATGAGTGAGTCCCGATTTATATATTCAAAAAACAGAATAAATAAAAGGCCTAATATGGGATATGCTGAAAATATCTGTCTTTTTGCCACAAATCCCCCAAAAATGGGCTGTTTTTGGGGGATTTAGCGTGGTTGAGGCCGCGAATTGCGAACGTGCTGCGATAGGGCCTGACCGGATTATGGGTTAAATAGACCCGAATGCGACATCTAAGGCAGTGATAATTTGGTCGATTTCCGCAGGGGAAATGACCAAGGGTGGTGACATCAGGATGTTGTGCATGCCCAGTCGGACCATCGCCCCGTTTTCATAGGCGGTTTGATGGATTTTTTTCATCGTTGCCGCATCCATCGGGGTTTTGTTGGCCGCATCACTGACTATTTCAATACCCATCATCAACCCATGCCCACCGCGTACATCGCCGATAATGTCATATTTCTGCGCCAGTTTTTGCACGCCCTCGAACAGCTGTTGACCTCGGGCGGCGGCGTTGGTTTTGGTGTCTAGGCGCAGGGTTTCGTTCACGGTGGCCACAACGGCCGCGGACCCAACGGGATGGGCGGAATAGGTGTAACCGTGGAAAATGGCACCTTC
>CBFHVU010000210.1:0-2341 GCA_965659465.1 uncultured Paracoccaceae bacterium | reverse complement strand
AGCTCAGATAAAATTTTTCGATCCATATCGTTTATTCGGACGGTCATTTCGGTTTTACCTGCGATTTTGGAAAATTCTGTTTTATTGCCAAATTTATAGAACTATATTCCTTATTTTGCAAGATATATAGCCTATATATGGAACATTATTCTATATTGGTCGCAGAAATTACATACAAGGACGACCGCTATGAACCACTTTCCTGTTTATCTGAATATTGAAAATCGAAAAATCGTGGTTTGTGGCGGTGGAGAAACGGCCTTGGCCAAATTGCGTCTGTTGCAAAAAACATCGGCGGATATTCATGTCTATCACCCCAACCCTGTGGACGATTTGATCGCACTGGCGCAGGCGAATGTAATTACACTGCATCGCCGTCATGTTGTGGCCGATGATATCTCTGGCACGGCCCTTTTTTACGCGGCGCATGATGATGACGCGCTGGACCGCGAACAGGCCGCATTGGCCACAAAACTGGGTGTTTTATCGAATGTGGTTGATAACCTTGCCGCCAGTGCCTTTATTACACCCGCAATCGTCGATCGCGACCCCGTCACCATCGCCATCGGAACAGAGGGCACAGCCCCCATCCTGGCCCGTCAAATCAAGGCCCACCTAGAAGAGCAACTAGACCCCAATTTAGGCGTCTTGGCCCAAGTGGCCAAACCATTTCGCGCCATTGCAGATCAGATCCCCATGGGCCCAGCGCGGCGCAAATTTTGGGATGAATTTTACGGCACCATCGGCCCACGCGCCCTATCACTGGGCAAAGAGGCCGTACAAACCGCGTTGAAACAATTGTTCAAGCGCCACCAAAACCCCCGCGATGCAGTGGGCCATGTGGCCTTTGTCGGCGCGGGTCCGGGCGATCCAGAACTGCTGACATTGAAAGCGCGCAAAGAATTGGACCGTGCGGACGTGGTGATCTATGACCGTTTGGTCGGCACAGGCATTTTGGAACTGGCCCGCCGAGAAGCGCGCATGATTGATGTGGGCAAAACGGGGTTTGGCCCATCAGTCGATCAAAACACCATCAACAATTTGATCGTAACGCATGCACAGCAGGGCGATTATGTTGTCCGGCTTAAGGGCGGCGATTGTACCGTTTTTGGCCGCCTAGACGAAGAGATTGAGACACTGACCCCACATAATATCGGCTGGCACATCGTACCTGGTATCACTGCGGCCTCGGCATCGGCGGCGGCGATTGGTCAATCCCTGACCAAACGGGGGCGCAATACATCGGTACGATTTCTGACAGGCCATGACATGGCAGGGTTTGCCGATCATGACTGGACCAGCCTAGCAGGCGGGGATCAGGTGGCGGCTATATACATGGGGAAAAAATCCTCCCGCTTTATTCAGGGGCGTTTGTTAATGCATGGCGCGCGCGCAGATACGCCCGTGTCCATCATCGAAAACGCATCACGCGCAGATCAAACCATCACATCGGTCACATTGGACCGCTTGGCCCATGTGTTTCAATCCGGTGCGATTGCTGGGCCTGCCCTGATCTTTTTGGGACTACAGCCGCGCGATGCGGCCAGCCTGCCAGTAACACAAAAGGAAACTGCATAATGTCGCGCAAAACGATATTCAAAGTGATCACCGCAAATCACCTGACCTTGGGGGATGTCATATATCTGGATCCATGGGGCGCATGGGTGCGCGATCTGCAATCTGCGCAGGTCTTTGACACCGCCGAACGTGCCCAATCACGACTGATGGCCGCACAAAACCAAACGGATGTCGCCGTTGGCGTTTATCTGGCCGATGTTCATTTCATCAATGGCGAAATTCAGCCCGCCCATTTTCGCGAAGCCTTTCGCGCAACCGGCCCATCCAATTACCACCACGGCAAACAACAGCAGGCAGACCATGTATAAATATTCCGATTTTGACAGTGAGTTCGAGCGCGAACGCAACACACAGTTTCGCGCCCAAGTGGCCCGGCGCATTTCTGGCGCATTAAGCGAGGATGAATTCAAACCGCTGCGATTAATGAACGGCGTTTATCTACAACTGCATGCCTATATGCTGCGGGTGGCGATCCCCTATGGCACGTTAAGCAGCGCCCAAATGACAACGCTTGCCCATATCGCGGAACGCTGGGACAAAGGGTACGGACATTTCACAACACGCCAAAACATCCAATTCAACTGGCCAAGCCTATCCGATATCCCCGATATCCTGGACACATTGGCGAGCGTGGAAATGCATGCCATCCAAACAAGTGGCAACACAATTCGCAATGTAACGGCGGATCATTTTGCAGGGGCCGCCGCAGACGAAGTGGCCGACCCCCGCCCCTCTGCGGAATGGATCAGACAATGGTCCACCG
>CBFHVU010000209.1:0-2351 GCA_965659465.1 uncultured Paracoccaceae bacterium | reverse complement strand
GGGCCCATCATGGGTGCTGCAGCTGATACGGCACTGCCGACAATGGCGGCAGCGCTGCTGGCCCAAAACGTTCTGCGACGCATATAAAACGGTGATTGCACGGGGGTCTCTCCTGTAAATGACTCTGGGGCACAGAATACCTAGGAATTGATCACTTTCAAATAAAATTATTTGTGAATTTGAATTCACCATGGTGCGTCGTACAGCTTAGCACTCTGGACAAATCGTTGATGTTATGAAACACACCCCGCAACAGGAGTATTGACATGACAACCACCCGTTTTGCCCCATCCCCCACAGGATATTTGCACATTGGCAACCTGCGCGCGGCATTGATGAATTACTTGATCGCCAAGAAAACTGGCGGCACGTTTATTCTGCGGATTGATGATACCGATCCGGAACGGTCAAAACAGGACTATGTGGATGCCATTCAACAAGATCTGGAATGGATGGGTCTGACGTGGGATCGGATGGAACGTCAATCTGACAGGTTGGATCGCTATCATGCGGCCGCGGACAAACTGCGTGATATGGGTCGGTTTTATGAATGTTTCGAAACGCCCACGGAATTGGACCTAAAGCGGAAAAAGCAGTTAAACATGGGCAAGCCCCCGGTCTATGACCGTGCTGCGCTGGATTTGGATGACGCACAGAAAGAGGCATTGCGCGCTGAACGCGGCGCCGGCCATTGGCGGTTCAAGCTGGATTTGGAACGCATCACTTGGCCCGATGGTATTTTGGGTGATATTTCGATAGATGCGGCCTCTGTTTCTGATCCCGTATTGATCCGTGCGGATGGTCAGTTCCTCTATACATTGGCATCGGTCGTGGATGATGTGGAAATGGGGATTACCCATGTTGTGCGTGGATCTGATCACGTCACAAACACAGCCACCCAGATCCAAATGATCCAGGCGCTGGGTGGCACGGTTCCGACGTTCGCGCACCATTCGCTGTTGACGGGTCCGCAGGGCGAAGGCCTGTCGAAACGATTGGGCACATTGTCATTGCGTGATTTGCGCGCCCAAGGTGTGGCGCCCGAGGCAGTCCTAAGCCTTATGGCGCGTTTGGGGTCCAGTCAGCCTGTCGAACTGTGCACGTCTTTGGATGAAATTGCAGATGGGTTTGAATTGTCACAATTCGGATCGGCACCGACAAAATTCGATGTAAATGATCTGTTCCCATTGACTGCGCGTTACCTGTCGGGACTGTCGTTGGACCAAGTGGCCGGTGCAGTGCGTGCGGCTGGGGTGCCTGACGATTTGGCCGATCAATTCTGGACTGTGACACGTGAAAACATCACAACGCTGAACGATCTAGGGGATTGGTGGACGATGTTTTCCCAAGGGGCAGAACCTGTTATTGCTGACGAAGATCGCGAATTTGTGGCAACAGCCCTTGAACTATTGCCCGCGGGGCCCTTTACTAAAGACACATGGGGTGCGTGGACTGCAGCGGTGAAAGAGGCAACAGGACGCAAGGGTAAGGGGCTGTTTATGCCATTACGCAAAGCGTTAACAGGGCAGGAACGTGGCCCTGATATGTCTGATGTTTTGCCATTGTTGCAGGTGATCAAAGCCCGTTCATAACTGGGTAGGGTTGTCTTGCCCCGCAAGGTAAGGCCAAAGTGTCAGAAAAAACGCAAAATTTTTAACGGGATTGCCCATGAAGCATGTGGCGGTCATGTCCTTCACGGCAGCCATTGGGTTAATGGCGATGTTTGCCGTCGATTTTGTCGATATGATATTCATATCGATGTTGGACGATGCTGCGCTAGCTACCGCGATCGGTTACGCAGGGGCGCTTTTATTTTTCACAACATCCTTTGGCATCGGCTTTGCGATTGCGGCAGGTGCGCTGGTGGCACGCGCCTTGGGCGCCGATGATACGATTCTGGCGCGTGAACGTGTGACCCATACATTAGTGTTGGGTGTTGTAATTGCGGCGGCATTTGCAGCCTTGATCTGGATGAACCTCGGCACCTTGGTGGCATTGGTGGGGGCCAGGGGCGACACCCAAACGCTGGCGGTGCATATAATCCCAACCTTGCCTGTGTTGGTTGCGGGCATTATCGGGGGCGCGGCCTTGCGTGCACATGGAAATGCGCGGTAATCTATGATGACCACAATTGTAAGTGGCACAGTCAACGTAGCCTTGGATCCATTGTTCATTTTTGTTTTAGATATGGAGCTAATTGGCACAGCGGTGGCATCGGTTTTTGCCCGTTTCACGATGGCGGGATTTGCCCTATGGGTTTTGCATAAAAAACACCAAGGTGTGGCGCAGCCGAGGATATCTGGCGTCCTGCGCGATGCAAGCCCAATCATGGTCTTGGCAATTCCCGCGAT
>CBFHVU010000208.1:0-2421 GCA_965659465.1 uncultured Paracoccaceae bacterium | reverse complement strand
CACAGAATTTTTTATGATGCGCAGCGCAATATCTTGCGGCACGGATTAATTTCGCACAATTTATACGTTCTGAATGTGGCTTTTCAGGCGGCATTTGTTCTGAAATAGATCAGCAGTACAGCAGTTTTACCTTTATCTCAGCCCTCTAGAAGCCTATACTCGGGCCAATACAGTGGGGGCCGTTCATCACTGAAACGACATGTGCATCAGATTTTTCAGGCAAGTATGCCCAGTTTTCTGGCGTGTCTGTGTCGACAATCATTAAGCAGGCCTTTCGAGGGCGTCTGGTGCGATCAAAAACAGTGTCAAGTAAATTTTCGGAACAACTTGGTTTGGTCAAATGCGGTTTCCAGCGCATCGGTTCGATTTTTTACGGTGTCCCACATGATTTCTTGGATTGCGGCAATTGTACATTCAACGAACATCATCAAAGGCAGGCAGCTATCCCACGCCGAAGGCACGACAATGTTGCCTGTAAAGATATGTCGTGCGATGCGATGGATTGGCGACCGCCACAAATCCGTAAACAACACAACTTCTGCCCCTTTGTCATGGCACATCTCGGCCATTTGCAACGTGGCGTTTTCATATCGGCGTACATCGAATGCAATTAACACGTCATTTTTTGACACATCCAGCAAATCATGTGGCCACGATCCACCGCTGGCCAACAATCGAACCTGAGGCCGGATCATTTGTAGATGCAAATACAGGTACTGGGCAATTGTACCCGTAATCCGCCCTCCTGCGATATAAATCGTGCGGGATGTATCGCTGAGCGTCTGACATAGGCAGTCAAAGTCGTCAGAATTGATTTCCTCTAGGCTGCTTTTTTGGTTTTCTAACGCCTGGCGCGAATATCGGTTCAAAATATGTTCGTCAGGTAAATCGTTTCGCCAAATATCGCGTTTTGCGATTGGATCGGAAATCATTTCCTTTAATTCAGCACGCAACGAAGCCTGAAACTGGGGGAACCCGTCAAACCCCGTTTTTTGCAACATCCGTGCCACCGTCGTGGTTGACACCCCCGCCGTGCTGGCCAGTTCTGTGATGCTGCTTAGGCCCGCGATGGGATAGTCATTCATCAACGCCCTAAGCAGCTGGCGTTCACTGCGGGTCATGTCGTCGTGGTGCGTCAAAAGTGTTGCTGCAACTGTCATATGCCTGAATATCTTTCCTGATCTTAGCGGTCATAGTTAAAAAATAGACAAATACCAAGGCCGTGTCAAAATATTTTCGGAAAATTGTTGACAGGATGATTATGTCAGTCAAATATTTCACAATGGAATCGACGCAAACTATAACCGATGGGCATAATCCCGATTACGGCGCGGTGGTTGATGTTTCGAGTGGAACAGATCGCCCAAGCATTTTGATCGTTTGCGAACATGCCTCAAATGACATTCCGCCGCATTTGAACGACCTCGGCCTGTCACTGGCTGCGCGCAACAGCCATGCGGCATGGGACCCTGGGGCTTTGGATGTTGCGGTGTCTATGCGGGACATGTTGCCGGCGGTCTTGGTCAATGGTCGGGTGTCACGGCTGGTTTATGATTGCAATCGCCCCCCCGAAGCCGAAAGCGCCATACCGGAGAAAAGCGAAATTTACGATATCCCCGGAAATGTGAACTTGACGCCATCAGAACGGCAGAATCGGATTGATTACGTTTATCGCCCGTTCGAAACGACCCTTCATCACCAGATCAATCTGTACCGCGAAACATTGGCTCTGATAGTCACAATCCATAGCTTTACACCCGTTTATCATGGCAAACAGCGCGATGTTGAAATTGGTATTTTGCACGGGTCGGACCATAGCTTTGCATCCGCCATGATGCATAAAATCCCGTCCGCATCCACCTTTGATGTGCGATTGAACGAACCCTATTCGGCCCAAGATGGCGTGGCACATACACTGGATTTACATGGGGCCGGAAATGGTTTGGCCAATGTCATGATCGAAATACGAAACGATCTGATCCAAACGCCTGACACACAACGGGATTTAGCGCGATTTTTGTCAGACTGGCTTGTCCAAACACTTGGCGGGAAAACATGATCGGTTTGTTGCGATTTTCTGGTGTTGTCGATGGGCTGAACCGATGGATCGGTTTGGTTGTGATGTATGGTATTTTTGTTTTGATGGCAATTTTGCTGTGGTCCTCAATATCCAAAACGTTTTTTGTTCCCTCATTGTGGACGCTGGAAATGGCGCAATTTGCAATGGTTGCCTACTATATGTTGGGCGGACCCTATTCGGTCCTGGTCGGTGCGAACGTCAGAATGGATTTGTTTTACGGGGACTGGTCACTGCGCCGCAAGGCGACGGTTGACGTTTTCACGGTGTTTTTCCTGATCTTTTACCTTGTGGTATTGCTGCGGGGTGGATTGTCGTCAACGGCCTATTCTTTGGGCTACTGG
>CBFHVU010000207.1:0-2460 GCA_965659465.1 uncultured Paracoccaceae bacterium | reverse complement strand
GGGTTCGCATAGCGTTTCAGATCTGCGGTTTTCAGTCGGCCAACCCCATGTTCGGCGCTGAACGATCCGTCGTATTGCATCACCAGATCATGAACAACGCTCTGAACTTCGGTCGCAATGTTGGCAAAGTCAGCTTTGTCGCGGCCCTGCGGCGGAAAGACGTTGTAATGCAAATTGCCATCCCCCAAATGGCCAAAGCAATTGATCCTGAACTGGCCCAATTTCGCGATATGCTCGGGCGCTGTTTCGATGAATTCAGGCACCGTGGAAATCGGCAGGGAAATATCATGGCTGCTGATGGATCCGATCAGGCGGTTGGCGGTCGGGATCGTTTCGCGCAAATTCCAAAGGCTGGCCCGCTGTGATTGCGAACTGGCGATGATACCGTCTTGGACCAAACCCTGATCATAGGCATGTTCAAACAACTGCGTCAGGGCCGCATTGGCATCTGCGCCCAGCCCGAATTCAACCAAAACCATCCAGTCGGGACAGGGGTCCATCGGAATTGGAAAATCTGGCATCGTTTCGTTCAAAAATGTCACACCCATGCGCGACATCAGTTCAAAGGCGCTGACACCTTCGCCTGCGATATCGCGTGCCAATGCCAGCAGATCGACCGCTGTCTGCGGATTGGTCACGGCCAATAATGCGGTTCCGATGCTGGCGGGTTGTGGGAATAATTTCAGGGCTGCGGCGGTGATGATGCCTAACGTCCCCTCGGACCCGATCAGCAGATTGCGCAGGTCATAGCCTGTGTTATCCTTGCGCAGGCGGGTCAGGCCGTCATAGACGGATCCATCGGCCAGTACAGCTTGCACACCCAAACACAGATCACGTGCATTGCCATAGCGCAGGACATTGACCCCGCCTGCATTGGTCGCCAGATTGCCCCCGATTTGCGCGGACCCTTGGGACGCCAATGACAGCGGGAATACCCGGTTATGATCTGCTGCGGTGGATTGAATATTTTCCAAAATGGCGCCTGCCTGTACCACCATAACGTTTTCCGATGGAAACACTTGGGTGATTTGGTTCAGACGTTCCAGCGACACCAATACGGGCAATGACCCCGTTTGCATGATTTGCCCACCAACCAAACCTGTACCCCCGCCATAGGGCACGACACCAATCCGGCGCGTGTTACAAAATGCCAAAATTTGCGACAACTGTTCCACGGATTTCGGACGGGCAACAGTTGCGGCCTGCCCCTGCCATTTACCACGCGGTTCCTCAAGGTAATTTGGGGTTGCGGGGAATAGGGTACCATCGGGCAGCTGTTCGGCCAAATCCGCAATTACAGTTGCATCTGCGGTGTTTAGCATATCACCCCCTAGGCCAAGCCAACATTCGTTTTGCCGCGCCGATCTGCGCGTAGACACGAATATAGCACATGTGTGCGCCAACGACCATTGATTTGCAGATAGGCTTGTGCCACGCCTTCGTATTTGAACCCACATTTTTCCAGCGCACCACGGGATGGGACGTTATCGGGCAGACAGGCGGATTCAATGCGGCTTAGGTCCAATTTGACAAAGGCGTAGTGAACCAATGCCAAAATGGCCTCGCTCATATAACCTTCGCGGGCGAATTGTTGACCAATCCAATACCCCATTGTGGCCGTTTGCGCAGGTCCACGGCGGATCGGATCCAGGGTGATGGCACCCATCAACTGTTGATCGCTGCGACGAACCAAAAACAGCGGCAAGGCCGTGCCTTCGTTGACTGATCGTTGTGACCAATACACACGATTGGCAAAAGATTTTCGTGACAAATGATCCGGCGCCCATGTGGGTTCCCATGGCGACAGAAAATCCTGGCTTTCATATCGCAAGGTTGACCAGGAACGGAAATCGGCATGCTGTGGCAACCTTAGGATCAGGCGGTCTGTATCAATCTGAACCTTTTTCTTGAACAGAAACATTTAGGCCACCCGTCTGGTTTCCAATTCTTCAAGACCGGGCGCCGATCCGATTGGACCATAGAGCGCGGTTGTCACCTTGGCTTGGGTCGCAACATGCTGCGCATAGGTGCGCAATTTGTCCAAATCGACGGCGTCAATCCGTTCAACCGTTTCAGACAGGTCCGGAATTTTACCCCAAATCTGCATCATGCGCGCCAAACGTTCTGCGCGGTTTGAGGCGCTTTCCAATCCCATTAGCAGGCCCGCCTTCATCTGCGCACGCGCCCGATCCAATTCAGCCTGTGACAAATCATCTGCCGCACGCTTAATTTCGTCGATGGTCAGCAGACTTAGATCACCTAACTGATCCCCTGAGGTTCCCGCATAAATCGTGGTCATACCCGTATCGACATAGGCGCCAGCCTGCGCAAAAATCGTATAACACAACCCACGTTTTTCGCGAATTTCCTGAAACAATCGCGATGACATGCCGCCGCCCAGTGCGATTGCATATATTTGTGCGGTATATATCGCGTCATCGCGATAACTTGGACCTTCAA
>CBFHVU010000206.1:0-2480 GCA_965659465.1 uncultured Paracoccaceae bacterium | reverse complement strand
CCAGCCATTTCGCGGTCATCTGTTCGTCAACGGATGGGAATACGAATGTGGCCATGGTTTCAGCAGTTGCAGCTTCGTCCATACCCGCATCTTTGGCGATGACTGGGATCATGGCTGCAGCTTGGTCGCCGCCTGCGTTCCACATTGCGTTCGCGTCTGCGGTCACTTTCAGGAATTTCGCAACCAGATCCGCGTTTTCTGCAACGACATTTGCAGGTGCAGATGTCACGTCAAACACTAGGATGCCCAGCTCTTCTTTCTCGGCGCCTGTCAACAGAACATTGCCGTGCTCTTTCATGCGACGCAACGCACCACCCCAGCCACAGGCCATATCGACAGAACCCTGCGCCAGCGCGGCTGCGCCTTCGGCTGGTGCCATGTCAACAACCTCTAGGCTGTCCAATGCAACACCGAAATGCTCCATTTGCTTTAGGAAACCATAGTGTGCGGCAGTACCCAAAGGAACGGCGACTTTCTTGCCGGCCAATTCGCCTGCACTGTCTTTGTCGATTTCCAAAGCAGAGGAAACAACGCAGTTATCGTTGTCTGAGTAAGACACAGCAACGTCGATGATTTGCAAATCTTGGCCCGCGCTTGCTGCAACCACGAATGGTGGCACACCTTGGCTGACAGAGATATGAACATCGCCAGATGCCATTGCCGCGCTCATCGCGGTACCAGTGTCAAAGCTGACCCAGTTCACTTTCACGCCCATCTCTTTTTCGTATGTGCCCATTTGCTTTGCATACTCGAATGGCATCGGCCACTCTAGAAAGTATGCAACAGTGATTTCATCCATCGCAGAAGCTGCGCCCGCTGACATCATCAATGCGGCGGCGGCTGTGGTGGATAGAATTTTTTTCGTAATTTTCATATATACGCTCCCATGGTTTGCCCTCTGGTCGGGGCCCGTGCCTGTTACGGCCAGATTATTTGCGGCTGCATCTCAGCCTGCCTAATCCGACCCCATATCGCGATTCCGATCAATGTTTTTTTCTGAAAAAAATTTATTTGGGTGATCTTTTGCCTAAAACTTAATCGATAATCCAAATCCTATTTCCAATGAAAATCATAATCTTAGTCGATTAATATGACTATTCTTTGCAAATTTACCCCACTTTCTGGATATAAATCATTTATCAAACTGGCCCTATAAAAAGTCGCAAAATCGCCAAACAAAGGTTTATAGATTCATCGCAGGCTGGCGCAAGCACGCGATCGGTATAAAGGACCCGAAAAAATGAACACAATGCTTCGCGAAAACGACTTATCACATGTGGTCGACGCAGACCGCGCAAATGTTTGGCATCACTTGATGCAACACAAAGCTTTCGAAACAGGTGAACCCAGAATCATCGTCGAAGGCAAAGGCATGCGTGTGTGGGACCAACACGGCAAGGAACACATCGACGCCGTGTCTGGTGGCGTTTGGACCGTAAACGTTGGTTATGGCCGCGAAAGCATCGCAAATGCCGTTCGCGATCAGTTGATCAAACTGAATTATTTTGCAGGCTCGGCGGGATCGATTCCTGGTGCCCTGTTTGCTGAAAAACTGATTGAAAAAATGCCAGGCCTAAGCCGTGTATATTATTGTAACTCAGGCTCTGAGGCGAACGAAAAGGCGTTCAAAATGGTGCGCCAAATCGCCCAAAAACGGTACGGCGGCAAAAAACACAAAGTGCTGTACCGTGAACGCGATTATCATGGAACAACAATCACTTGCCTGTCCGCTGGTGGCCAAGACGAACGCAACGCACAGTATGGTCCATATACACCCGGTTTCATTCGTGTGCCACATTGCCTAGAATACCGCGCCCAGTGGGATTTGTCAGGCGAGGAATATGGAATCGCCGCGGCAAATGCGATCGAAGAGGTGATCCTAGCCGAGGGTCCAGATACCGTCGGCGCACTGTGCCTTGAACCTGTAACTGCCGGTGGTGGCGTGATCACACCGCCCCCAGGATATTGGGACCGCGTGCAAGAGATCTGCAAGAAATATGATATCCTGTTGCATATCGACGAAGTGGTTTGCGGCGTCGGCCGGACAGGCACTTGGTTTGGCTATCAGCATTACGGCGTAAAACCAGATATGGTCACAATGGCCAAGGGTGTTGCATCCGGCTATGCCGCCATTGCCTGCTTGGTCACGACTGAAGAAGTCTTTGACATGTTCAAAGACGATGCAAGCGATCCACTGAACTACTTCCGTGATATTTCAACATTTGGCGGCTGCACAGCTGGCCCAGCCGCCGCCATCGAAAATATGCGTATTATCGAGGATGAAAACCTGTTGGAAAACACGCTGGCCATGGGTGAACACATGATGAACAACCTAAACGCGTTGGCCGACAAACATGCCGTAATCGGTCAAGTCCGCGGCAAAGGGTTATTCTGTGGCGCAGAATTGGTTGCAGACCGCGCAACCAAAGAACCCGCCGCCGAGAAAATGGTCCAGGCCGTTGTTGCAGATTGTATGGCAC
>CBFHVU010000205.1:254-2488 GCA_965659465.1 uncultured Paracoccaceae bacterium | reverse complement strand
CGACATACCAAAAAACCGCTCTAGAACAGCCACCACAAACTCCATTGGGGTATAATCGTCATTTAACAACAAAACCTTGTACAAAGGCGCGCGCCGCGTCTTGGATTTCGGTTTGGTCAAAATGCTCTGGTCTGTATCGTCGTCGTGGTTTTGCGACATCGCTACTGTATCCGTACTGTGTGCGTGGGTTGCAGGCGTTTTCATTGATACGTGTTTATATAATTGATCTGCGCCCGATGAAAAGGCATGCGGCGAATATTCTGCCGCCTTTTCCATTAAAATCACGGTTTAGTAGGTCGGATCACAAAAACCGCAATATGTATTAATTCCTATCCAAATTTCCCAAAAAACCATTGCAAATGAATGCTTTATTCAAGGAAACAAATATGCTAGGGTTGTAAAAAAATAAATATAAGTCGGGCATCCGACATGAGGTAGTAAAAGGAACGGAACCTTGTTTAGACGGCAGTTTGCGCCGGCTTACCTTTGGCGCGTGGGTATAGCATTTATTTTCCTAATGGCATGGATTGCATCGGTTGGGCATGCGGCCCCCTATGCCGCCTTGGTTATGGATGCGCGAAACGGTCAGGTCTTGCACGCAGAAAACGCAGACACGCGGTTGCATCCTGCATCCCTGACCAAAATGATGACGCTGTATGTCGCATTTCAAGCAGTCGAAAACGATGAAATCAGTTTGGACACCATGGTGCGCGTGTCGCGTAACGCGGCATCAGAGCCCCCATCGCGTTTGGGGCTAAAGACAGGTCAAAAAATCAAACTGCGCTATCTGATCCGCGCGGCTGCCATCAAATCGGCCAATGATGCCGCAACTGCCATTGGCGAGGCGATCGAGGGGTCCGAAGCGGCCTTTGCCCGCCGCATGAACCGCACGGCTCAGGCCCTGGGCATGACACGCACCACATTCAAAAACGCCCATGGGTTGACGCAATCGGGCCATCTGTCAACGGCGCGGGATATGACCATTTTGGGGCGCCATTTGTTTTATGATTACCCCGCCTATTATAACCTGTTTTCACGCCGCAGCGATTATGCAGGTGTGCGCAATGTCAATCATACCAACAGCCGTTTTTTGTCAAATTACCGCGGGGCGGATGGGATCAAAACAGGATTCACCCGTGCCGCTGGCTATAACCTGACTGCATCGGCAGAGCGTGGCCGCGAACGAATTATCACCACCGTATTTGGGGGCAAATCCACCGCATCGCGCAACCGCCAAGTTGCCAAATTGATGGATCTAGGGTTTTCCAAGGCCCCCAGCCGCGTCGCATTGCAAAAACCGAAACGCCCCAGTTATCAGGCAACTGCACTGGCCAAACATGATCCGGCCGAGACAGGCGGGGCCTATGGGCGCACCGTGCGTCTGGACACCACACCGGAAAAGAGTTTACGCCCCAAACTGCGCCCAGACACGACAGGCCCCATACTGGTCGCCAACCTAGACCTGAAAGAAGACATCGAACAGGCGCTGAAGATGGCTAAAAATGTGCGGCTAGATGTTCCTTTGACACCAGAGGTATTCCAGCCCGAAACGGGTGAAATTGTATCGGTGCCCGCGCCCAAATTGCGTCCAGCCGCATTCAAGCCCGCGACTGTGACGAATGGCACCAGCACTGCGCCCCTGACCAAAGTGGTCAGCCGCGTTTCCACATCGGATGCACAGAATTGGGGCATTTCGATTGGCAAATATCCCAGTCGCTATGCTGCTGAAAAAATGTTGCTGAAAACAGCGCTGGCCGAAATTGATATGCTGGAGGGATCATTGCGCAAAGTGCGTCAAAATTCCCGCGGGTTCGAAGCAACATTCCTAGGGCTGTCACAATCGCGCGCCGATCAGGCCTGTAAACGGCTGCAATCGCGTGATATCGACTGTTCCACGCTATCGCCCAGCTAAACGCAAAACAGCGCCCGATCCGTTAATCCGGTTTCGGGCGATCGTCCCATTCGCCCGTTAATATGCGCTGTGCGTCGCCGTCGGGGTCGTCATATTGGCGGGTCCGCAGCGTATACAAAAAACCGGCCAAGCCGACACCACCCAAAAAAATCGAAATCGGGATCAGATAAATCAGAACGTCCATTATTTCATCCGTAATGCGTTTAGGGTTACCGTAATGGACGACAGTGACATTGCCAAGGCCGCGATCAAAGGTGTTGCAAATCCCGCTATGGCAACGGGCACCGCCAACACGTTGTAGAGGCTGGCCAATTGGAAATTT
>CBFHVU010000205.1:0-244 GCA_965659465.1 uncultured Paracoccaceae bacterium | reverse complement strand
AATGCCGATCAAACTGTCCAACCGCTGCCCCAGAAAAACGATATCGGACGCAACACGGGCTGCATCCAGTGCGGTTGCGGGCGAAATCGACACATGGGCAGACGTCAGTGCTGCTGTGTCGTTTAACCCATCCCCGATCATCAGGACATGGCGGCCTTGGGCCTGTAGCTGGGCGATATGCGCAGCCTTGGTTTCGGGCGTTTGGTTGGGATAATAGGCTGTCACCCCCAAGGCCGCAGCAACA
>CBFHVU010000204.1:0-2508 GCA_965659465.1 uncultured Paracoccaceae bacterium | reverse complement strand
GTTAAATAGCCTTGTTCCATGAAATCAGGTAAAATTTTTGATAACGATCCCAGATCTTGTAGCGCAGGCAAATAACCGTTAAACGCATGCACAAAGCGCAAAAGAAAGGTTTTCCACATGATCCCCCGCTATTCCCGCCCTGAAATGGTTGCAATTTGGTCGCCAGAAACGAAATTCAGAATCTGGTACGAAATTGAGGCACATGCCTGTGATGCCATGGCCGATTTGGGCGTGATTCCCCGCGAAAACGCTGATGCGGTCTGGCGCGCCAAGAACGTGGAATTCGACGTGGCCCGCATCGACGAAATCGAGGCCGTGACAAAACATGACGTCATCGCCTTTCTGACCCATTTGGCCGAACACATCGGATCAGAAGAGGCCCGTTTCGTTCACCAAGGCATGACCAGTTCCGATGTCTTGGACACCTGTTTTAACGTCCAATTGGTGCGTGCGGCGGATATTTTGATTGCGGATATGGAAAAATTGCTGGCGGCCCTGAAACGCCGCGCCATCGAACACAAAGACACCGTTCGCATTGGCCGCAGCCACGGTATCCACGCGGAACCCACCACCATGGGCCTGACATTTGCGCGCTTTTACGCGGAAATGGATCGCAACATGCGCCGTTTGCAAACCGCACGTGCGGAAATTGCGACGGGTGCTATTTCGGGCGCGGTTGGCACATTTGCCAATATTGACCCCCGCGTCGAAGAGCATGTTTGCGAAAAACTGGGTCTGGAACCTGAACCCATTTCCACCCAAGTGATCCCACGCGATCGTCACGCGGCGTTCTTTGCCGCGTTGGGCGTGGTGGCCAGTTCCATCGAAAACATCGCGATCGAAGTGCGCCACATGCAGCGCACTGAAGTACTAGAAGCAGAAGAGTTTTTCAGCGCGGGCCAAAAGGGATCATCGGCCATGCCCCACAAACGTAACCCCGTTTTGACCGAAAACCTGACCGGTCTGGCGCGTTTGGTGCGTATGTCTGTGGTGCCTGCCATGGAAAACGTGGCGCTGTGGCATGAACGCGATATTTCACACAGCTCGGTCGAACGCAACATCGGCCCAGACACAACCATCACCTTGGATTTTGCACTGGCGCGGTTGACATCCGTGGTTGATAAATTGGTCATCTATCCGCAAAACATGTTGGACAATATGAACAAATTCCGCGGTCTGGTTATGTCGCAGCGTGTGTTGCTGGCCCTGACCCAAGCAGGCGTCAGCCGCGAAGATGCCTATCGTCTGGTCCAGCGCAACGCGATGAAGGTCTGGGAACAAGGCGCAGATTTCAAAACCGAATTGCTGGCCGATGCGGATGTGACCGCCGCCCTATCCCCCGCCGAGATCGAGGAGAAATTCGATCTAGGCTATCACACCAAACACGTGGACACGATTTTCAAACGTGTGTTTGGGGAATAAATCACAGTGGCCCGCCTGGATTTCAGGCGGGCTTTTTTAGAATCGCACAATATGATAGGCTGCATCCACAAATATCTATGAGGTGTGTGATGAAATATATCATAACTGCATTTGTATTCATGGCGTCATTTGCCCCCGCTTGGGCCTGCCCCAAACACGAAACAACGGCGCAGTCGTGCATGACAGGCTATGTCTGGGACAGCGAACAGGGTCAATGTGTGGCGCAAATAACAGGCTAATCCCAGTATATTAGCAAAGATTTAACCCATGGCTTCTAAACCTTGGATCAAATTCGATCCAAGGTTTTCTTATGCCCGCGCTGAAAGAAATTTCAAACCGCCCCCCATTGTCGCGCCAGCAAAAGGCCGCGATTGTTGTTCGTTTTTTGATGCAAGAGGGCGCCAATATTGACCTAAGCACCCTGCCCGAACCCCTGCAGGCGGCATTGACCCAAGAAATTGCCAATCTGCGCCTGATTGATCGCGATACCTTGGCCGATGTGGTCACCGAATTTGCCAGCGAATTGGACAGCATCGGCATCGCCGCTAAGGTCGGATTGGGCGAGGCATTGGAATTATTGGACGGCAAGATCACCCGCGACACCGCAAAGCGCCTGCGCCAAGATGCAGGTGTGCGCCTATTCGAGGATCCGTGGCCCCGCATTCGCGCCCTGCCCAACGACGAACTGATCCCCCTGCTGGACCAAGAGACCGTCGAAGTGGCAGCCGTTATCCTATCAAAACTGCCCGTGCCCAAGGCTGCGGAAATTTTATCAAACCTGCTCGGTGATCGCGCGCGCCGCATCAGTTTTGCCATTTCTATGACAGATGCGGTGAACCCCATCGCCGTGGACCGCATTGGTCAGGTGATCTTGGCCCAGATTGACAATCGCCCCGAACTCGCCTTTGCCGAACGGCCCGAGGACCGGATCGCCGCAATCCTGACGGCGGCCGATGATCGTTTACGCGAAGATGTGTTGAACAGCCTGCGCGACAGCGAACCAGAATTGACGCAGCGCGTTGAACAGGCAATCTTTACATTTGATCTGATCCCAACGCGTAACGCGGCAAATGACATTCCCAAGGC
>CBFHVU010000203.1:0-2516 GCA_965659465.1 uncultured Paracoccaceae bacterium | reverse complement strand
GACCACAGGTATCCATATCAACAAAATATGTATCAATACTTGGGTTTTCCCCATCATCAGGCGACCAGCGATAAATCTGGAATTTACGCAGGTTCGTTGCCCCCGATGGTTTGGGCCATGTTTTACCGGTTTTCATCCGTGAATTTTTTGGCAGGGTCAGTTGCACCATTTCATTGGTCCTTTCTGGTCAAGAACATCATTGCGGACACAGGCCCGCACCCCTTGTAAACAAGGACGCGCCTGCGGAACATTCTGGGCTCATAGCACTGCCAAGCGTTGTAGCCCGCCGTGACATGGACCCTGATTGGGTTTCAGTGTTATTTTCGGTATTCACAGCAGGCGCACCCGCCGTTGACGCAGCTACGCCTGCATTTGCGGATGTAGGCGTACCAGATGCGCGCAATGGCGTCCCGTTGCCGTTTCCAGTGACGCGCTTCATACAATTTTTATAGGTTTGCACAACCGAACCCTCGGCAATCATTAAACCTGCAATACCAAAAAGCAGTATCGCCGCCGCATCATCCCACAGCTGTTTCGGGAATGTACCGTGCCAGTTGACCAAAATGGCCCGCCCCGTTTTGGGAACCCGCGCCATTGGGTCCGCGCCCCATACCCCCACCCACGGAATATCCAACGCTTTGGACAGGGCGGCGATCACTTGCTTCATCCAGATTGTGCCACCCTTGTGATAGGTGGCCAAGCACAACAGTCGTTTGGGCGCCGCATGACGCCCAAAATCGTTATCCTGTTGTGCCACGGACATGGGTTAGAATGTCCGTGCTTTGGGGGCGATTTTTTCCAGACTGATACCGCCTTGTGTTTCGGTGGTCAGCGGATCGGTTATGACAGGGCGATAGGACAATTCCACAGCGTTGCCATCGACCCGTGTCACCGTATGCACGCGCCAGTTTTCATCATCACGCGTTGTGAAATCTTCGTGGGCATGCGCGCCACGGGATTCTTTGCGCGCTTCGGCACCGACGATGGTGGCCAATGCGTTTGGCATCAAGTTGGTCAGTTCCAGCGTTTCCATCAGATCGCTGTTCCAAACCAAGCTGCGATCGGTGACCTGAATGTCGTTCATCTTTCCTGCAATCGCTGTCATTTTATCAACGCCTTGCGATAGGGTTTCAGATGTGCGGAACACGGCCGCATCCGCTTGCATCGTTTTTTGCATTTCCAAGCGCAGTTCCGCCGTGGGTGTGCCACCCGCTGCATGGCGCAATCCGTCAAAGCGGTCAAACGCCTTGTCGATAGACGCTGTGTTCAACACAGGGTTTGGCGCATCTGCATCCACAACCTTGCCTGCCCGAATAGCGGCCGCACGACCAAAGACCACCAAGTCGATCAATGAGTTCGACCCAAGACGGTTTGCACCGTGAACCGATGCACAGCCTGCTTCGCCAACAGCCATCAAACCAGGCACGATACCGGTTGGATTGTCGGCGGTTGGGTTCAACACCTCGCCCCAGTAGTTTGTGGGAATACCGCCCATGTTATAATGCACGGTTGGCAACACAGGGATCGGTTCCTTGGTCACGTCAACGCCTGCGAAAATTTTCGCAGATTCAGAAATGCCCGGCAACCGTTCTGCCAAGGCTTCGGCCGGCAAATGTGACAGGTTCAGGTGGATGTGATCCCCACCGGTGCCCACACCGCGACCTTCGCGGATTTCCATGGTCATACAGCGTGACACGTAATCGCGGGGTGCCAAATCTTTGTAATGCGGCGCGTAACGTTCCATGAAACGTTCGCCTTCGCTATTGGTCAGATAGCCGCCTTCGCCGCGTGCACCTTCGGTGATCAAGCAGCCAGAGCCGTAGATGCCAGTTGGGTGGAATTGCACGAATTCCATATCTTGCAGCGCCAAACCCGCACGCGCAACCATACCTCCGCCGTCACCTGTACAGGTGTGGGCCGATGTCGCGCTGAAATAGGCGCGGCCATAGCCGCCGGTCGCCAAAACAACCATTTTGGCGTTGAAGACATGCATTGTGCCATCATCCAATTTCCAACACACAACCCCCTGACATTGACCATCATCAGACATGATCAGATCAATAGCGAAATATTCGATATAGAATTCCGCATTGTTTTTCAGAGACTGACCATAGAGCGTGTGCAAAATCGCGTGACCGGTCCGGTCAGCGGCTGCGCAGGTCCGTTGTACGGGGGGGCCTTCGCCAAATGCAGTTGTGTGACCACCAAAGGGGCGTTGATAAATCTTGCCCTCTTCTGTGCGGCTAAAGGGTACGCCGTAATGTTCCAATTCGTAAACCGCTTTGG
The DNA here is from genome assembly GCA_965659465.1 of uncultured Paracoccaceae bacterium. Taxonomy (GTDB): domain Bacteria; phylum Pseudomonadota; class Alphaproteobacteria; order Rhodobacterales; family Rhodobacteraceae; genus CAJXSD01. The sequence continues at coordinate 230 of CBFHVU010000203.1, read as the reverse complement.
GCGCTTCGCGGGCAAGGTATTCCATCGCATCGGTGTCCCCCAACCAATCGGATCCTTTCACAGTGTCGTACATGTGCCACTGCCAATGGTCTGGCCCCATGTTCGACAACGATGCCGCAATGCCGCCTTGGGCCGCAACAGTGTGGGACCGGGTTGGGAACACCTTGGTTACACAGGCTGTGCGCAGCCCCTGTTCTGCCATGCCCAATGTGGCGCGCAGGCCTGCACCA
>CBFHVU010000202.1:0-2539 GCA_965659465.1 uncultured Paracoccaceae bacterium | reverse complement strand
TTCCCAGAATTTCTGATCATCTTCGGACATACCATCCTTGGCTTTCTTGATCTGGTCCATCCCGTCGCGGCGGACGTTGCGGATAGAAACACGCGCGTTTTCGGCATATTGCGCCGCCCCGCGGGTCAATTCCCGGCGGCGTTCTTCGTTCAGTTCGGGGATCGGCAGCATAATAATGGTACCGTTCAGCTGTGGATTGATCCCAGGTCCGCTTTCGCGGATTGCTTTTTCAACTTTGCCGACCATTGTTTTGTCCCACACATTAATGGTCACCATACGCGGCTCGGGGACGTTGACAGTGCCCACCTGATTAATGGGCGTGCGTTGGCCATATGCTTCGACCATGATCGGCTCTAACATCGACGATGACGCACGACCGGTCCGCAAGGATGCAAATTCTGTTTTAAGAGACGCCAAGGCGCCATCCATGCGCCGTTTTAGTCCATCTGTGTCTAACATAAACTCGTCTGACATTGTCCTGCCTTTTAGATTTGGTTTTCTGTTTATCCCTTGTAACCCTAGTCGGTCACGGTTGTATAGGTGCCTTCGCCCGCCAAAATTCCACGGAACCCACCTGGTTCATCCAGTGAAAATACAATCAGCGGCATTTTATTATCCCGCATCAAGGCAATTGCACTGGCGTCCATGACGCGCAGGTTTTCTTGCAACACTTGGGTATAGGTGATTGTGTCAAACCGTTTTGCGTCTGGGTTTGTTTTCGGGTCACTGTCATAAATGCCATCAACCTGTTTGCCCATAAATACCGCATCACAGGCCATCTCTGATGCCCGCAATGCCGAGGCTGTGTCCGTCGTAAAATAAGGGTTGCCCGTACCGGCTGCAAAAATACACACACGCTTTTTTTCCAGATGTCGCACGGCACGACGACGAATATAGGGTTCGCAGACCTGATCCATCGGAATGGCGCTGATCACACGGGTAAAGACACCCAGCCCCTCAAGCGCGCTTTGCATTGCAAGGGCATTCATCACGGTGGCCAGCATCCCCATGTAATCGGCCGTGGTGCGCTCCATGCCTTGTGCGCTGCCCTGAAGGCCGCGGAAAATATTTCCGCCGCCGATCACCATACAAATTTCGACACCCATGTCGTGGACTGTTTTGACTTCACGGGCGATTCTTTCAACCGTTGGGGGGTGAAGTCCAAAACCTTGATCGCCCATCAGGGCTTCTCCCGAAATTTTTAGCATGACACGTTTGAATGCGGTTTTCGGGGTGGGTGTTTCGCTCATATTGAACTCCTTGAACAACGCGATAGAATTGTCGCGTAAAATGTCGGAAATCGCCCCAAGTTTCAATGCACCAATTTACCTTTTGGCGCAGTTCGGCCTAAAAAGCAGAAATCCTACCTGAAATCCTACAATGACCGGAGCACTGCGTGAACGAAATCACATCAAACGATATCCGCAATATACCAGACCATTTGCCCGTCTTGATTGCAGGTCCAACCGCATCGGGAAAATCTGCGCTGGCGCTGGAAATTGCACACCGCAACAACGCGGTGATTATCAATGCAGATGCGCTGCAGGTTTATTCGAATTGGCGTGTTCTGTCTGCGCGTCCCTCGGACGCGGATGAACAGACCGCAGATCACCGCCTGTATGGGCATCTGGCCGCGGATGCGCCATATTCGGTTGGCCATTGGCTGCGCGAGGCGGGACAGCTGATAGACACCCTAAAGGCCCAAGAGCGACCGTTCATTATCGTGGGTGGGACGGGGTTGTATTTTACCGCCCTTACCCAAGGCTTGGCTGATATTCCGGCTATCCCGCAGGATGTTCGCACATTGGGCGACACCATGCGCAACACCCAAGGACTGGCGCCGATGATCGCGGATCTTGACGATGCAACCCGCAGCCAGATTGATGTACAAAACCCGATGCGCGTCCAACGCGCATGGGAGGTTCAAAAAGCGACCGGACATTCGATTATGTGGTGGCAGGCCCGCACACCCGCGCCCAAACTTGACCTATCAAACTGTTATCCAATTTTATTTGATGTCGACAAAACTGTTTTGAACGACCGAATTGAACACAGATTTCAACAAATGATTGCCCAAGGCGCATTGGACGAGGCCGCAGCAAATTTAGCCACCTGGGATCCAGACGCGCTTTCATCAAAAACGATCGGCGCACCAGAGTTGATTGAACATCTGCGCGGCGCGTTGTCATTGGATGAGGCCTGCGAATTGGCGACAATCGCCACGCGCCAATTTGCCAAAAGACAGCGCACTTGGTTCAAGGGAAAAATGAGAAATTGGTACAAATATCAACCAAAGCATAAATAGTTTCATTGGTTTATTTACTGATCTTCACAAAAAGTTTTTAGATTCGGGTTGCAATACCGGTCAGAGTCGTTTTTCATGGGTCTATGTCGCGAATTGATAGAAATATGACGATTAACGACGTTGACGCGTGCGGTGTTTTGGGGCCGTATGTAACAATGTGGGCCACACGATCTGGGGAACGCGAACCCGTTTGCGACTTCGACGAAAACCCACCAATAAAATAAAGTGTCACTC
>CBFHVU010000201.1:0-2595 GCA_965659465.1 uncultured Paracoccaceae bacterium | reverse complement strand
CGATGTTAATTTCGGTAATGCGGCCTTCGGCTTCGGCCTGACGGGCGGTCAGGTTGCCCAAATCCCCAGCCAGCTCTGCCTGAGAGGGCTGCAGCGCCAAGACGCGCGATGCCTGTGCCAATCCACGATCCAACAGTTTTTGTTGATCAGCCAATTCTTGGGGTAATAAATCCAACTGTATGTCCAGCGCCGCTTTTTGTGCTGTGATCCCGTCAATCTGGTTTTGGATTTGGCCCAGCCGTTTTGACAGCTGTTCCTTTTGTTTTTTGATGGACACCCGCCGCGCTTGGAACAGGTTTTCTTGGCCTTGGACCAGCTCGGCGATGTCGGCTGATTGTTGCGCACGATCTAACAGGCGCGGATCAAAGGTAATCACATCTTTGCCATCACGTTCTGCAATCAAACGGCCGCGGCGGGCCATTAATTCGAACAGCTGTCCTTCGATAATGTTGAGTTCGGATTTTTCCAGTGTCGGGTCCAGCCGGATCAAAGTATCACCGGCCTGTACCGTGTCACCTTCGTCCACGATGATTTCCTGGATAACGCCGCCATCGGGGTGTTGAACGACTTGGCGGTTTTGTTCGACCTCAATCTGGCCGCTGGCAATCACCGCACCTGAAAGTTCGGTCATCACTGCCCAGCCGCCAAAGCCGCCAACCAACACTAAAGTTGATAAGAGTCCGATGGTCAAAGAGCGTCGCGTAGAAAACTGGGTCATTTCAGTCCCTCCAACTTGGTTTGAGCAATGTCGCGGTGATTTTGGACATGTTTTCGCATGACCTCATCCTTGGGGCCATAGGCCACACAGACGCCGTGTTCCAACAGTAACAGGTTATCACATTCCAATACTGCGGCAGGGCGGTGGGCCATAATTAACACGGATTTACCCTCTTGCTTCATCGTGCGAATGGCTAGGTTGAGTGCATCCGTTCCAATGTTGTCTAAATTTGAATTGGGTTCATCCAGCACCAAAATAACGGGGTCATCATACATCGCACGGGCCAGTCCAATGCGTTGAATTTGCCCCCCTGACAGGCGGCCACCGGCGATGGATACGCGTGTGTCGTACCCATCGGGCAGTTGCAATATCATGTCATGTGCGGCCGCTTTCTTGGCGGCGGTTACAATTTTGTTTGCATCGGGATCGGTGGACAGTCGGGCGATATTTTCTGCGATTGTACCATCAAACAACTGCACCCTTTGGGGCAGATAGCCGATATATTTCCCCAAAACTTCGGGTGCGTAATTGTCCAGTGATGCGCCGTCTAGGCGAATTTTACCACCCGCTGGGCGCCAGACACCCGTGATCGCGCGGGCCAGTGTGGATTTGCCTGCACCAGACAAACCAACAACACCAACGGCGATGCCTGGTTCGATTGTGAAATTTACCGCCTTTAACGCGGCCTGTTGTTGACCGGGGGGGATGACGGTCAGGTTTTGTGCGCTCAGCCGTGCCTTGGGCGCGGGCAGGGGGGTGCGTTCGGGTTCTGGTGGAACCTCGCCCAGCAGTTTGGCCAAGCTGTGCCAGCCTTTGTGCGCGCGGGTGACCAGCGCCCATTGGCCGATGGCCATTTCAATTGGGGCCAGTGCGCGGCCCAACAGGATAGATCCCGCAATCATGGCCCCCGCTGTCAGTTCATTTTGCAACACCAAATAGGCCCCCAATCCCAACATTTCCGACTGTAAAAACAGGTGCAATGTCTTGATCATGGATGAAAATAAACCACCTGTATCGGCAGCCTTTAGGTGGTTTGTCAGGGCCTCGGATCGTGCAACTTGCCAGCGTTGAAAGGCAGTGTCTGACATTCCCAGAGACCGGATCATTTCGGCTTCGGTCCGCAGTTGATCCGACATCATTTCTGATTGAAACCCCGTTTGATTGGCTTACGCTTGGGGATGTTTGGTGGTGATCTGGTCTAGGATTGCAACCAATACCAACACAAATCCACCCCCAACGGCCAAGGCCCCCAACCAAGGGTGGAAAATCGCGATACCAAACAAAAACAATGGCGTCCAAGGCAAGTCAAACAACGCCGTAAAGACGGGTGAGGTCAGCAATTTCTGCAACGCTTCTAGGTCGCGGAGGCCGGTTGACGTTTTGGCGTCTGACGCGATGGCCGCGCGGCGTAATACGGCATTGAATACGCGTTCGTCCAATGCCGCCTGAAACCGTGCGCCCACGCGTCCCATGACGCGTCCGCGTGAATAATCCAACAGTCCCATCATGCCGTATAAAAATGCTACCAGTAAAGACAGTGCAATCAACGTCGCCTCGGATCGGCTGCCCAGCACGCGGTCACAGACCTGCAACATATACAATGGACCCGCCTGCATCAAAATGTTGACCAGGGCGCTAAACAATCCGACAAACCAATATAAACCACGACTTTGGGCGCGTACTTGCCTAAGTTAGTCTAGGCCGCGTTGTTTTGCAGTGTGTGACATAAAACCAACCAATTTCTTCAAATTTTCAAAAGCTCAGTGGCCTTTCGCGTAATAATCACTATATGACGCATAAGACATGGCTGAGTGAAAGATTTTTTTTCGCGATCAGGTTGTGATGGTTAAGTAAATATAAATTTGTTTTGAAAGGTT
>CBFHVU010000200.1:0-2598 GCA_965659465.1 uncultured Paracoccaceae bacterium | reverse complement strand
AATCATCATCGCCGTTTGAGATTCAACCCGGGTGTTTCGTTTGACGCGCGCCGGTGCGGTCAATGTGGTCGTCATGGATTATGTCGAGGCCGCAAAACTGCGCGGCGAAGGGTTGGGATGGATTATGCGGCGTGAAATTTTGCCAAATATTATGCCGCCCTTGGTTGCAGAATTTGGACTGCGGTTCTGTTTCGTGTTTCTGACCATCGCCGCTTTGTCGTTTTTGGGTGTGGGTATTCAGCCCCCAACTGCGGACTGGGGATCTATGGTGCGTGAAAATGCGTCCCTGATCCAGTTCGCCCAGTATGATCTGAAAGCGGGTTTAACACCGTTATTGCCTGCCGCTGCAATTGCCTTGCTGACGGTTGCTGTGAACTTTGTTGTTGACTGGTTCTTGCACCATACCAGTGGAATTAAGGATTAAGTTATGTCATCAGATATATTATTGGATATCAAAGGCCTAAAAATCCAAGGTTTTTCCGACGAGCGGTGGCATGAAATCGTAAAGGGTGTCGATGTGACCCTTAAGCGTGGCCAGGTGATGGGGCTGATCGGGGAATCTGGTGCAGGCAAATCTACGCTTGGTTTGGCCGCGATGGGGTTTACGCAACCGGGCTGTAAAATAACCGAGGGACAAATTCTGTTTGACGGTGTTGATTTGGCACAGTTGTCTGAGGCGCAAAAGCGCCGTTATTGGGGCAACCGCATAACCTATGTCGCGCAATCTGCGGCCGCGTCATTCAACCCAGCCCATCGGCTGATTGAACAAACAACCGCCTCGACACTACGGTTTGGCAAAAAATCGCAGGCAGAGGCCCTTGAGGACGCCAAGTCGCTGTATGCGGAACTAAACTTGCCCAATCCCGATACGATTGGGGATCGGTTTCCGCATCAGGTATCAGGCGGTCAATTGCAACGGGTTATGACGGCGATGGCCATGTCACCGCGCCCAGATTTGATAATCTTTGACGAACCAACGACTGCGCTCGACGTGACAACTCAGGTCGAAGTTCTGACGGCGATGCGCAAAATCGTCGAACATTTTAATACTGCTGCGATATACATCACCCATGATTTGGCCGTGGTGGCGCAAATGGCGGATTTCATCAAGGTTCTGCGCTATGGCGAAGAGGTAGAAGAGGCCGAAACACGCAAAATGTTATCGGCCCCTGAGAAAGAATACACCAAATCGCTATGGTCGGTGCGTGCCTTGGTCAAGGAACCAGAGCCTGCGCAAGAGCCGATTCTGAAAATCAAAAACATTGATGCCGCCTATGGAAAAGTAAAAGTCCTGCATAATGTTGATATTTCTGTACCGCGTGGATCAACGGTTGCTGTTGTGGGGGAATCTGGATCAGGTAAATCAACGACCGCGCGTGTGATCACGGGATTGTTGCCGCCCGCATCAGGACAGATCGAATTTGGCGGACAGATATTGCCCTCCAAACTGCAGGACCGTAGCAAAGATCAAAAACGCCAAATCCAGATGATTTACCAAATGGCAGATACGGCCATGAACCCACGCCAAACCGTGCGCGAAATCATTGGCCGCCCGCTTGAATTTTATTTGGGGTTGCGTGGGCAAGCTGCGGAAAAGCGTATTTTGGAATTGTTGGAAATGATCGAACTGGATGGCCGGTTTATGGATCGGTTGCCCGGTGAATTGTCCGGGGGCCAGAAACAGCGGATCTGTATTGCGCGTGCATTGGCGGCAGAACCTGATTTCATCATCTGTGATGAGGTCACATCCGCCCTAGACCAAATCGTCCAAGAGGGCATTTTGCGTCTGCTTATGCGTTTGCAAAAGGAATTGAACCTGACCTATCTGTTTATTACGCATGACATTTCGACGGTGCGGGCGATTGCAGATCAAGTTGTGGTCATGAATTTGGGCCGTGTGGTTGAGCAGGGGGCCAAAAACGATGTCTTTAGCCCGCCGCATCCTGAATACACGGAATTGCTGCTGGCTTCGGTTCCAGAAATGGATCCTGACTGGCTGACCAACCTGAATGCGGGGCGGGCCTAAAACAGGGTAATGACCTGATCCAATGGCTTTTTGATCTTGGCGGCTTGAGGTATTTTCGTGTCTGGCGCGGGATAGCCCACCGGCAGGATCATAACCGGTTTTTCATTGTTTGGCCGTTGACAGAGCGTATTGAGGAACTTCATCGGGTTGGGGGTATGTTCCAAACAGACCAGCCCTGCGTTATGGATGGCTGAAATTAGCAGGCCCGTGGCGATGCCCACGCTTTCATTGATATAGTAGTTTTTGTATCGGCTGCCGTCAGGGTTCAGGCCATAGCGTTCAGCAAAAACCACAATCAGCCATGGGGCATCGGTCAGATGTGGTTTCGATACGCCGGTTCCGATCGGTTCCAGCGCGGACAACCACGCATCCCCGGCGCCCCCGTCATAGAATTGTTTTTCCTCTTCTTCGGCGGCGGCGCGAATTTGTTGTTTCATGTCTGGGTTAGAAATGCCAACAAAATGCCAAGGCTGGCGGTTGGCACCACTGGGGGCGGTGACGGCCGTGGACAGGATATTTTCGATGACCTGTTTGGGAACAGGCGTATTGGCATAATCACGGACCGAATGACG
>CBFHVU010000199.1:0-2623 GCA_965659465.1 uncultured Paracoccaceae bacterium | reverse complement strand
AACTATTGATAGGTGGTAAATGTTTGATATTAAACAAGAAAATATTAACGTTACTACTGAGTGGGAGTAGACCATTCCCCCAAGTTCAGCTAAGAATTAAGGGTCGCGTACTGCGGCCCTTATTTTTTTGCCCCACGAAAACAGGTATCCGCCATGCGCCACGATTTTGTTGTGTCCGATTTTCAGCGTCCACCACATCCCAAAGGTTTGGTTTTAAAGGGCCAAACCGTTCGTGTGGAACCGTTATGCGTGCATTCACATGCGGCCGATTTATTCCGCGCCAACAGCCTGGATCACGGCCAAGAGATCTGGAATTACCTGCCATATGGTCCCTTTGATACGCTTGATGCCTATAAATTCTGGATGCAGTCCGAATTGGACAAATCCAAGGTAAATCAAGATGACCCCACCTTTTTCGCTGTCATTCGCCTGTCAGACGGGGCCGCAGTTGGGGTTGCCAGTTACCTGCGGATAAATCAGACCGATGGCAGCATCGAGGTGGGCCACATCAATTATTCGCCCCTACTGCAAAAAACCCGCGCAGGCACCGAGGCGATGTATCTGATGATGAAATGGGCGTTTGAACATGGATATCGTCGTTATGAATGGAAATGTAACGCCCTAAACCGCAAAAGCCGCTCTGCCGCACAGCGATTGGGCCTGTCCTATGAAGGCGTATTTCGCCAAATGTCGATCCAGAAAGGACGCAACCGAAACACCGCATGGTTTGCCGCCATCGACAGGGAATGGGATGCCCTAAACCAATGTTTTCAAAAATATTTGTCAGATGACAATTTTGATGCCGACGGACGCCCGAAGGTTTCATTATCCCAGCTGACGCGGCCGATTTTGTACAAATTCGACAGCCTAGAGTTTGCGCAATAACACCTAGATTTCGATGACATTCCTGCCCTGTTTGACGATAGGCAATGCGCCAAACTTTGCATGGCTGCATTCCAATTTGCTTTAGCCAGTAAAACGGGGTATCCTGCGTTATTATTTTAAGAATTTTTATCGATATTTTAGCCAACCAATATTTTGACTGACCTAGGGGCCGTTTGTCCCTGGCCCGTATTACGAACGAATTTTAAAATGGATAACAAAGACAATCAGACGGCTGAAACGGCCGATGCCATTAATTTGGTCGATTTGGTGTATGATGTGGCACTGGATCCAGCGCGTTTCGAACACCTAATGGACTATTGGCAAACGTTCATTGAACCTCTGCGGCCGGATGATGCAACTGGGATTGCTCCAATTTTGGATGATCCACTCATTGCCAAACATTTTCTCCGCGCCAGCCGTATTTTGGATCATGCTGCTGCCAAGGATCACCGCGACCCGTTGCAAGACACTTTGGCGGGCTTGGACAAATTCATCGCGCTTGCGTTGGATCATGCAGGGCGCATTGCTGCAACGAACGCCACAGCACGGCGCGCATGGGCGCTATCGCCGGAACAGCATATCAAAGATTTACCAATTCACAGGCATGACCTAGGGGCTTTATGTGATCATCACACTCATTTTCGCAGCCGCTCAGACAAGGATGAGACACTGTCGCGCGTGCGTTCTGTGCGGCAAGATCGGTTGGTGATCGTTCGAATGAAACGATTTATTGCAGATGGCCAGCGCCCCCTGACGCTGTTGATTGCAAATGAATTGATCTGGCCTGATAATATGGTGGATGGGTTGGAAACAACCTTTGGTCTGACCCGGTCCGAGATCGAAATTTGCAAATCCTTGGTCGAATGCAACAGTGTCAAAGACATCGCCGCCCTGCGTAACAGATCTGTGGATACAATCCGCGCCCAGATCAAATCGATTTTACAAAAAACCGAAACGCATTCGCAAACGGAATTGGTGCGGCTGGTGCTGACTTTGATGGATATGATTGGCACCACAGAACGCAGCGTACCCCCTGCCCAAACCATGAACCAAGGGTTCCACCAACTGGCCGCGATCCCGTTCCATCATGTCACGACAGCAACCGGACGGCATGTGGAATATGTAGTTTTGGGCGATCCTATGGGGCGACCGATGCTGTTTTTTCCGCTGGATTATGGGTTAATCCGTTGGCCCGCAACCGCGGAACAATATGCCAACCAACACAAAATCAAGGTAATTGTTCCCATTCGCCCAGGTTACGGCGGGACCGATTATATCGCGGCAGGCGAACAGTATGACGATATCCTAATCTCTGATACTATCGCGATATTAGACCACAATGGCATTCAACAATGCCCCATCTTGACCATGGGGTCCGATTCATTTCATGGAGCCCATTTGGTTCACAAACACCCCACCCGATTTAAGGCCTTGGTCTGCTGTGCAGGGGTGTTGCCGATGCTGCACCGCGCGCAGTTTGATCGCATGGGAAAATGGCATCGGTTTATTCTGGCTGGTGCCAAATATACACCACACTTGGCGCCATTTATGGTCAAGGCCGGATTTTTCATGGCCCGCAGGCTGAGTAAACGGGGGTTTGTGCATGCGGTTTACGGGAAATCCCCCGCTGATATTGAAACCTTTGAACAGCCCGAGGTATTCGAGGCGATGATCACTGGGTCTGGGGTAACCCTGTCTGACACATTTTCCGCACATCAGGGATTTGCCGACCATTTAA
>CBFHVU010000198.1:2377-2668 GCA_965659465.1 uncultured Paracoccaceae bacterium | reverse complement strand
CAAATCCGCAGTCAGTTTTTCAACGTAATAGGATCCCGCCAGTGGATCGACCACATTGGTGACACCTGTTTCCTCTTGCAAAATCAACTGGGTATTGCGGGCGATGCGTGCAGAAAATTCGGTGGGCAATGCGATCGCTTCGTCCAGCGCATTTGTATGCAGCGATTGTGTCCCACCCAGAACGGCTGACATCGCTTCATATGCGGTGCGGATCACGTTGTTATAGGGGTCCTGTTCTTGCAGCGACACGCCCGAGGTTTGGCAATGTGTGCGCAGCATTTTCGAACGGGG
>CBFHVU010000198.1:0-2367 GCA_965659465.1 uncultured Paracoccaceae bacterium | reverse complement strand
GATGCCACAGCAGACGCGCGGCGCGCAGCTTGGCCGCCTCCATGAAAAAATTCAGGCCGATCGCAAAGAAAAACGACAAGCGGCCCGCGAATTTATCAATATCCATACCGCGTTCCATCGCGGTTTTGACGTATTCTTTGCCGTCGGCCAAGGTATAGGCCAATTCTTGCACCAAATTCGCGCCCGCCTCTTGCATGTGATAGCCAGAAATCGAGATCGAGTTGAATTTAGGCATTTCATTCGACGTATATTCGATGATATCCGCAATCATCCGCATCGACGGTTCGGGCGGATAGATATAGGTGTTGCGCACCATGAATTCTTTTAGGATGTCATTCTGGATCGTGCCCGACAGAACGGAACGATCATGGCCTTGTTCTTCGCCTGTGACGATGAAATTAGCCAAAATCGGGATCACTGCACCGTTCATGGTCATCGATACCGACACGTTGTCCAACGGAATGTCGTTGAACAGAATTTTCATGTCTTCGACGCTATCGATGGCCACGCCTGCCTTGCCCACGTCACCCACCACGCGTTCATGGTCACTGTCGTATCCGCGGTGCGTGGCAAGGTCAAAGGCCACGGAGACACCCTGCTGCCCTGCGGCCAGCGCCTTGCGATAAAACGCATTTGATTCCTCGGCCGTTGAAAATCCGGCATATTGGCGGATGGTCCATGGGCGGCCTGCGTACATGGTTGCCTTGACCCCGCGGGTGAACGGTTCTTGGCCCGGGATCGTGTTCATATGGGGCAGATTTGCCGTATCCTCAGCCGTATAGAGGGGCTGTACGGGAATGCCCTCAAGCGTGTTCCATGTCAGATCCTCAACAGGCCGACCGCGCAATTCCTTTTCTGCGATGGTGCGCCATGTGGCTTTGTCGTTTCTCATTTTCGTCTCCTATTTCGGATGACGCGCAATGGCGCGTATGAATATTTTCATTTTTCCCTAGGTCTTTGGCGGTCCCGTACCTATATGTATCTATAAGGGAACAACCTAAGGGACAGATATGTTACGTTTACTCCGCGCGACAGCATTGGCTGGCGGCGCTGCCTTTGCATTGACCACAATTGCACAGGCTGATGACGCCATATTCGTAAATCCCAGCCCTGAACAAATGCTGGAAGATTTTACGTGGGACAAACGTCCGATTGTGGTCTTTGCCGACTCTGAGCTTGATCCGCGTTTCATCGAACAAATGGCCATTTTACGCGATGCGCCAGAGGCGTTGATCGAACGCGACGTGATTGTGTTAATTGACACCGATCCTGCGCAAAACTCGGCCATTCGTAAAAAATTGCGGCCCCGCGGATTTTCATTCGTGTTGATTGGCAAAGATGGGCAAACCAAACTGCGCAAACCCTTGCCATGGAATATCCGCGAAATCAGCCGTGCGATCGACAAAATGCCGATACGCCAACGCGAAATCAAAGCGTCCAAGACCCAATGATCGCCCCCCCCACGAACAGGGGGGCCCATCACAGTTATGAACGCTGGCAGGATCATCGATTATTCGAATTCCATGATCACATCATCAACGGCCAAGCTGTCGCCCGCCGCGGCGTTGATTTTGGACACCACACCTTTGCGTTCTGCGCGCAGGATGTTTTCCATTTTCATCGCCTCAACGGTGCATAGGGCCTGACCCTCTTGGACCTCTTGGCCCACCTCTACGTTCACCTTAACGATCAAACCTGGCATTGGGCAGAGCAACATTTTCGATGTGTCTGGCGGCAGTTTTTCGATCATGTACTGGGCCAATTCCGCCTGACGCGGGCTGCGCACGTGGACCTTTAGGTCCGCGCCACGGCTGCGGATACGGAACCCGCCGGAAATTTTACCAACCTTCATCACCAAGGCGCTGCCATCCACAGACATTGTAGCCAGCTGATCGCCCGGTGTCCAATCGCCTTCGACGCGAATGGATGTGCCATCATCAAAGGAAACCGTTGAACCATCATGATCTGCCGCAATTGTGACGGCATAGGATTGCCCCTGCAGGCTGACCACCCAATCATCGCCCACACGGCGTTCATGGTTGTCCATACGGCCCGAAATCTGTGTGCGCCGAATTTCGGCCACACGGTTCATTGCTGCGCACGATGCGGCAATGCGCTGCAGATCCGTATCCGCCAATTCGACGCCATTGAACCCCTCTGGGTATTCCTCGGCGATAAAGGCGGTTGTCATATCGCCTGAGACGAATTTCGGGTGATCCATCACGGCCGACAGGAACGGCAGGTTGTGACCGATCCCTTCGACCTCGAACCCGTCAAGCGCATTGCGCATATGCTCAATCGCCTCAAGACGTGTTGGGGCCCATGTGCAGAGTTTCGCGATCATCGGGTCGTAATACATACTGATTT
>CBFHVU010000197.1:0-2718 GCA_965659465.1 uncultured Paracoccaceae bacterium | reverse complement strand
CCAAAAATTCCGCGCCATAGGTTTGCAATTTCTTGGCCCCCACACCGCTGATGCCTGCCATGTCATCCAATGTTTGGGGCCGTTTTTGCGCCATTTCCACCAAGGTGCGATCATTAAACACGATATAGGCCGGCACATCTGCCGCCTCGGCCAAGGCGCGGCGTTTGGCTTTCAACGCGGATAGCAGCGGCGCGTCCTCGTCCGAGACCAGTGTTTTGACAACGGGGCCCGAATGCGCCTGTTTTACCGTATCCAACCGCAGCTTTATGGTGTCCTGGTCGCGCAACAACGGCAGGGCCCTGTCCGTCATGCGCAATGCGCCATGGCGTTCTGCATCAGGGCGGATCAGATCATGGCCCATCATCTGGCGAAATACCGCCTGCCATTGCACCCGTTTCAAATCCTGACCCACCGCAAAGGTGGGCAGGTCTTGGTGACCATTGGCGCGGATTTTATCGGTCGCATTGCCGATCAACACATCAATTAGATACGCCGCGCCAAACCGCTCTTGGGTTCGCAATATTGCCGACAATGCTTTGCGAACCGCTTCGGTCCCATCAAATGTTTCAGGTGGTCGATCGCAAAGATCACATTTCCCGCAAGGCTGGGATGTTTCACCGAAATACCCCAACAGCGTTTGCCTGCGACACACCAAAGCCTCAGCCAATCCCAACAGTGCGTTCAATCGCCCATGGTCTGCATCGCGACGTTCATGTGGGGCCAAACTTTCATCAATTTGACCGCGCCTTAACCGGATATCCTCGGGGCCATAAAGGGTCATGGTTTCCGCAGGTCCACCGTCACGCCCCGCGCGACCGATTTCCTGATAATAAGCCTCAATCGATTTGGGCAAATCCGCATGCGCCACCCAGCGAATATCGGGTTTATCCACCCCCATCCCAAAGGCAACGGTTGCTACAACGATCAACCCATCCTCTTTGGCGAACCGTTCTTCGACAATGGCGCGATCGGGGGGATCCATACCACCGTGGTAAAAACAAGCGTTGTGCCCCGCCTCGCGCAGGGCGGCGGCCAGATGTTCCGTTTTGTTTCGGGTGGCACAATATACGATGCCCGACTGCCCCTGACGTGCGGCTGCAAAATCCAAAATCTGGCGGCGTGGTGTATCCTTGGCCACGAACGCCAGGTGGATATTGGGCCGATCAAACCCACGCAAAAATGTGACAGGATCCACGCCCCCAAACAGCCGTTCCACAATCTCAGCACGCGTTTCCGCATCCGCCGTCGCGGTAAATGCTGCAAGCGGCACGTCCAATGTGCGGCGCAGGTCACCAATGCGCAGGTAATCAGGGCGGAAATCATGCCCCCACTGGCTGACGCAATGCGCCTCATCCACGGCGATTTGACGAATAGGATAGCGGCGCAACATGTTCATGGTCGATGCCATGCCTAACCGTTCAGGTGCCAGATATAGCAGTTTTAGCCTGCCGGCTTCTAGCGCGTCCATGACCTCTTGGGTCTGTTCGGGGGTATTGGCCGATGTCAACGCACCCGCCACAACCCCTTGGGATTGCAGGGCGCGCACCTGATCGCGCATCAATGCAATCAGCGGCGAAATCACCAATGTCACACCATCACGCGTCAAAGCAGGCAGTTGATAACACAGGGATTTCCCGCCACCTGTTGGCATGATTGCCAAAACATCCGATCCATTTAGAACGGCATCCACAATTTCACCCTGACCCGAACGGAACCCGTCGAATCCAAAAACATCCCGCAAAATATCGGTGATTTGGGTCATATTTGCCAATGTTGTTGCCTGCTCTGTTGCAGTTGGTTTTTTCACAGTTGCCCGTTTGAAACAACCCGCAAATCAGAAATCAGCTAGTACAGCAGCAAACTGGGCAAAATATAATCGCGCAGGGAAATCACTGCGATAAAGGCCACCAATGGGGCCAAATCTAGCGGACGTGTGTCGGGCAAAACGCGCCGCAGCGGCCCATAGATCGGTTCCAAAATACGGTTTAGCCCGGTCCAAATCTGCGCAACAATCGGTTGATACAGGTTCAACACTTGGAAATTGATCAACCAGCTCATGATGACATGCGCGATCATAAAATAAAACGCGATGCTTAGGATCAGGTGCAGCGGTCCATAGATTGCCATCATGTCGAAGTCTCCTTTGTTTGATGCTAGATGTATGCGCCATGCCTAGAATAAACAAGGCCCCTTGCACAGGAAACCGCTTTGTCATATTTTTCAGCCTGGGCCGCTGTAGCTCAGTCGGTAGAGCAACGCATTCGTAATGCGTGGGTCGTAGGTTCAAGTCCTATCAGCGGCACCAAATTATCTAAAATACTCCATAAAAATCAGTCTCTTGTTGGATTTTCTTTTTTTCATACACCTATTTATCCACCTTTTTGTTGACGATACCTGCTGTAATGTGCAACGCGCGCACGCCCGCGCGCATCCTGCGTCGTGTACTGCTGTGCGGATTGCTGACGCATCAATCCCCCTTGATTTGTGCTGATACTTCCTAGACCATCGATTGCATGAATAACAATTGCGCGACGTTATGGCATTAAAAAGTGAAATAGGCGATTTTATCACCACAACGCTAATCCTTGTTGGATGCGCTTTTGTGTTAGCTATGGGGATTGTAATTGTTCTATTCATCACCGACGACGCAGGCGCCGATATCGGAAATTCAAAAGTAGACGCTTGGTGCGCGGAGTATATGCCTGATACCCCGCGCTC
>CBFHVU010000196.1:0-2742 GCA_965659465.1 uncultured Paracoccaceae bacterium | reverse complement strand
ATCGCATTTGCAAAGGATTGCCGCCAGTCAACGTTTTTAAGGTTTTTCAGATCTTTGGGAGACGACATAAAACCGGCTTCGATCAAAACTGACGGGATATCAGCCGCCTTAAGCACCGAAAAATCAGCCCCGCGATGCGGACGCCCATTTACGTGATCTAGGGATCGATCAAATTCCCCAACCAGCACCTGGGCCAAGGCTATCGAACGCGGTTGGGTTTCTTGGCGTGCCAGTTCCATCAAGATGCCTGTGACTTCGTCATCTGCCCCGCTTAGGTCAACACCGGCCAAAATTTCGGTCCGGTCATGACGTTCAGCTAATTTTGCGGATGCGGTATCTGTCGCCTGCTCAGACAGGGTGTAGACGGTTGCACCACTGGCTTGCCCTTCGGTCACGATATCAGCGTGCAGCGAAATAAAGACATCGGCCGCGGCCGCATGTGCAATTTCAATGCGCTGTTCTAACGGGACAAAAACATCCTCATCACGGGTCATGGCCACGCGCACATTATCATTGCGTCGCAATGCATCGCGCAACATGCGCCCCAGTGACAGCATTAAATCGGCCTCTTTCGCGTCACCGACCTGTGCACCAGGATCTATGCCGCCATGACCGGGATCAATCGCCACAACAAAGGGCGCATTTCGTTCACGGGTTTTGCGCGTGATCGCAGCGGGTGGCAAACCTGCAACGGCCTGTCGGTTTGGCGGGCCTGCAAGGCTGGCAAAGTCTGCCGCCGTTGTCGCCACTAAATTCAACGTCAACAAACCCGTTTGATCACCCGCGGCAATTGCAAGCCCTGATTGTGCAATCCGCACAGGTTGGGCCAAATCAAATACCATACGCGACCAACCATCCTGCAACTGACCATAGCGCACGCCCGTGATCGCGTCAGATTGATCGAAATTCCCAACAGCAAAGCCAGAAAAATCCAACCGGTTAAATTCCAAAATCATCCGTCTGGGATCATCCAACAGATAGACGCGATACGGCACACCTTGGCTAAGGTACAGCTGCACCTTAATGCCCGCGTCACGCGCATCCTGTGCCAATGATCGAACCGGATCAATCCGCGCAACGGCGCCCAGCTGATCTTGGGCCACAGCCATAGGCACCGCCTGCACCAGCCCCATCCAAAGTAACATCACCCAAACCAAGATCGACCGCGAAAATGACATCACTCAATATGCCCCTTTTGACGCATAAAGGTTTGCAAACGATCTAATCCGTCTTGGATATCAGCGGTTTGGCGCGCATATGAAAACCGCAATGTCGTGGCCCCGCGTTTGGGGTCAAAATCCAACCCCGGTGTGACAGCAACGCCGACACTGTCCAAGATATCGCGTGCAAATTCCAATGAATTCTGCGTAAACTCGGCCACATCTGCATAGACATAAAATGCCCCATCCGGTGGCGCAATTTTGCGAAATCCGGCCTTTGGCAACCCTTGCATCATCAGATCACGATTGCGGTGATAGACGGCCAGGTTTTCATCCAATTCATCGCCGGCCTCTAATGCGGCCAGCGCGGCCACTTGGGACACATGCGGCGAACAGATGAACATATTTTGCACCAACCGTTCGACACGGCGCACATGGTCTGGCGGCACCACCATCCAGCCCACGCGCCAGCCGGTCATTGAGAAATATTTTGAAAACGAATTGATCACATAGACATCATCCGACAATTCCAAGGCTGTGACCGCTTTGGCATCATATTCAATACCGTGATAGATTTCATCACTTACAAAGGATGCCCCATTGGCCTGCGTCGCATCAATCAAAGCGCCCAAAGCATCACGCCCCAGCATCGTACCCGTTGGATTTGCAGGCGAGGCCACCAATAACCCCGCTAAATCATGCGCAGCCAAATCGCTTGGCGCGGGTTGATACCGATGTGCCAGCGTGGTTTCAATATCGACCGGCACCAGATCCAAGGCGCGCAAGATTTGGCGATAACTGGGATAGCCCGGTGCCCCGATCCCGACGCGCTGACCGCTGTCAAACAAGGATGTAAAGGCCAAAATAAACGCGCCCGACGATCCGGGCGTAATCACAATGCGGTTTGGATCAAGATCGAGATTATACCATGTCCCATATAGCTCGGCAATTTTACGCCGAAGCTCGGGCAAACCCAGTGCGACCGTATATCCCATGGCATCATCATTCAGCGCAGTTCCCACTGATTTCAATGCCTTAACCGGTGCAGCGGTGCTGGGCTGGCCCACTTCCATGTGGATAATATGTCGGCCATCGGCCTCGGCCTGACGCGCCAACTCCATAACATCCATCACAATAAAGGGATCTACGGTTCCCCGGGTTGAGTTTTTCATGCCATCACTCCAAAGTGCGCCTAGGTGTGCTTTTGGCAACGAATGTGGGGTTAGGTCAATGAATTATTTTCTACGTGTCCTGTGCGTTATCGTATTCGGCGGATTATCTGCGTTGCCTGCACATGCCATCGGGCTGCTGCGTGATGCTGACATTGAACACGCTTTGACGCGTCTGGCCAAACCGATTTTAACGGCGGCGGGGCTGTCATCACAACAGATGCGAATTTTGGTTGTTGATGATATGTCGCTGAATGCCTTTGTTCTTGATAGCCGGCATATTTTTATACATGCAGGGCTGTTGCTGCGCACCCAATCGCCCGAACAGGTCCAAGCCGTAATCGCCCATGAGGCCGCGCATATCGCCAACGGACATTTTGCACGACGCATCCAAAACATGCAAACGGCACGGT
>CBFHVU010000195.1:0-2758 GCA_965659465.1 uncultured Paracoccaceae bacterium | reverse complement strand
AAATGCATTGGTCTCGGACAATGATATCGAACCCATGCTGATGTATAGCGATGAAATTACCTATCATTTGATTGGTGGGCTGATTCAAGCGACGGGCAAACCCCGTCAAGATGTGCTGGATGATTTGGGTACATTCTTGGTTACGCCACCCCATGGCCGAATGGTGCGTCGTTTGCTGCGATTTGGTGGGGCGACGTTTGACGATTTTTTGATTTCGATGGGCGATTTGAATGATCGCGTGGCGCTGGCGCTACCTGATTTGGATTTACCCGCAATTACCGTTGACCTGTGCGCGACAGACCGCGCCGTTATTACAGTTGAAAACCGCATCCACGGCTTTATCAACGTGTTGCAGGGGTTGCTGCGGGCCATGGCGGATGACTATGGCACACTGGTTTTCATCGATATTGGGGAATGCGACGAAAAAACATCGCAAATTGTCGTGATACTTATCGAACAGAATTTTGCACAAGGAGCTGAATTTAATTTAGCAGGTTAAGAGTTATGCATGAGTGACGTGTTATCGAAATTTTGTCCGTTTTTTATTCAGATCGATCACGCAGGGCGGATCGTGACCCTTGGTCCAAGCATGGCCAAGGTTTTGGGCGTTATCACAGACCATAATTTTGCGGAATGTAACTTTCTGGATTATTTTCAAATTACACGGCCTGCAAATTTCAGCTCAATCAGCAGCTTGGTCCAAAACGATGGCGCAAAGCTGTCGCTCTGTCTGCGCGCGCATTCCGAAATCCGAATGAAAGCTACGCTCAGTCATGATGTGCAATCGGACATGTTTTTCCTCAGCCCGTCCTTTGGAATTGGTGTGCAGGCCGCCATCGGACGGTTTGGCCTAACCATGACGGATTTTGCGACAACGGATATGGTGCCAGAATTGCTATATTTGATTGAGGCAAATCAGGCTGCGATGCAGGCCTCCAAACGTTTGACGATCCGTCTGCAAGGTGCCAAAGCCGCTGCCGAAGAACAGGCCCATAGCGATACATTAACAGGGCTTGGAAACCGGCGCGCTTTGGATGTGGCATTGGATCATCTGATCACGCATCGACAGAAATTTTCGATCATCCAAATGGATCTAGACAGATTCAAGGCGGTCAATGACACCTATGGCCATGCTGCGGGTGATGCCGTATTGACCCATGTCGCCAAGGTGATGCGCCGCGAAACACGACAATGCGATATTCTGGTGCGCTTGGGCGGGGATGAATTTTTGATCCTTCTGCCAGATTTGACAGATGACCATCGACTGACGCAATTGGGACAGGCGATTATTTCCGGCATAGAAGCACCGGTGATGTTTGATGGCCACATGTGTCACGTGTCTGCCAGTCTGGGCGTGGTGATCCGTTCGGACAACATGCTGTCAGATGTAGATAGCGACGACCTGCTGGTTCAGGTCGATCATGCCGTCTATGCGGCAAAAAACGCCGGTCGCGGTTGCGTTCGGTTTGCGCCAGTTATGATGCCAATGGACGGCTAATCCCGTATCTTCGGTTCGTTTTTACCAGTAAACTGTGGCCCAGTTGAACGTATTGTGTGACGCTTTGGGCTAGAACCATCCCAAAGCAACCTTCATAAACAACAGGCATGGCGCAAAAAACGCAAACGCGATGCAAAATTTTTGGGCAATCGACGCAGCGGCCATCCAACGTGGCATGGCCTGCCAAACCAATATAGCCGCCCCCGCAGCATAGGCTTTGGCCTCAGCTTGAGTTTGGGCTTGGTTCCAGCTGAAAACAGCTGTGTCAAATTTATTGGTTGTCATGATGGATCCTATCCTTTCCCGTTCGAGGTTCAGGTAGAACGGGCACAGGACAATTCAAGGCAGATAAACCACGACCATCACCGACGCTGTAATCGCGTCAATCGCTGGAGATAGAATGGGTCACATGTTGGAAAAATGGCAGCCCGTAGGGGAATCGAACCCCTCTTTCCAGGTTGAAAACCTGGCGTCCTAACCGATAGACGAACGGGCCAGCTGCTCTGTGAGGCGGTGTTTATGCAATGCGCGCGACTTGCGCAAGAGGAAAAATACGCTTTCTATAAAAAAAGTTTTTTGGCAATTCACGTGGATGCAAAGGCCGCGTCTTCGAGGCGCAATTGAACGGTTTTTCTGCCCTGCCAGATGTTGATATCCAGTTTTCCGGCCAAATGAACGCGGCGATCGTGGTGGTTTTCCAGCGCAGTCCCCAGTTCAGAACCATAGGCCCCAAAACAGATGGCATCCATGGAATGTCCTAGCCCATCGCCAAAGCGTAGTTTTAGGTGCGTATCGCCAACACGGCGGGCGTAATTGATTTTCATGCCAGAAAAACAATACCTTGGGCCAGCGGCGCCTGCACCAAATGGGCCGGCCTGTTCGATAGCATCACATAATTCCACAGTGGCAGCCGTGGGCATCAAGATACCGTCTAATCGCAAATCGGGCGCGCCTAGGTTTGCGGCCCCTTGTGCGGTCATGAGTTCGGACAACCGTTCCATTGCAGCCGGTATTTTTTCTTCGGCAACGCTGAGACCGGCGGCCATTTTATGTCCACCGCCTTTGATCAAAAGACCTTCTTGGGCCAGCTTGTGAATAGCCGCGCCAAGGTCGATGCCAGACACCGATCGGCCCGATCCCTTGCCAATGCCATCTTCGACGCCAATCACGATTGAGGGTCGGTTGCTGGCCTCTTTCAGGCGCGATGCCACGATGCCCACCACACCGGGGTGCCAGCCATCACCTGCTGCCCAAACCAGC
>CBFHVU010000194.1:0-2774 GCA_965659465.1 uncultured Paracoccaceae bacterium | reverse complement strand
GGACTCCTTAAGATAACTTTTTCTCGCTTGGATTTAGCTGGTTCATCCCTGTTACGCAACGGTTCGCGCGTCGAAAATAGGTTTTTCATCAAATTTGCATCCAAGTCCGTTGCAAGGGGTTCTATATGAACATTTGTTCAGATATTATATCGCAATGGCACGTACAGCAGGATCACATTCGCAGACCACCGGCCCCCGCGTTCGCGCGCAGGCCGAAGCATTGTTTGCAAAACACGGCTATGCGGCCGTATCAATGCGCCAGATTGCAGCCGCGGTGGGCGTGCAGGCGGGGGCACTGTATAACTATATTCCGGACAAACAATCGCTGTTGTTTTCATTGTTGCATGATCACATGGCGGAATTGTTGATCGCTTGGGATGGCCAAGACCTATCGAATGATCCGCTGATTGCCCTGGACCAATTTACACAGTTTCACTTGGAATATCACCTGAACCGCAAAGACGCTGTTTTTATTGCGTATATGGAATTGCGTAATCTTACGCCTGACAATTTCGCTATCATTGAAACCCTGCGCCGCCAGTACGAAGATCACCTCGAGCGATTGATCATCGCCGCGCATCAGGCGGGTGCGGTTACCGTGGCAGATACCCGCATCGTGACCCTAGCCGTGATCGGCATGTTGACCGAGGTCACGACATGGTACCGACAGGGTGGGCGATTGGATGTCGGCGAACTGTGCGACATGTATAAAACATTGGTGCGCCGCACGCTGGGTACGACGCAGATTTAGCACGGCCTAATGCGCCGGTTTGATGAACGTGCCGTTGCGCAAATCTTTGATCGCTTGGCGTAATTCCTCTTGGGTGTTCATGACGATTGGCCCATGCCAGGCGACGGGTTCTTGGATCGGCGCCCCTGAGATCAGCAAAAATCGCACGCCCTCTGGTCCGGCCTGAACTGTGACTTCGTCGCCGGTGCCAAATTTCACCAAGGTGCGGTTGCCCGACATATCGCGAATATTAACTTCTTCGCCCATGACTTCTTTTTCCAGCAGGACACCATGGGGTTGGGACGCATCCGCAAAGGCGGCGGATCCTTGGAAAATATAGGCAAATGCTTTGCGATAGGTGTCAATCCTGAACGTCTTTTTCACACCGGCTGGAACGAAAATATCCAGATATTGCGGATCGGCGGCAATCCCATCAACGGGGCCGATTTTGCCCCAAAATGATCCCACGATCACCTTGACTTGGGTGCCGTCGTCATCGGTGATGACGGGAATATCAGGCGCTTTGACGTCTTGGTATCGGGGGGCTGTCATCTTTAGGTCACTTGGCAAATTCGCCCACAGTTGGAACCCATGCATTTGGCCATTGGAGTTCCCTTTGGGCATTTCTTGGTGCAAAATCCCAGATCCTGCTGTCATCCATTGGACATCACCGGCACCCAACGTGCCCTGATTGCCCAAGCTGTCGCCGTGATCAACGGTGCCTGACAACACATAGGTGATGGTTTCGATCCCGCGGTGGGGATGCCATGGAAACCCTTTCATAAAATCCGCAGGATGTTCGTTGCGAAAATCATCGAACAACAAAAACGGGTCTAGCTCGCTTGGATCTTGGAACCCGAACGCGCGATGCAGATGGACGCCTGCCCCTTCCATTGTGGGTTGGGCCGAACGCTTTTCAAGAATTGGACGTATAGACATGCTGTGTCTCCTTTTTTGGTAATCTAGGGCGAAAGACCCTGTGCAGCAAGACAGACAACTGTGGGAAACTGGACAGCTAATGCGCGTAAATGCACAGATCATTTCGGCATAAATACAGATTGAACTGCCTGCGACAATCTGTACGTTGGGTAAATGGTATAGGTTTTAAATCCAAAGGTATCTTTTTGCTCGGTTCATCATATTTTGCTAACCTATCTATGCCGTTATCTAGAAAGACACAGCACATGATAGCGTTTCGGAGGATTCCAAATGTCACCAAATTCAGAGCCAAGTTTCCGCAAAAGTGTGGATTTAATGTTCAATCGCGCGGTGCGTTTGATGGATCTTTCACCAGGACTAGAAGAGAAGATCCGCGTTTGTAACGCGACCTATACCGTTCGTTTTGGCGTGCGTTTGCGCGGCGACATCAAAACATTCACAGGTTATCGTTCCGTTCATTCGGAACATATGGAACCGGTCAAAGGCGGCATTCGGTTTGCCGATACCGTGAACCAAGACGAGGTCGAAGCGTTGGCATCCTTGATGACCTATAAATGCGCCTTGGTTGAGGCGCCATTTGGCGGGTCCAAGGGGGGGTTGTGCATCAATCCGCGTGATTACGACGAACATGAAATGGAATTGATCACGCGCCGTTTTGCCTATGAATTGATCAAGCGCGATTTGATCAACCCCAGCCAAAACGTACCTGCCCCCGATATGGGCACAGGCGAACGCGAAATGGCGTGGATTGCGGACCAATATGCCCGTATGAACACGACGGATATCAATGCACGCGCCTGTGTGACAGGTAAACCGTTGAACGCAGGCGGTATCGCCGGTCGGGTCGAGGCCACAGGCCGTGGCGTTCAATATGCGTTGCGCGAATTTTTCCGCGAACCCGCTGACGTGGCCAAGGCTGGCTTGTCCGGTACGTTGGACGGAAAACGCGTGATTTTTCAGGGTTTGGGCAACGTGGGCTATCACGCCGCGAAATTCCTTTCAGAAGAAGACGGTTCAATCATCACAGGCATCATCGAACGTGATGGGGCCTTGGTCAGTGAAACGGGCCTAGAGGTCGAGGCCGTGCGCCAATGGATTGCCCAAC
>CBFHVU010000193.1:0-2913 GCA_965659465.1 uncultured Paracoccaceae bacterium | reverse complement strand
ATGGTCGGAATGGGAATCCAACATCGCAATTTGGACCGTAACCGCAGGGGGCCGCGCAAAGGGTTCGCTGAACATAAGGCGTTTTGCGACCTCGCGGTCGCCGGTGCGCGACCACATTGGCCCATCAGTGTCATAGTCGGAAAACAAATGCACCGCGCCCTGATCGACACCCAAAAACGCTGATTTTATCTTACGCATGTCCAATCCTGATCCCGATCACCGTGATGCTGGCACAGTAGTCCGCTTTATTGCCAACGATCAAGCGTGTCTTTCAGATCCTTGATCTTGACGGGTTTGGACAGGTAATCATCCATCCCAGCGGCGTAGCATCGTTCCGCTTCGCCAATTTGGGCATTGGCTGTGATGGCGATAATTGGGGTCCGCTTGGATCGGTTTTTCAACTCAAATTCGCGGATTTTTTCCGCCAATCCAAACCCATCTAATCGTGGCATGTGACAGTCGCATAACACGATATCAAATTCCCCTGTTGACCAATGCGTAAATGCCTCGATGCCATCGTCGGCAATCACTGGATCATATCCTAGATGGTGTAATTGTTTTTCGATGACAATCTTATTTATTTCATTATCTTCGGCCACCAAAATTCGGGTGGATTTGACTTGATCCATTGGCACAGGTTCAATCGTGTCGGCCGCGTGACCATCTGCCAGTTTATCACCATAGCCACCCAAGTCTGACAGCGTGCGCCAAAACTCGGTGGGCAACAACGGTTTCCACTGAACCACGCGATGATTGCTAGAATGTCCCTGACTAAGATCTGTGCGATGCGCACTAAAGGTGATCATGCGTTGATCGGGGAAATCTTCGTATATTTGGCGCGCGAACTCTTTCATCACGGATGAGTCTTCGCCCGCAAACCCGATTAACAAAATACTATTGTCCGGCGCATTGGGCAGCAAAGCGGTCAATTCGGTATTTTCCGAAATCGGCACATACTGGGCGCCCGTGCAGGAAACATATTTGTTCAAAGTGCTCGCAGTCTGCGCACGCATAACAAACGCATAGACTGTCAAACCCGTCAGATCAGGCGCGTTTGTGATCCCCTTGGGGTCGTTTAGCGGCAAATCAATGCTGAATTTTGCCCCTTTGCCAAGATCCGAGACCAACGAAATGCTGCCTTGCATGCTTTCGACCAATTGACGCACAATTGTCAAACCCAACCCCGTGCCACCAAAACGCGCCTGTTCCTGCCCAGTCGTTTGCATAAAGGGTTGGAAAATGCCGTCCTGCTGATCTGGTGCAATTCCGATGCCGTCGTCGGTCACAATAATTTGGAACCGATCATCTTGCTGTTTTTTAACCTCGACCAATACATTTCCGCGCGCACGGGGATCGTCAGGTGACGAAAATTTGATGCCATTAGACACCAGATTCAACAGGATTTGGCGCAACCGCCCACTGTCACAATTGATCCATCGCGGCAGATCTGGGTCAAATCGAAAAGATAATAATACGCGGCGATTATCGGCAAAGGGGACCATACTTTCGACCACACTTTCCAGCAAGGACACCATTTCGGTTGGTCGCTCGGTCAGCGTCAACTGGCCCGCCTCAATTTTTGAGGTGTCTAAAATATCGTCGATAATACGCAACAGTGAATAAGAACTTTCGCGCATTGTTTTTAACATACGTTTTTGTTCCTTGGTCAGGTCACTGTTGTCCATGATGTCGATCATGCCCACAACACCGTTCATAGGTGTGCGAATTTCATGGCTCATATTGGCCAAAAATCGCGATTTGGCCTGCAGCGCGGAACTGGCATCTAGAGATGCACGATACACACGAATGGCATAATCATTAGTAATCATGCCAAAATATCCCAATTGCACCATAATCACGGTCAAGGTCGTAATTGATACGGGCACCAACACATAGGCTTGTGCCTCGGCGGGGCCGATGACGACCGTCCCAAAATAATCGGCCCCAAGGGACCATTGAATGATCCAATAAACCAGATTGCTTAGCACGAAAAATGCCAGATATTTGCGTTCAAAATTAATCGAAAATACTAGGAATGGCGCCCCAATCATGCCTGCGAACAGAAAATCAACGCGCCCAGCGTCATCAATGATGAAACATCCAATCATCACCGAAATTTGCGCCGACAATATCCATAAAAATCGCCCTAAGACATCAAATCGGGTGTTTACCAAAAACAGTGCTTGTACCGATCCCAATACTGAAATTGACGCGGCCAGCACCATTCCCCATGATCCCAGCGCAATGCCCAAGCCGCACCATAGCAGGCCCAAGAATATGACAAACCACGATGTCGACGACACCGTTTGCACACGCCGCTGGTGCGCAATTTCTTCGACGCCACGCAGCGCCGCGGAATATGATTCCGACTGACGATCCAATCTGACCCACCAAATAAACTATTGTTGCCATATATAGTTAAGACGACAATATCCACTTTCCTCTTACGACAAAAGGGAAATTGATATTTTTTATTTTCTATGAAACGGTTTACCCCTGTGACATGCTGAATTAAAACCGCGCTAACAAACAGGATAATACGATGACCAAACCTGCCCTTGATATTTATTTGGCTGCTCCGCGTGGGTTTTGTGCCGGTGTTGATCGTGCCATCAAAATTGTTGAATTGGCGTTGGAAAAATGGGGTGCACCCGTTTATGTGCGCCACGAAATCGTTCACAATAAATTTGTGGTTGATGGATTGCGCGACAAGGGGGCCATTTTCGTCGAGGAATTATCCGAATGTCCAGATGATCGCCCCGTGATTTTTTCGGCCCACGGCGTGCCCAAATCCGTACCAGCCGAGGCACAAGCCAAGAATATGGTTTACGTCGATGCCACCTGCCCCTTGGTCAGCAAAGTGCATATCGAGGCCGAACGCCACCACGAAAACGGGCTGCAAATCATTATGAT
>CBFHVU010000192.1:0-2938 GCA_965659465.1 uncultured Paracoccaceae bacterium | reverse complement strand
CCCTGGGCTTGGCCCGTTTGACCATACAGGGTCAGCGGACCAAGTCAAGTTACCTGTTATTCAGCTGCGACCTTGATGACAGGGCGCATGTTCGCCAGTTCGTCGTCGGGCAGGTGACATTTAATTTGATGCCCATCAGCCAAGACGCGAATGGTTGGCACGTCACGTTCACAGATCCCGCCGGCAACCTTGGATTTCCAACGACACCGCGTTTGGAACGGACAGCCGGTGGGCGGGTTCATCGCCGATGGAATGTCCCCTTCAAGAACGATATGCTCTTTCTCGATGCTGGTGTCGGCGATGGGGACCGCGGATAGCAGCGCCTCGGTATAGGGGTGATAGGGCGGGGCAAAGACCTGATCGGTTGTGCCCAATTCCACCACATGGCCCAGATACATCACCATCACCCGATCAGACAGATAGCGCACGATTGACAAATCATGGCTGATAAAAAGCAGGGTGGTTTTTTCCTTGCGCTGAATTTCCATCAACAAATCGGTTACAGCCGCCTGAACTGATACGTCCAAGGCCGACACAGGTTCATCTGCGACAACAATGCGGGCCCCACCCGAAAACGCGCGTGCAATCCCAACGCGCTGTTTTTGCCCGCCTGACAGCTGACGTGGCATACGATCGGCGAATGCGCGTGGCAATTTTACCAAATCCAGCAATTCTAACATCCGCGCTTCGCGTTCAGCGTAGGAATTTCCGTATTTAAAAATTTCAAGTGCGCGAATGATCTGTCGCCCAACCGTCATGGACGGGTTTAACGTATCGAATGGGTTTTGGAACACCATCTGCACATCGGCCACGGTTTGTGTATCGCGGTCTTCGATTGCTGTGCTTTCGATGCTGTTGCCATCAAGCAAAATCGATCCTTCGGTCGCTGTTTCAAGACCCATCAAGACCTTGGCAAAGGTCGATTTACCACAACCTGATTCACCAACGATGGCTAGGGTTTCGCTTTCGCGGGCCTCAAATGATAATGTTTCATTGGCTTTGACGACCTTGGTTGCACCCGATCCGCCAAACAATGCATTCGCGGCGACTTCGTAATATTTCTTTAGGTTGTCTATTTTTAAAACCACATTGCCTGGTTTGGTTTTTTCAGACACAACGCTGGCCTTGATCGGGGCATTCCAATCGATGTCGCGAAACCGCAGACAGCGCGTATTGTGACGATCGTCATCTGGTATTGCGCTCATCGGGATATCGTTTGCGTTGCATAGCCCGTCTTGGAAATAATCGCAGCGCGGGCCAAAGTTGCACCCCTGTGGCCGTTCGTGTGGCAATGGGAAATTGCCCGGGATGGCGACCAAGGGACGTGCGTTTTTATCCGCACCGGGCAGGGGGATCGACCGGAATAAGGCCTGCGTATAGGGGTGCTGCATTTTGTCGAACACATCCTTGATCGATCCTGTTTCGACGGCCTCGCCTGAATACATCACACAGATGCGGTCGCAGGTTTCCAGAACCAATCCCAGATTGTGCGAAATAAACAGCATGGATGTTCCGTATTTTTTGCCCAAATCCTTGACCAATTCGACAACCGCCGCCTCAACCGTCACATCCAGCGCGGTGGTCGGTTCATCCAAAATCAGCAGCGCAGGTTTCGACATCAACGCCATCGCAATGACGATCCGTTGTTGTTGCCCGCCTGACAGCTGGTGCGGGTATGATTTCAAAATGCGTTCCGGATCGGGCAGTTTTACATCCTCAACCACCTCAAGGGCGCGTTTGTATGCATCCTCTTCGCTGATCCCTTCGTGGATCATCGGCACTTCCATCAATTGTTTGCCGATTTTCATGGCTGGGTTCAGCGATGCCATGGGTTCTTGGTAAATCATGGCAATTTCATTGCCGCGGATGTCGCGCAATTCCTCGGCACTCATGGTGTTCAAGTCGCGGCCCTTGAATTTGATGGACCCGCCAACGACGCGGCCATTTACACCCAAATCTTGCATCACGCCCAAGGCCACCGTGGATTTACCACAGCCAGATTCCCCGACCAGCCCGACCGCTTCGCCTGGTTGGACAGTGACGGAAAAATCCATAACCGCTGGAATTTCGCGCAGACGTGTGAAAAATGAAATAGACAGATTGTCGATTTCTAAAATTGGGCCGTCATATTCTATCTTTGACATTCGAACTCTCCCTTTTGGGATGGGGCGCGCAGGCCCCTTAAATTAATCTTTCAAGCTTTCTTCGCGCAGACCATCGGCCAACAGGTTCAACCCCAAAACAAGGCTGAGCAGGGCGATAGATGGCACCAAAGCGGGATGAGGATAGATGGACAGCAATTTGCGCCCTTCGTTAATGGTGGCACCCCAGTTCGGGTCCTCGGGCGCAAGCCCCAGACCGAAAAAGCCCAATGTTCCCAAAAGAATGGTTGTGTAACCAATGCGCAAACAGAAATCCACAATCAACGGACCGCGTGCATTTGGCAGGATTTCCCATAACATGATGTACCACGGACCTTCGCCACGGGTTTGGGCCGCGGCGACATAATCGCGGGTTTTAATATCCATCGTCAAACCGCGCACAATGCGGAAAACGGTGGGCGAATTGACGAACACCACAGACACGAACACCGTCAACAAACCGGCATCGACATCAAACAGGTCAATTTTGTTAAACACTGTGATTTTGGTCCCACTTTCGTTGATCAA
The DNA here is from genome assembly GCA_965659465.1 of uncultured Paracoccaceae bacterium. Taxonomy (GTDB): domain Bacteria; phylum Pseudomonadota; class Alphaproteobacteria; order Rhodobacterales; family Rhodobacteraceae; genus CAJXSD01. Next base: position 269 of record CBFHVU010000192.1, on the reverse strand, counting down.
CGAAACGTATAACATCCCAAGAACGAACAAACTGATCGCCAACAGCAAGTTTCGCTGTTTTGGCAGGATATAATAACGTGAATTGATCAACACAGTTGTAAAGATCAACGGGAATGAAAACAGCACCACGGCCATGTATTGAGGCAAGCCTGTCAGGCGTATTTCAGGTGTAACCAGCAGGTAGAACAACAAAATAACCGGAAAGGCCAAGATCAGATTCGCCAAGAATGACAACCCGATGTCCAAGCGGCCGCCAAAATATCCGGCCG
>CBFHVU010000191.1:0-3105 GCA_965659465.1 uncultured Paracoccaceae bacterium | reverse complement strand
GAAAAATTCCAGTTCTGTTGCCATAATCGGATCAAACCCCATCGCTTGGGCGCGCGCGACTTGGGTTTTCAACATCTGACGCGGGGCAAAGGGAACAGGTTCGTGCGTGTGATGATCCAAAATGTCACACAAACACATCGCCGTCCCATCCAGCCAAGGCAAAGGGCGCAATGTGGTCAGATCGGGTTTCATGATGTAATCCCCATAACCCGCCGACCAACTGGTTGGGGCAAACCCATCAGGCGTTGCCATTTCCAAATCAGTCGCCAACAGATAATTGCAGCAATGCGTTTCGCCATGCGCCATTTCCAAAAACGCATCAGCGTGGAACCGTTTGCCCATTAAACGTCCCTGCATATCCACGATACAGGTTAAAACCGTATCAATCTGCCCACTTTCAATCTGCGCCTTTAGGTCGTCAAATGTCATTTCATGTCCCTTTGTGAAATCGTGCGGGCCATGTAGCCCGCACAAGAATAATGATCCGCGAAACCGCGATCAGCCGTAACGATACGGACGCCCAGCCTTGGCCATATCGGCGTTATATTTGCGGAAAATGTCAACCACTTTGGCCTGAACGGGACCTTCGGCTGCGATTTCATCCCAAAAGGCAACGGCTGCATTTTCCACCTGCGCCCATTCTGCATCTGGGATGGATGTTAGCTGCATTTTGGTGCCATTCACGCGCAAATTGGCTTCGCCGCCCCAATACCACCATTGGCGATAATAATGGGATTGATCACAGCAGACGCGGAATAATGTTTGCAAATCTTCGGGCAATTCATTCCAGCGATCCATATTGGCAAAGAACGATCCCGCCCATGCGCCCGAAATGTTGTTGGTCAGGAAATAATTGGTCACATCTGCCCAGCCCACGGTGTAATCCTCGGTGATGCCGGACCATGCGATCCCGTCCAATTCACCTGTTTGTACGGCGACTTCGATGTCTTCCCATGGCAGTGTGACGGGAACAACGCCAAACTGCGACAGGAACCGACCCGCCGTCGGGAATGTAAAGACACGCTTGCCTTTCAGGTCCTCAAGGCTGCGAATGGGGTCTTTGGTTGCGAAATGGCAGGGGTCCCATGATCCCGCACTGATGTGTTTTACGCCCACGGCGCTGTATTGTTCATCCCAGATTTCGTTCAGACCGTATTGGTTAAAGAGCACGGGCACATCCAAGGAATAGCGCGATGCGAATGGGAAATAGCCACCAAACACGGTGACGTCTGTGGGCGATGCCATTGAATCGTCATCCGATTGCACCGCATCAATCGTGCCCTTCTGCATGGCGCGGAACAATTCGCCCGTTGGAACCAATTGGTCGGCATAGAACAATTCGATCTGCATCCGATCGCCGGCGATTTTGTTGAACATTTGGATCGCAGGGTCAATTACATGCGCGGCCAGTGCAGGACCGGCATAGGTTTGCATGCGCCATTTGATTGTGCTTTGCGCCAAGGCCGGTGTTGCCAAGGGGGCGGCCGCCGCGCCCACTGCGGCGGTGGTAATAAAGTTACGTCTTGTTGTATTTGTCATAATACTCTCCTTTGGTTAAGTTTTGTGCCTAAAGGCCTTCTTGTTATTTTCCGTAGATATAATCTGGCAGCCAAAGCGCGATTTCCGGGAATAGCATGATGATGCCCAGTGCGATCACCATGATGCCAACAAAGGGCACGATGGACCGATAAATATCGGTCAGGCTGATTTCTGGTGGCGCCATGGCCCGCATTAGAAACAGGTTATAGCCAAAGGGCGGCGTCATATAGGCAATTTGCGTGGTGATTGTGTAAAGCACACCGTACCAGATCAAATCAAATCCCAGCACCCCAACCAAAGGAACATAGAGGGGTGCGACAATCACCAACATCGCTGTATCGTCCAAAAATGTGCCCATAATGACGAAACTAAGCTGCATCAGGATCAAGATCATCCATGGGCTTAGCCCCCATTGATCCGTAAACAGGTTTTCAATCGCTTTGACCGCGCCCAACCCATCAAAGACAGCGCCAAAGCCAAGGGCAGCCAAGATAATCCACATGAACATACAGGATATGCCCAAGGTTTGTTTGACGCAGGTATGCAGAACGGACCATGTCATCCGCCGTTTCAGGACCGAGGCCACCAAAGCGGTGATCGCCCCAATTGCCGAACTTTCGACAAGCGATGTCCATCCGTTGACAAACGGCACCATCATCGCGGCAAAAATTACCAATGGCAAAACCCCCGCCCCTAACAGGCGGATTTTTTCGGCGCGTGTCACATCATCCAGATCAGACGCCACAGGACCCAGCGCAGGGTTCAGGCGACAGCGGATCCAGATATAGACCACAAACATCGCAGCCATCATCAACCCCGGCAGGACACCGGCCAGCCACAGCTGCCCAACCGGTTGGCGCGCGATCATGGCATAAAGCACCAAAACAACTGATGGCGGCACCAAAATGCCCAGAGATGATCCCGCCTGGATCACCCCCGTCACCATGATTTTGTCATAGCCACGGCGCAGCAATTCCGGCAATGCAATCGTTGCCCCAATCGCCATACCCGCAACCGACAGGCCATTCATCGCGGAAATCAATACCATCAACCCGATGGTGCCCATCGCCAAACCGCCGCTGACATTGCCAAACCACACATGAAACATGCGATACAGGTCATCGGCCAACCGGCTTTCAGACAGGACATATCCCATGAAAATGAACATCGGCAGGGTCAACAGCGGATACCATTTCATCAGCTTCATCGCCGCCGAAAACGGAATGTCTTGGCCACCAGTCCCCCAAAGCGCCATGGCCGCAATCGCCGCAATCGCGCCAATGGCACCAAACACGCGCTGCCCTGAAAACAGCATCAGCATCATGGATGCAAACATGAAAAGGGCGATGTGTTCCTGACTCATGACTTGGGCTCCGATACGTCATGTCCCAGGGCGCGGGCCAGATCCTTGATCAGTTCGGACACAGCTTGCAGCAGCATCAATGAAAGCCCGAAAATCATAACCGCTTTGATCGGCCAAATGACAGGACGCCACGCCGTCGCTGAGCGTTCCATGCGGCCGACCTCTTCCGCTCCGGTGATTAACCCTAGGAAAAAATTCAGCGG
>CBFHVU010000190.1:0-3180 GCA_965659465.1 uncultured Paracoccaceae bacterium | reverse complement strand
GATCCCCAGCTAAGGCCACATAGGATTTGGTCTGTTCCTGTTCCCACAGTGTTTTTTCAGCCGCTTTGACCGCGCGCATAATCGGCGTTTGGCCATTTGCGTCCTTATAAACGCCGACACCCAAATCAATCTTGGTGTCCCGCGGGTCCTCTTTGTATTTTTGCATTAGGGCCAGAATTTTATCTTCGGGCTGGGGTTTCAAAGCTTGGAACATTACGTCTCTCCGGTTGCGACAGGGACGGTTGGGAACATACCCCATTCCGACCAACTGCCATCATAAAGGGCATGATCTGTTTTTCCCAAAATTTCCAATGCCAGACTGACAACCGCCGCTGTTACACCTGATCCGCAACTGGTGATCGCGGGTTTGGTCAGGTCAACACCAGCGGCCACAAATATGTCGCGCATTGTTTCGGGGGATTTCATCGTTCCGTCATCATTCAACAATGATGTATAGGGAACATTTTTTGAACCTGGAATATGCCCAGTACGTAACCCTGGGCGGGGTTCGGGCGCATCGCCGCGGAACCGCGCGGCGGAACGGGCATCGATAATTTCGTAATCACCCAATTTCGACGCGGCGGCCACTTGGGTCACATCTTTGACCATGTGATTTTGGCGACGCACGGTCATGTGGCGATCACGAACGACAGGCGGCATATCTTCTACGGCTCTGCCTTCGGACTGCCATTTGGGGAACCCACCGTCCAGAACAGCGATATTATTTTGGCCCATCAAACGAAACAGCCACCACACCCGCGCCGCAGAAAACAGGCCCATGCCGTCATATACAACAACCTGATGACCATCACCTACGCCCATTGCCCGCAGCCGGGACATAAACTTTTCCACCGGCGGTGCCATATGCGGCAGGTCTGAACGATTGTCTGAAATATCATCTATATCGAAAAACCGCGCACCGGGAATATGTGCCGCATTGTATTCGGCCCGCGGGTCGCGTACCATTTGCGGCATATACCATGACGCATCCAAAATTCGCAGATCTGGGTCTTTGATATGGTTCGCCAACCACTCTGTTGACACTAAAGTTTTGGGATTATCAATCATTGCTTGTCCCTCGATAGACTAGAAACTGACTACTACTCAGACAACAATGACGCAAGACTTGGCAGAACAAATTCCCCGCCAAGTCTGTATTTTTAGTACCGATCAGCTGATTTTTGATCGGATCATGCCGACAACGGCCATCACAACGGCACCACCAACGCCACCGCCGGCCAGTTGCCCAACCATCGATCCAATGTCTAGGCCACCAGCACCACCCATGGCACCAGCCATATAAGGTGCGCCAAGCATACCAAGGATTGACCCCCCGAGACCGCCGCCGACAATGCCGGAAATTGAATTGATCAAAGTCCCTTGGTTCAAAGACGGCAGCGCCTTGCCTGCTGCATTTCCACCAACTGCACCCGCTATTAAAGAAATAATTAATTCCATGTTCTTCCCCTTTTAATAGATCATCCACCTATAGGGGAAACCTAGTCGCAAATACACACGAAAGTATATATTTTATATATGAATTTATTACTAAAGACCCTGCTTCAAGAGACGCTGTTTTTGGCGACCCCAGTCTTTTTGTGCTGCATCAGCTCTTTTGTCGTGGTTTTTCTTACCCTTAGCGACACCAATTTTCAATTTCACAAATCCTTTGTGATTGAAATACATCACCAATGGAACCAAGGTCATGCCTTTGCGTTGTGTTTCCGACCACAAACGCGCCAGTTCGCGCCGACTGACCATCAACTTGCGTTTGCGCCTTTCTTCGTGACCCCATGTGCGCGCCTGCTCATAAGGCGAGATATAAGAGTTTACCAACCACAGTTCGCCATCATCCACATGGGCATAGCTTTCGGCGATATTGGCTTTGCCACTGCGTAGGGATTTCACCTCTGACCCCATTAAAACGATGCCACATTCCAAATCCTCTTCGATCGCGTAATCATGACGCGCGCGACGGTTTTCGGCGATAACTTTGTAATTGGGATCAGATTTTTGCTTAGCCATAGTCCGCCTTGGTTACACGCTAAATTATACCAAGTCCAGTAAGTGACGCATAGTTTTGCTGGACTTACGGAAAACAAAAATCCATCGTAGCACCAGAACAATTTCCTTTGGCAGAGGCTAAAATGCGCGATCATAATTTTACAACAGAACACAACGCACGCCACCTATGGCATCCGATGGGTCACCCCGCCGATTCACAGGCAAACCCGCCAAAAATCATTGTGGGAGCGCAGGACAGTTCAATCACCGATATTGATGGGCATACGGTCGTGGATGCCGTGGGCGGGCTTTGGTGTGTCAACCTGGGCTATTCAAATAATGTGGTCAAGGATGCGATCAGCAAACAACTGTATGATCTGCCATATTACTCGGCCTTTGCAGGATCCACCAATCCCCCCGCGATCGAGGCATCGTATTTGGTGCGCGAAATGTTTGCCGATGATGGCATGTCACGGGTATTTTTCACTTCAGGCGGATCGGATTCGGTTGAAACCTGTTTGCGCCTTGCACGTCAGTACCATCGTCTGTGCGGCGAACCCACACGCACCAAATATATTTCCCTGAAAAAAGGCTATCACGGCACCCATTTTGGCGGCGCGTCAGTGAACGGCAACAACCGGTTTCGGATCAATTATGAACCCTTGTTGCCGGGCTGTTTCCATTTGCCATCCCCCTATACCTATCGCAACCCGTTCAACGAAACCGACCCCGCGACATTGGCACAATTGATCGCCCAAAGTTTCGAGGATGAAATCGCATTCCAAGGGGCAAACACCATTGCCGCCTTTATCATGGAACCGATCCAAGGCGCGGGCGGCGTCATCGTGCCAGACGCCAGTTTCATGAAACTGATGCGCGATATCTGTGATCGCCACGGTATTTTGATGATCTCGGACGAAGTAATCACAGGGTTTGGCCGCACAGGTGATTGGTCGGGTGCGCGGCATTGGGGCGTCAAAACCGACATGATGTCGATGGCCAAGGGGATCACATCGGGGTATTTCCCCGTTGGTGCCGCACTGGTCAGCGACAAGGTGGCCGAGGTGTTCGAAAATGACACCACAGGCGAAGGCGCCATTTTCCACGGTTACACCTATTCCGCCCATCCCGTTGGGTCAGCGGCCGTTGTGGCCACCGTGAACGAAACCCTGCGCC
>CBFHVU010000189.1:2892-3185 GCA_965659465.1 uncultured Paracoccaceae bacterium | reverse complement strand
TCAAAAATGCAGTCTCGCAACGACGCAGCGCCAAATTTGCGTAGCAAATTTCTGACATGGGTTTTTATCGTTTCTTCGGACATATTGAAATGATGCGCCATTTCCGTGCGCGTTGCCCCTGACACAAGAAATGGTACTATTTCAATTTCTCGACGGGTTAAGTGTGGTGGCCGATACATTTTTGAAACATTCCCCCCAAGGGGGGATTTACATTATGAACTTTACACACATGAATATTTTCTCTTGTCTAAAAAGCAAAAATGAATTGCGTGTGCTTTTCGAAAAAAATTGAT
>CBFHVU010000189.1:0-2882 GCA_965659465.1 uncultured Paracoccaceae bacterium | reverse complement strand
GAAATGCCGCAATATACACAGCTGCCTCAGTTAGATCGGCTGATGCCCTGCTTTTTTTGGATTTCACGCTTGATAAAAGCGAAACCTTGATATAGACGGGCCGAGTTGTCGCGCGGTTTCGTAAGAATCGGCGCATCATGCTTTATTTAAAGCAACGAAATAATCCACTGGATAAAAGGTAACCGAAAGGGCCTTCTGGTGTTTGAGAAAAGGAAGATAGGCTATGAACGCCCAAGAATTGCGTGATAAAACGCCTGATCAGCTTCGTGAAGAGCTGGCCAACCTTAAGAAAGAATCGTTCAACTTGCGTTTCCAACAGGCCACTGGCCAATTGGAAAACACAGCGCGTATGCGCACTGTTAAACGCGACACTGCGCGTGTTCTAACAGTATTGAGCGAAAAAGCTGCGGCAGCGGCAGAGTAAGGAGCCAAGATATGCCTAAACGAATTCTGCAAGGCGTTGTCACATCAGACGCAAACGCACAAACAGTAACAGTATCAGTTGAGCGTCGCTTCAAGCACCCTGTTCTGCAAAAAACGATCCGTAAGTCCAAAAAATACCGGGCCCACGATCAAAACAACACTTTCAAAGTAGGTGACACAGTTCGCATCATCGAATGTGCGCCTAAATCGAAAACCAAGCGTTGGGAGGTCCTTGAGGCGTAAGCCTCTAGGCCCTTTTGGCATTAACGAAACCCTGGGGAAAGCCTCCCTGGATATCAGGAAACCCCAAAGGTCGGGAGACACCGCATGATCCAGATGCAAACTAATCTGGATGTTGCTGATAACTCTGGCGCACGCCGAGTTCAGTGCATCAAAGTGTTGGGTGGTTCTAAGCGTAAGTACGCTTCGGTCGGCGATATTATCGTTGTATCCGTAAAAGAAGCCATCCCTCGTGGCCGTGTGAAAAAAGGCGACGTCCGTAAGGCCGTTGTTGTTCGCACAGCAAAAGAAGTTCGTCGTGAAGATGGCACAGCCATTCGTTTCGACAGCAACGCAGCCGTTATTTTGAATAACGCAGGCGAGCCAGTAGGTACACGTATCTTTGGCCCAGTTGTTCGTGAACTTCGCGCGAAAAACTTTATGAAAATCATTTCTTTGGCTCCGGAGGTGCTGTAATGGCTGCGAAACTCCGTAAAGGCGACGAAGTGATCGTTTTGGCCGGTAAGGACAAAGGCAAGAAGGGCACAATCTCTTCTGTCGATCCTAAGGCAAACAAAGCGGTTGTAGATGGCGTTAACATGGCGATCCGTCACCAGCGTCAAACACAAACAACCCAAGGTGGTCGCATGCCAAAGGCAATGCCGATCGATCTATCGAACTTGGCGTTGTTGGATAAAAACGGCAAAGCGACACGTGTTGGCTTCAAAGTAGAAGACGGCAAAAAAGTGCGCATTGCAAAAACCACAGGGGATGCGATCGATGCTTGATACTGCAACATACACCCCACGCCTGAAGGCTGATTTCAAAGACCGTATTCGTGCGGCGATGAGAGAAGAGTTCGGCTATACAAACGACATGCAAATCCCACGTTTGGACAAAATCGTTCTGAACATTGGCTGCGGCGCAGAAGCTGTTAAAGACAGCAAAAAAGCAAAGTCAGCCCAAGAGGATCTGTCAACCATCGCAGGTCAACACGCTGTTGTAACCAAGGCAAAAAAATCGATCGCGGGCTTCCGTGTTCGTGAAGAAATGCCGTTGGGTGCAAAAGTTACGTTGCGCGGTGACCGCATGTACGAATTCCTGGATCGTTTGATCACGGTTGCTATGCCACGTATCCGCGACTTCCGCGGTGTATCTGGTAAATCCTTTGACGGTCGTGGCAACTATGCCATGGGCATTAAAGAGCACATCGTTTTCCCAGAAATCGACTTTGATAAAGTTGATGAAGTTTGGGGTATGGATATCGTAATCGCCACAACCGCGAAAACCGACGCGGAAGCAAAAGCGCTGTTGAAGCATTTCAACATGCCTTTTAATAGCTGATCCGCGGAAAGGACCTAAATCATGGCTAAAAAAGCAATGATCGAACGCGAGAAAAAGCGCGCACGTTTGGTGGCACAATATGCTGCAAAACGCGCTGAGCTGAAAGAGATCGCGAATGATGAGAGCCGTCCAATGGAAGAGCGTTTCAAAGCACGCTTGAAATTGGCGAAATTGCCGCGCAACTCTGCGGCTAACCGTATGCACAACCGTTGTCAGCTGACTGGTCGTCCCCATGCTTACTATCGTAAGCTGAAAATTTCGCGTATTGCGTTGCGCGAATTGGGATCTGCCGGCCAATTGCCTGGCGTTGTGAAATCCAGCTGGTAAGGGAGTGACGATATGAACGATCCTATCGGCGATATGCTTACCCGTATTCGTAACGCATCTTTGCGTGGTAAATCCACCGTAGCAACACCAGCGTCCAAATTGCGCGCATGGGTGTTGGATGTTCTTCAAGACGAAGGTTACATCCGCGGCTACGAAAAAGGAACTGGTGCAAACGGTCACGACGAAATCGTGATCAGCCTGAAATATTTTGATGGCGAACCAGTAATCCGCAATTTGAAGCGTGTTTCTAAACCAGGCCGTCGTGTGTACCTGGGCGTGAATGAAATCCCATCAGTTCGTCAAGGACTTGGCATTTCTATCGTCTCTACACCAAAAGGCGTAATGTCGGATGCAAATGCTCGTGCCAACAATGTTGGTGGCGAAGTTCTTTGCACCGTGTTCTAAGGAGGACTGGACATGTCTCGTATTGGTAAAAAACCGGTCGAGCTGCCCGCAGGTGTATCAGCATCTGTGTCTGGTCAGACCGTAGAAGTAAAAGGCCCTAAAGGTACACGTACCTTTAAAGCAACAGACGACGTTACAATCACAGTTGAAGACAACCAAGTTGT
>CBFHVU010000188.1:0-3202 GCA_965659465.1 uncultured Paracoccaceae bacterium | reverse complement strand
CCGGCTTGGTCTTCGCTGTAACGAATACCTGGACCTGCTTGGATACGCCATTTCATGTCGTCTTGTTTGATGACGCGCATACCTGGACCAAATCCGATAAAGGCATCTTTGGCCAAGGCACCAAATTCGTCAACGCTGGCGCGTGCCGTGGCAAAGGCGAATGTTGTATCGTTGAAATAACGGTTGGCTTCATATGTACCGTAAATCTTTTGTTTAGTTTTTGTGTCATCGGTTTGACCGAATTCACCGGCAAAGCCAAACGAATGTGCCCAAACGCCTGTGCCATAGCTTAGGCGGCCGGCCAATGAAACATCACGGTTTTGCGTATTGCCCGAGGTGGCAGGGGCAGAGGCTGCCAAAGATCCGGTCCAGCCTGCATTCGGCGCACCAAAGGTATAGCGGTCGGCATCATTGCCCTGTTCCAGATCGTCTTGGACGTTTTCTGTGATGTCGTCGATCTGGTCATTCAAGCCTTTAACACCGGTCAGTGTATCCTGAGCGAATGCGCCAGTCGCGATAATTACGACGGCAGCCGAGGCTGCGGTTAAAATAGCTGCTTTTTCATTTCAAGCATCCCTTTCATAAATTCGCAAACAGTATGCTCGCGGTAACACTGGGATAGATGAAAAAATAAAATAGATAAAATTTATAATAATCGGGTATAAGATGATATATACTTATGTGAACTGCGATTTATCGCCGATGAATATGCGATTTTTGCGAAAATACGATCTAAGTAATTGAATGTATTATCATTTCTTGCTTTGCGATAATCCGCTTAGCAATCTGATTTAGGGTGCTTTCACCGGCCGCGCGCAAAATCGGGTCGGTATCATCCGGCGCAGCCCCTGCGCAGTGCATGGGTGGCGGTCAACCGCGTGGACGAATCTGGCGGCGTGTTGGGGCCAAATGAACGCATCAGCGTCGATGATGCCCCGCGCGCGATCACAATTGATGCAGCCTATGTTCTCGGCCAAGAGGATCACATCGGCACCATTCGCGCGGGAAAACGCGCTGATTTTACCGTTCTGGATCAAGATCCTTTGGCTGTTGATCCCATGCACCTTAAGGACATCGGTGTGCATGCCACAGTGTTCGGCGGCGTCGCGCATCTGGTGACGGACTAGGCCCGTGGGGACGGCGCTGATCCCATGTATTTTGGTGTCAGGATATTTGGGCGCGGGTAAAACCACGCTGATCAATCAGTTTTTGTCTGCCCCTAATGGCCTGCGGGCTGTGGTGTTGGTCAATGATTTTGAAAAGGTGAATATCGACGCGCATCTAATTGATAATAAATATGAAAATACGATTGAATTGTCTAATGGCTGCGCCTGTAGTTCGATCGGTGATAGCCTGCTGGCTGCCGCACAGCAGGCCGCAGAACGTGTCGCGCGCCCAGACGTCATTATTGTCGAGGCCAGTGGCGTTGCGCGGTCTGATCGCATGGCCACGCTGTTGATGGGGGCATCGGGTGTTGCACCGGCGCAGATTGTGACCGTTGTGGATGTATCGCAGGCGCGTGAAGCGTGTGAAAAAAAATATATTGCAGAGCTGTTTTTACACCAGATTACTGTGGCCCAGTATTTGGTTCCCAATCGTGTGTGTTCAGATAACAAAGAAATTTTGAACCGTCTCAGGGCCCCGAATGGGGGCACAATTCCACAGGTGACTGAATTGGGACAAATGATGCAGGGCGCAGTATCGGGCCACGCCATGGGGGGTGGGCCGCAAAATCCAAACTCAGCGGCCCCGATACACTCACACCTAGATAGCGCCCAGTTTGTCCGCAAATTGGTGTCGGTTCCCAATGGGGCCAATATTGACCAGGTCCATGATTGGTTGGTGAACATGCCCCAATACATTCAACGCGCCAAGGGCTTTGCGCAGCTTAAGGGTCGACATGGACAGGTGTCTTTACATTCCGTATCAAAGTCGCGCGACAGTGTGCGCGTGCAGCCTAGCGCGGCCAAGGTCCCATCTGACATGATTGGACAAATCGTGGTAATCGCCCCGCGTGCTGCAATTGACCCACATGTGCGTGATTGGGGCGTATCCTTTGGCGATGAGCGTGGCTAGTATTTTTATATGTGTCTGATGCGTTTTTGCTGGACATGGGCGCGCCTGTGTACATTGTCACAAATGATCGCAAATCGTTGATTGGCGTTTGTTGTTAAAAGCGCATAGAACAATGGTATCAAAAACACATAGGTGAAGCGTGAAACAAATTTTGCGGGTTTTCGGCGGATTATTGATGACAGCCGCGTTTTGGGTGCATCCCGCCAGCGCCAATGATAAACCAGTTTTGGTTGAACTTTATACATCACAGGGGTGTTCGTCGTGCCCTGATGCAGATGTGTTGTTCCAAGATTTAGTCAAACGGCCCGGTATCGTGGGCTTGGCCTTTCATGTGGATTATTGGGATTATATCGGGTGGCAAGATATCTTTGCGCGCGCCGAATATACCCAGCGTCAGAAATCCTATGCAAAACGGCATGGCGCGAAAATGGTCTATACCCCTCAGGTGGTCGTGCAGGGCCTTGAATTTGCGGTGGGATCGAAACCCATGGATGTGGCCCAAGCGGTCAAAACCCAATCGCATAATGACACCGGTGTCAGTGTCCGACTGACACGTGGGGCAGGTGGGGTATCTGTATCGATCACTGGCACACCCCCCGCACAGGTGACCAAGCCAGTGGTATATGTGGCTGAATTCATCCCTTCCCAGCAGGTCAGTATTCAAGCGGGCGAAAATGCGGGCCGTGTTTGGACCTATACCAATATTGTGACGCGGCTGACGCCGCTTGCCTCCTATAGTGCGCCGAAATTTGAACGGACCCTGACCGGATTTGGCGATCACATTGCGGTGTTTGTTCAGGGCGCAGATCATGGCCCCGTTTTGGCCGCCGATATCACACGCTAAAGGATCTCAGGTAATTTCGGTTCAGTCCGGATCGGGTTGGATCAGGCTAATGTCGCCTGATGAGATTTGATTTTGAATGGATCCAACCACGCGGGTCTGTGCGGCGCTGCCCTGTTTTTGGGGTACAGTGTCGATCGCATGCAGCTCTTCTTTGATGTTACGCGCAGGCGTTTGGGCAGGTTTTCCAAAATGAATTCGGTAATTTCACGGCGTCCATTGCTTTGCGCATATGCCATGGCCCGCGTCAGATCGCCGATATCGGCTGTTTTCAGGGCCTTGGGA
>CBFHVU010000187.1:0-3286 GCA_965659465.1 uncultured Paracoccaceae bacterium | reverse complement strand
TTGAATGGCGATATTTGGTGCATGGGCATACACCGAACGCGCACCCAATTCAGACAGGACAGACCATCAATATCGATGGCGGCGCTGCCTTTGGGCGTGCGTTGTCGCCGATTGTTATTGAGGATGAGGGTGTGTTTGTGCTGAGCGAAAACGGGCGCGAGGCAATCTGTCAGGGATAGGGGCGTTGCCCACTTGGTCACAATAGACATTGTGACCAATCCCCCCAGAGTATTTTGGCAAAACTAAAAGTGTGATTAGAGGCCTGTTTCCGCCGCGATTTGCGCGCGTGTTTTGCGGGCGCGTTCGGTGGCGGATTTTAATTGGCCGCAGGCGGCCATGATGTCTTCGCCTCTTGGGGTGCGGATAGGGCTGGCGTAGCCCGCTTTGTAGATGATGTCCGCGAATTTTTGAATGCGGTCCCAGTCTGAGCGTTCATAGGGCGAGCCGGGCCATTCGTTAAAGGGGATGAGGTTGATTTTTGCCGGAATCCCCTTGATAAGTTTGATGAGGCGGCGCGCATCTTCGTCAGTGTCGTTGACGTCCTTGAGCATGACATATTCGAAGGTGATGCGTTCGGAATTTGAGAGTTTTGGATATGTGCGGAGTGCGTCCAATAATTCCGTTAGGTTCCATTTTTTATTGATTGGCACCAGTTTATCGCGCACCTCGTCGGTTGTTGCGTGGAATGAAATTGCAAGTTGGCAACCGATTTCAGTTGCGGTGCGCGCGATTTCAGGGACAACGCCGGATGTGGACAGTGTAATACGGCGACGCGAAAGCGAAATACCTTCGGGGTCCATAGCGATTTTCATGGCGTCGCGGACGTTTTCAAAATTATAAAGCGGCTCGCCCATACCCATAAGCACAATGTTGGACAAAAGGCGCGTTTCGTTTTTCGGCGCACCTGGAACGGGCCATTCGCCCAGATCGTCGCGCGCGACCAGCACCTGCCCGATGATTTCGCCAGCCGTCAGGTTTCGGACCAGTTTTTGGGTGCCTGTGTGGCAAAACGAACAGGTGAGCGTGCAACCCACTTGGGAACTGACGCAGAGGGTTCCACGGTCCTCTTCTGGGATGTAGACGGTTTCGACCTCGTGTCCGCCAGCGATGCGCATCAGATATTTGCGCGTCCCATCAAGTGAGACCTGTTTTGACACGATTTCTGGCCGCGCCACGGTGAAGTGTTGTGCCAATTCTGCGCGATATGGTTTGGCCAAATTGGTCATGGCGTCAAAATCGCTGATGCCCTTTTCATAGATCCATTGCCAGATCTGGCCCACGCGCATTTTTGCCTGTTTTTCGGGGGTGCCATGTGCAATCAGCGTGTCACGCATTACGTCCCGTGTCAGGCCGACCAGATTAATGGGGCCATCAGGCAATTTGCGCGGAATTGTCAGAACATCCTGCGTGATAGGTGCAGCTGTGGTCATGGTACCAACCTTTTAGAAACGAACAAAGCGAACCCATACAGGATTCGCTTGGATTTGGCAAAATTTTTGACTGCGTTATTTGCAGCGCTTTTCCGCGTCTTCGATGGCGGCGGTGACACCTGACAAGGAAAACGTATCCTTGGTCGTTGTTCCGCGTGCCGATTTTGCGGTGACAACGGCCTTGGCCCCACGTTTCATAGCTGCGATAATTTCGCTGTCTTGGCCCTTGGCGGCCCATGCCCATTCGCCTTGGGCGAACAAGCTATAGGATTTTCCGTCGATGTTTAGGTCCACGGGTTCTTTGTCCGTAAAGGGATATCCGCCGGTAAAACTAACCTGACCATTGACGCCCGATGCAGGGTTATAGGTAACAAAAAACAAAATTTCCCCGCGGCGCACGGACACAACACGCCCTTGGCGGGTGTTTACGGTTTCCTTAGGCACGGACACAGCCCAGCATTCCTTGGGTTCGTTTTCGACAAAGACGGCCCAATCCGTTTTTTCGGCAACTTTGTTTGAACTGGTTTCTTGTGCGTAACAGACTGAGGCAACTGCGCTTGCCAGCGCAACACTTGCCAAAATGCGTAGTCCTGAATTCATGTAAGCCTCCGGCCTTGTTATGGCCAATTTTGCCGGCCCAATGGTATTCTTTGCCCACGGGGTCGGTGACACCTCTTTATATCTCGATGCGCATATACTAGACTGATTTTCGTGCTTGGTAAAAGCCCCCTTGGCATAAAATTGCCTAAATTAACGGAGTAATCATGAATTCGGCTGAAATTCTGTGTAACGTATGGCGTGGCCCCTTGGTCGAAAGCCTGCATTATGGTCATGCGGTGATCTGTGACGATGCGGGACAGATTGTGAAATCTTGGGGCGATCCGCAGGCGGTTGTTTATCCGCGATCGTCGTCGAAAATGATACAGGCCTTGCCGTTAATCACATCGGGGGCAGCGGATCGGTTTGGGCTGCGTTCTGAACAGTTGGCGTTAGCCTGTGCATCCCATAATGGGGCGGCCATTCATACTGATCGGGTGCAGGCATGGTTGGGTGATTTGGGACTGGGCGACGATGATTTCCGCTGTGGCCCGCAAATGCCGCGCGATCCGGCTGCGAAATTGCAATTGATCAAGACCGATCAAAGCCCCTGTCAGATGCATAATAACTGCTCGGGCAAGCATTGTGGGTTTTTGACCCTGAACAAACATCTGGGCGCGGGGCCGGAATATATTGACCCCGATCACCCTGTGCAGGTGGCCTGTTTGGATGCGTTTGAAACGGTGACGGACCACACCAGTCCGGCGTTTGGCATTGATGGGTGTTCCGCGCCAAATCTCGCCACAACGGTTCAGGCGATGGCGCGGGCGATGGCGTGGTTTGCTTCCAGTGCCGATCGTACGGACACAATGTCTCAAGCCGCGTGGCGATTGACGCAGGCGATGATGGAATATCCTGAATTGGTCGCGGGCGAAGATCGTGCCTGTACAGATCTTATGCGCACGGCCAAGGGGCGGGTCGCCTTAAAGACCGGGGCTGAGGGATATTTCATCGCGATAATTCCAGAGAAAAAATTGGGCGTCGCGTTGAAAATTGTCGATGGGGCAACCCGTGCCAGTGAATGTGCGATTACGGCGATTTTGGTCGATTTGGGTGTTTTGGACCCCGCTGACCCTGTGGCGCAAAGATACCTAAATGCACCTGTCACGAATTGGCGTGGTGTGCATTGTGGGACGGTCAAGCCGGCCGATGGTTTGTTTGTATGATCGTTTTGTTTAACAAACCGTTCAATGTGTTGTCGCAGTTTACTGATAAATCCATGATTGGATCTGATCGTGAAACATTGTCGAAATATATTG
>CBFHVU010000186.1:0-3313 GCA_965659465.1 uncultured Paracoccaceae bacterium | reverse complement strand
CAGTCGTCACATGGCTGAACTTTATTACGATTTCGCCGTCGTCACAAGCAGCAGAAACCGCACCAGCTGACACGGTAAGGGTCAGAGCTGTTAAAGCAGCGGTAAATAGTTTCATGGAATGTCCTCCCGTTTCCATTGGTCCCAAATTGGGCTGACAACACTAAAAAGATTCCCGTGATTGGATGCAAATATTCAATCACACTGGCGTGACAGATTAATAATTCAATTAAAAAACATATACTTACGCAGGAATGCGCACATATCACCCATCAAACACGCGCCACACTGTGCGAATTTTCGCACGGCCCCTACGTAAAGGTGTGTGGATTTCCGCACAAATTAACGAAACATCTCGGCGCGAATCCCGTGTTTGTTTAACTTGTCGTAAAAGGTCTTGCGCGGCAGTTTTAGGATTTTGATTGCCTCAGCCACACGACCGTTGGATTTGCGCAGCGCGTCCATGATCAGTGCCTTTTCCACCTGCGCCATTTGCTGCGCCAGACCCAGTGTTTCGTCGATGTCCGTCTGGACAAAATCCGAAATGCCCAACACAAATTTCATGGCCACGCTCATCAATGATCGTGCATTTCCGGGCCATTCGCGCGCCATCAGCGACCCGATCACATCGGGGCCAATTTCGGGCACGGGTTTTCCCGATTGCTCGGCGGCTTGGGCGACATAGTGGCGAAACATCACTGGAATATCCTCGGGGCGTTCGGCCAGAGACGGGATGCGGATCGATAAAGCGCTGAGGCGATAATATAAATCTGGTACCATCGTCTGTGATTGATCCAAATCCGCCACGTTCATATTCGTGCCTGCGATGATACGGGGCATACGCCCCCCCGTTTCCATATGATCCAACAGCCTTAACTGAGTATCGCGCGGCATCTGCTCGATCGCGTCAAAGAACACGCCACCGTTTTCGCATTGCGCCAAGACATCGTCCAAAGCGTCCCGGGTCAGGTGTTCGGACGCCCTTTTTTGAAACGCCCCTTTGGATCGCGGGGAACTTAGATGCAAGACTTCGGCCACTTTGGAAATACCTGTGCCCGGCGCCCCGGTGATCAAGACCTCGGTGTCGACACCCGCAACCGATCGGATGTTTTTGCGCAGCTGTTCGGATGCCTCAGACACACCAAAAATCAAACGCGCGGCAGGATCAGCCGTTTGTATTTTGTGCATCATTGCCCGATTGTCCAAAACAACAGATCGCGCGTCAATCGCCCGTTGCAGCACCGCTATCATTTCAACAGGACCGCAAGGTTTTTCCAAAAAATCAAATGCCCCTATCCCAACAGCGCGCACCGCCATGGGAATATCGCCTTCGCCGGATAAAAAAACCACGGGCAATTCAGGATCAACCGATTTGGCATAGTCTAGCAAATGAAACCCATCACGACCCGGCATACGAATGTCCGATAATATAATGCCTGCAAAATTCTTGGTGATTTGGTCCTTGGCCTCGACAAAGGATCCAGCCGTGATCACATTGAAATCGGCCAGTTCCAGCGTTTGGGCCACCGCATTGCGGACGGCCACATCATCATCCACCAATAATACCTGTTTCATAGGTCTCTTGTATCCGTCCAAGGTTTCAAATCAATCGAAAATATCGCGCCATCATCCGTGTTTTCGCCGCGAATATCGCCCCCGAAACTTTGGATCAAACCATAGGATATGGACAAGCCCAGCCCCATACCATCGCCCTGCCCCACGGATTTTGTGGTGTAAAAGGGATCAAAGATTTTTTCAGGTTCCGATATCCCCGGCCCTGTATCGGCAACCGACAAAACAACGGGCTGATCAGCTGAGTATGAGGGGACCAGCGTAATCGTTATCGCACGCGACGCAGAATGCAACATTGCATCGGCCGCATTCGAAATCAGGTTCACGATCACTTGACCCAAACGAACCTCGCCCGCAACGACAAATACGGGCGATCGGGGGGGCGTCCAATTCAGAATGATGCCATCATGTTTGCAGCGCACGGACATCAATTCAATGGCACTGTCAATCACACTGACCGCATCGACCCGCCCGACCGGTTCGTGTTCGTTACGCGCAAAAGCGCGCAGGTTTTTAATAATACGCGCCATACGCTGCGACAGGCTCGAAATATGATCCAAATTATCGGCAGCAATCTGCGGATTATCTTGTGTCAAAAACGTCCGCGCATTCATCGCATATTGTTGAATGGCCATCAGGGGTTGGTTTAATTCATGGCTGATACCTGCCGACATTTGCCCCAGCGCCGATAACTTACCCGCCCGCACCAATTCGGATTGGGCCTGTTTCAATGCGGCCTCGGCCTCTTGGCGTTCACGAATTTCGCTGCGCAAATTTTGGTTCACGATGGATAATTCCGCCGTACGTTCAGATACGCGATGTTCCAATTCAATGTTTTCTTGGGCCAAAGCATCACGTCGATACCAAACCAAGATCAGCACCATGCCAAACAACAGGATACTGGCCCCAACGCCAAAGGATTGCAGCCACGCCACGCGCATCGCCGGTGACAGATCAACCAAAGCTTCGGCGCGCATCTCTATCGTCGGTAAATCATTGGAAATATGCAGGGCCCGCCTTGGCACATAGGGACCCCAATTTAGGGACCAAACCTCAAACTGACCGGCAACCAAGTGGGACGCAAAATCGGATCCGGCGGATTTTTGTGGCGGATGCAAGCCCACTTCGTTCTGATCGCGTAGCCAACCCAGTAATTCAGATCGATTTGAGATAAAAACATGGCCCCCTTCATCAACAAAAAATACGGTGGGCCGCGTGCCGCGCCAACGGGCCTCAATCCTATCGACATCAACCGTCACGATTAACACAGCGCGCACGCCGCTTTTGGCCCCAAACAAGGGCGAAGCATAGTAAAACACACGTTTGCCAAAAACAGGGTCGTCCCCATGGCCCACACCCAGCGCACCGGTCAAAGCACGCCGATAATGCGGGGCAGTCGCAATCGCGCGCGAAACCTCGGGTGTGGCCGAGGCCAAAATTGTACCATCCACAGCGACATAGGTCAGTGTAACAGCCCCTGTTTTATCTGCTGCGGCCCGCAAAACATCGCGCGCCGCCTGCTGATCTTGGGGGGATGCGTCAGGATGGGTAACACGGACCAAAGCGGGATGGTTGGCCATTAGCACAGCAACTTCTTGATACCGCTGCAACTGGGCCTGCAATCGATCTGATGCCAAGGCCAAATCAGACTGTGCACGCGCATGCACCTGTTCAACGGCACGCACATATCCCAAATGCCAAACGGCCGCAGCAATTGCCAGTGCCACGCTGATGACGGCCCCAA
>CBFHVU010000185.1:0-3328 GCA_965659465.1 uncultured Paracoccaceae bacterium | reverse complement strand
CGCGCGATGTATAGGCATTGATATATCCGCCTACATCCTCGATCTGTTCGGCGATTTGCAGGGCTGATCGGGTTTTCGTGCCTTTAAACGCCATGTGCTCCAAAAAATGGGCGATGCCGTTTTGCTCGGCTGTTTCATCACGGCCACCAGCGGCGACCCAAACGCCAATGGATGCAGATTGCAGACCTGGCATATGTTCGGTGACGATGTTTAAGCCGTTGGGCAATGTATGATGTTCTATGTTCACGCTTTATATCCGATCCAAAACAACGGCCTTTAACGCATCCAGATCGTTTGCGACACGGGTCACACGCTCTTTTCGGTCATACAAATCCGCCATTCTGGTTGGCAAAGGTGGGCGCAGACCCGTGGCCTGCTCCACGGCATCGGGAAACTTGGCGGGGTGTGCGGTTGCAAGTGTTATCATAGGTGTCGCCGTATCGCGCAACTGGTCTGCGACACGCACCCCGATGGCGGAATGGGGACACAATAATTCTGCACGTCCCGCGAACGATGCCGATATTTCGGCCATTGTTTCGTCTTCGGACACGCGGCCACTGTCAAACTGATTACGCAAACGATCAAGAATACCTTGGGACAGATCAAATCCACCCTTGGTTTTCAAATCATTCATCAACTGTACAACAGACGCACCATCACGATCATAGGCGTCAAACAACGCACGTTCAAAATTTGAACTGACCTGAATATCCATCGATGGGCTGATCGATGGTGATACATCGCCAGTATGATACGCCCCCGTCGTCAAACAGCGGTGCAAAATGTCGTTTTGGTTTGTTGCCACAACCAGACGATCAATCGGCAATCCCATTTGTTTGGCAATATAGCCTGCAAAAATATCGCCAAAGTTGCCGGTGGGCACGGTAAAGCTGACCTTGCGCTGCGGCGCGCCCAGCTGAACAGCGGATGAGAAATAGTAAACCACCTGCGCCAAGACGCGGGCCCAGTTGATCGAATTTACACCCGCTAATTTCACACCATCGCGGAATTCAAAATCATTGAACATATCTTTCAATCGGGCCTGACAGTCATCAAAATGTCCATCAACGGCCAAGGCATGGACATTACTTTCAGATGGGGTGGTCATTTGGCGACGCTGCACTTCGGACACGCGCCGATGGGGGAACATCACAAACAGATCAACAGCATCTAAACCACGAAAGGCCTCCATCGCGGCGGATCCGGTGTCGCCACTGGTTGCGGTTACAATGGTAATACGTTCGCCCAAACGGGTCAGCACCACCTGAAACAGCTGGCCAATCAACTGCATTGCGAAATCTTTGAACGCCAATGTTGGTCCGTGGAACAATTCCAACAGGAAATGATTGTTATCCAATTGAACCAAGGGCGCACGCGCGGAATGGCCGAAATTGGCATAGGCTTTGGCGATGATGTCGCCAAACTCGGCATCGGTAAAGGTATCGCCCACAAATGGGCGCATCACGCGAAACGCAATCTCTTCGTAACTAAGGCCTGCCAATGCTGCGATATCGGCGTGGGACATTTGCGGGATGGATTGCGGCACATATAGCCCCCCATCGCGCGCCAAGCCGGTGCGCATCGCATCCTGGAATGGCAAGACAGGTGCCGTGCCGCGGGTTGATACATACATCATTCTTCAGTTACCTTTTTTCGGGTGCGCCAGAAAAAAAGAGCACTCATCGAGGCCCAAACGGCGGCAAGAGAAAACCATGTTATGGCGTAGTTCAAATGATCATTAGGAATGCCAGCTGTCCCAACGGGTAAAGGCGTTAAGCCATCAATGCTGGGCGTCAGTTGCTTGGCAACGATCATGACGGGTTCCGTGTTTAGGTGCTCTGCCAACATATCGACATCGCGCGCAAACCATAGGTTTGCATTCAAATCTGGCTCGGGTGTATAACTGTCAATTTCTTCGGGCCAATGCAGATTACCAAGCACATTCAATTGACCTTCTAAATCCAAGGTGATCGCATCATCGATTTTCACATACCCCAGATCAACCAAAACGCGACGATCACCAGTATCGAGCACAGATATAATTTTGTGAACTGCACCGATGTTTTTTAGACCACCCAGGACACGAACATAATTCGCACCCAAAGTACCAGATATTTCAATGGACTGATATTCATCGGTCATACGATCCAAATCTTGCGGCAATGAAATCGCGGCATCTTGGATTCGGGTTTCTACTTCGGCTAAAATCCCACGTTTCCATGCCAAACGATCCAACTGCCATTTGCCCAATGACAACAGCACGGCGGTTCCGGCAACTGCAACGATAAATAAAAACAAAAGTCGTTTCACAAGGGGCCTCAATGCAAAAGCGCGCGGGATATCCCGCGCGCTGTGTTTATGCGACAGGATGCTGTCAGCATCAAGCCGTAAACCGTGTTATTGGCCCCAAACATAGACCGCTGCGAACAGGAACAACCAGACGACATCAACAAAGTGCCAGTACCATGCTGCCGCTTCGAAGCCTAGGTGGCTGTCAGGTGTAAAGTGACCGCGCATCGCGCGTAACATACAGATGAACAAGAAAATGGTTCCCACGACCACGTGGAACCCGTGGAACCCTGTCGCCATAAAGAAGTTTGCGCCATAGATGTTGCCCGCAAATCCAAAGGCCGCGTGGCTGTATTCATAGGCTTGGAACCCTGTAAAGATCAGACCCAAGATCACTGCAATTGCCAGACCGTTGATCATGTCTTTGCGGTTGTTTTCATGCGCGATTGCGTGGTGCGCCCAAGTGGCGGCCGCGCCTGAACACAGCAGGATCAGCGTGTTGATCAATGGCAGGTGCCAAGGATCGAATGTTTCAATACCCGCTGGTGGGAAAACCCCGTCAACGAGTGGGCTCATTTCGCCCATTGGGTACATCGCGTGCTTGAAAAAACTCCAGAACCATGCCGAAAAGAACATAACTTCGGACATAATAAACAGGATAAAGCCATAGCGCAGACCAATCAGAACCACAGGTGTGTGATCGCCCGCTTGGTTTTCTTTGACTGTATCAGCCCACCAGCCGAACATGACGTACAAGACGCCAACAAAACCGATCAAAGCCAACCAGGGTCCACCATCGTGGAAAAACAATACTGCGCCAAACAGCATCAAAAATGCTGCAACAGACGCCAAGAGCGGCCACAAAGACGGGGCCAGAATGTGATAGTCGTGATTTTTAACGTGTGCCATAGTTTTCCCTCATTGGAGGCTTAGTTTAAGGTTGTTTTATAGTCCTGTGCAACATCCGCTTGTGCGGTTTCCTGCGGCAGGTCGGTTTCATAGAATGTATAGGACAGTGTAATGACCTTGGTGTATTTCG
>CBFHVU010000184.1:0-3335 GCA_965659465.1 uncultured Paracoccaceae bacterium | reverse complement strand
CCTTGGATTTGGGCTGCGTGCAGGTCCATGGTCAGGATCCGTTCAACGCCCGCCTCTACCAACATATTGGCCACCAGTTTGGCAGAAATCGGTGTGCGTGCCTTGGCGCGGCGGTCCTGACGGGCATAGCCGAAATAGGGGATCACAGCTGTGATACGCCCCGCAGAGGACCGACGCAGCGCATCTGTCATAATCAACAATTCCATCAGGTTGTCATTGGCAGGGTTTGATGTGGACTGGATAATGAACATATCCTCGCCACGCACGTTGTCGTAAACTTCGACAAAAATTTCTTGGTCGTTGAAGCGTTCGATACGCGCATCAACCAGTGACACACTTAGTCCGCGGTGCAGCGACATGCGGCGCGAAATTCCTTTGGCAAGTGTTAGGTTTGCGTTACCGGAAATCAGCTTTGGTTCGATTGCAGGCATTGTTCGGTCTTTCCCCAGGTGATTGTGACAGAATCATGAATATCCCCCGCTTAGCACGGCCCACGCCACAGGCAAAGCATTGGCAGCCCCCCTGCGGCCAAAAGCCTGATTTACGTGGCATTTCCGTCAGAATTTCGACCACCTTTCCACCCAAGCGCGAAACTCGCAACGCGGCGTTCCATTGCGTGCCACGTGACATTGGGCCAAGCTGTGTTATTTGTGACGCAATTAATTGTGACAGGGCAGGACACACTATGGGACACAGAATGCGGGCAGGATATTCCATCAATGACATTCAATTCGGGTCTGGTGACCCTCAGGCGTTGATGTTGCATTGTTCGCTGTCAAATGCGCGGTCTTGGGCCCCCTTAGCGGGGCAGATGGGCACTGATTTTTCGGCCCTTGCCTTTGATTTGATCGGGCATGGCCAGAGCCAAGATTGGACGGATGACCAAGATTACCAAGATGCCTGCGTCGCGGTTGCGGCCACCTATCTGGACAGGCCGATGCATGTGATTGGCCATTCCTTTGGGGCGACGGTTGCCCTGCGGTTGGCCTTGGCACATCCAGAATTGGTGCGATCCCTGGTTTTGTTTGAACCGGTCTATTTTTATGCGGGTTTAACAGATTTTCCCGAAATGCGCCCCCGATATGATGCGGAATATAACGAATTTGCATCGTTGTTGCAGCGGGGGGATTTGGCCCCTGCCGCGTGTCATTTTATGCAGCGTTGGGGGGATGGGACGGAATGGGACCATTTGCCCGCAGCGCATCGGTCGGCCATTACGCGGCGCATTCATTTGATTGCGGCAGGCGGTATTGCACTGCATGCTGATCCGCATGGGATGTTATCCAGCGGCGGACTGGATCAGTTGCCTATGACTGTTGTGTTGGTACGCGGGGCCCAGACGCATTTCATGATGGATCCGATCCATGCGGCTTTGGCCCGTCGGATCCCCCAATGTGATCAGATCGTGGTGCAGGGGGCGGGGCATATGGTGCCGATCACGCATGCGGCCATCTGTGCCACCTTGGTGCGCCAATTCTGGGATGGGCTATAGCGGTTATTTTTTGCCAATGCGTGGTTCGGCACCTGCGATGATCCGACCGATATTGGCGCTGTGACGATAGAAAATCAACACCGCCAACCCAAGGCACAGGCCCACCAATTGTGGCTGATCCAAGAAATAGGCCCAAAGGGCCGACGT
Organism: uncultured Paracoccaceae bacterium; assembly: GCA_965659465.1. Lineage (GTDB taxonomy): Bacteria > Pseudomonadota > Alphaproteobacteria > Rhodobacterales > Rhodobacteraceae > CAJXSD01. Next base: position 1,696 of record CBFHVU010000184.1, on the reverse strand, counting down.
GCCCGCCGCAACCAAAGCGGACAGCGATGATATGCGTGTGATCACTGCCGTGACTAACCATGTTGCGCAGGCCGCCAGCCCGATGGGAAAGGAAATAGCCAGCAAAACCCCCAGAAATGTGGCAACGCCTTTGCCGCCTTTGAACGCGATATAGACCGGAAAACAATGCCCCAAAAACGCGGCCAGCGCGGCCAGTTGCACGGCATCCTCGGCCGCAAAACTGCGGGCGACAAAAACGGCAATCGCACCTTTGCCACTGTCTAGGATCAGGGTCAGAAAGGCGGCCAATTTATTGCCCGTCCGCAACACATTGGTGGCCCCGATGTTGCCCGATCCGATGTCGCGCAAATTGCCCAATCCGAACAAACGCGCCATGACCAAGCCAAAGGGCACAGACCCCAACAGGTACCCAAACGCGGCCCACAGGGCCAATGCTATCGGTTGCGTCATGATTTCAGGAAACAATGTCATCGTTCAAACACCTTTTGGCCAGCGACATAGGTCGCCATGACCTTACCCTGCATGCGTTGCCCGTCAAAGGGGGTATTTTTCGATTTTGATCGCAAGGATTTGCGATCCAGAACAAAGGGCACGTCTGCATCAAAGACAATCAAATCCGCAGGTGCGCCAACGGATATCCGACCGCAATCCAACCCTAAACGGTTCGCAGGGTTCAACGACAAGGCGCGGAACAATGTGGGCAAATCCAGATAATTGCCGTGCACCAACCGCAAGGCCGCAGGCAGCAATGTTTCCAAGGCGACAGCACCGGCTGCGGCCTCTTCGAATGGCAGGCGTTTGCTTTCTTCGTCTTGGGGGGTGTGCATGGACGAAATGATATCGATCAATCCGCTTGCCACCGCCTGGATTGTCGCCAAACGGTCGTCTTCGGATCGCAGGGGCGGTTTCACTTTGAAAAAACTGCGGTAATCGGCGACATCGAATTCGTTTAATGTCAGGTGATGGATTGACGTACCTGCGGTCACGTCCAATCCATTGGCCTTGGCCCGTTCCAATGCGGGCAGGGCGCGGGCGGTGGTGATTTGGTCAAAATGCAACTTGGCCCCCGTCATTTCGATCATGGCGATATCGCGATCAATCCCCATCCGTTCCGCCATGGGCGACACGGCGGGCAACCCGCGCAGGGATGCAAATTTGCCCGATGTCACGGCCGCACCCGCCGACAGAATCGGTTCTTGCGGATGCAACATACACAGCGCATCCAGCGATTTGGCATAGGTCAGTGCCCGCGACAGGATTTTGGTGTTGGTGATCACATTATCCCCGTCGGTAAAGGCCGCGGCACCGGCATCCTGCAAAAATCCGATTTCGGTCATTTCCTGCCCCAATCGGCCCTTGGTCAGGGCCGCCATATGCAAAACATTGACACCAACCGCATCGGCCGCACGACGGCGGATAAATTCCAAGGCCTCGGGCGTATCAATGGGGGGATTTGTGTCGGGCCGTGTGACAATCGTTGTCACACCACCAGCCGCGGCGGCGGCGCCTGCGGATTTATAGCTTTCTTTATGGCGTTCACCGGGTTCGGCAACCTTGACGCCGATATCCACAATGCCGGGGGCCAAATATTTGCCACCGCAGTCCACGGTTTCGTTTGGATTGGCCACCGGTTCAATGATGCGACCATCAGCAACATACAGGTCCGTTTGCGAAACCGTCCCGCCCGCGGGATCAA
>CBFHVU010000183.1:0-3338 GCA_965659465.1 uncultured Paracoccaceae bacterium | reverse complement strand
GAATGACACAACAGTTCGTGTCATGTATCAGTCCGAATCCTATGCCACGATGGGCAGTGCCCCGAACCCTGAAACATACCCATGGGTTATGGAAAACGGCGTGTCGTTTACTGGGTCGCATATGCACACCATCGATTTCGACCGTGCCGCATTTGCAGACTTTATGAACAACGACTCTGCGGCGGCCGATATGGTCAAAGGCTCAGGCAAACTGTTCCACACCGTGTATAACGCCGTTGGTGACCAAGTGACTAAGCCATCGTGTGACGCAACAAACTTGGGCGCGAAATGGGGCAACCAAACACGTCCCGATGGCACACTGGTTCCATTCGCATCTGATTTTCGCCTAACTCAAGCAGACTTCTTCTTCCAAAGCTTCTGTGGTGGTTGGTACGAACAGGCCAATAAATATGGCGCGGGCATGGGCTTTGCCGATGATATCTGGCTTGCGGCCGAAGAATGGAACATCGGGCGCATGTTCCCTGCGGGTGCAGCCGATGCAAATGCAACCATGGGTCTGGCATCTGTAGCCGTCGATATCGCGAATGGTGTTGCCTATACGGTGCCAGCCTTGGGCCAAACCGGTTACGAAAAATTGATGCCGATCAATTCGCGCCACAAAGATTACGTTGTGATTGTCGCATCAGGCTACAACCATGATCAAGAACCGTCACCACTTAAAGTTTATGTTGGTATGAAGGATCGCAATGCCGACGGGTCTGTCATTGACTACGCAACCGCAAACGATCGCGATGCATTCTTGGCGCGCAACGGCCTGTTGTTTGGTAAGTTGTACGGCATGGCCGTTTCCAACGACACAGCCGCGACATTGGTGGCCGAGCCAAATCCAGCATCGAAGATGATCGACGAATATGTACAAAACGCAGATGCGCCAAAGTCATTCGCCGCAAACTTTGTCCCAACATCATATCAGTGGGGCGGCTGGGATAAACCAGTAGCAGTACAAGACACAGAAATGATGTTGTGGGAAAAAGAAGACGAACAGCCAGAGGGTCATATTTACTTTAACGGTGATAGCAAGGTTGAACACGTCGCAGCCGATCCATCTGGCGCACCGCGCTACTTTGCGAACCTGACCAACCAAGGTGCGTTGATGATGGTTGATTTCGGTGCATTCGAATTCGATGGGGAAACATTGCCAGCGCTCTTGCCTGCCAATGTTACACGGTCCGTTGCTGCGGTTGACGGTGCATTGACCCTGGAAATCGGTGACGAATTCAAGACTGTTGATGGCGATGCGTCAATCCATATGGAAGCGGGTCAGGCCAAAATGGTTGCACCAGATGGCCTATACTGGGCGAAAACATCACAGGGTGATTACCTGATTGTTGACGAAGATTCAGGCAATGACTTTGGCGAGCGTAAATATGTCCTATCCTTGGATGAAAACTTGGACGTCGCAGCGGGTCATTTGCTGGCGATTGCCGGTGGTAAGCATAGCCCACGTTACCAAGCGGGTGTATCTGCATTAGGCGGCGCATTCACCAAACCTGGCACAACCGAGTTTTCTGGTTCATGGCCTGTGACTGCACTGATCGCCAAGCAAGACGATGGATCATTCTACTCGGCAGAAGAGCTGAAAGGAACCGCACGTCAGGACATCCGCGGACAGATTGCAACTGCGGAGCAGACATTCATCGGTGTCGTGCAGGCGCGTCCAGAATCCTCTGGCGCGGTCGAAGCAAACGAGGCTGATGCAGGTGGACAGATCTTTATGTTCACCATGGATCCGTCTAAATAATTTTAGCAGCCATTTTTAGATCATCTAAGGGCCTCTTCGGGGGCCCTTTTTTTAATATTTACTATATGAACTTAGAATTATAACTCATTTCACTCGTGTAACGGCATGTGGATTGTGTCTAGTGCAAGCGCTGGATCGTCGTGATCCGAAATACTGTGTTGCCTATTGAAAAAATTCGATACCCTGTCGCAATTGGGCTTGCGCGCTATGTTTTATTTACACTAACGAACCTCTACCCTAGGGGCCAGCGCGAGGATGACATGAAACACAAGCATTTGGATGCAACCGATTTGCGTATTCTCAGTGCGGTTCAAGCGCACGGGCGTCTTAGCAAAACGCGGTTGGCTGAATTTGTGAATTTGTCGCCCACCCCCTGTTGGGCGCGATTGGAACGGCTAAAGGCGGCGGGCTATATCGTGGGGTTTCACGCGCAACTGGCGTTAAGCAAAATCTGTGATTTTTCCGAAGTGATCGTCACCGTATCCCTGATGCAGCATCGCAAATCCGATTTTGAACGGTTCGAATCCCGTATCCTTGCCACGCGCGAGGTTGTCGAATGCGCCGCCACGGGCGGCGGCATGGACTATGTTTTGAAATTTGTAACGCCGTCGTTGGCGGTGTTCCAAGACGTCATAGATAGCCTGTTAGAGGCGGAAATCGGGATTGACCGCTATATGACCTATATCGTGACGCGGCGCATTAAATCCCAACAGCCTGATTTATCTGCACTGGTTGCTCGCGGCGCCTAGTGCGGGCGCGAAATTCGGTTCAGACCATTTGGACTAATCGTATTTGAAAAAAAGATCAAAACGGTCTTGGATCGCAAAATTTTTGGACCACACATTTTAAATGTTTGGCCCTATCTATTGCCTTAATTGGATGTTGATTTGAACACATCCCTTTTTCAGGAGACATGGATATGACACAAGCTGATGACTTTGGTTTTGGGACACAAATTCGCAAATCGCCTTACTTTGAGGCAACCGTTCGCTGGGGCGCCAAGGCGTTTTCTGTTTATAACCACATGTATATCCCGCGTGATTTCGGGGACCCCGAACAGAATTTCTGGAGCCTTGTGAATGACGCGATCTTGTGTGACGTAGCCGTGGAACGTCAGGTCGAAATTACCGGTCCAGATGCGGCGAAATTCGTGCAGATGCTGACACCCCGCAACCTGTCAAAAATGGCGGTGGGTCAGTGTAAATATGTTTTGATCACAAATGCAGACGGCGGTATTTTGAACGATCCGATTTTGTTGCGTTTGGCCGAAAACCATTTCTGGATTTCACTGGCCGACAGCGACATTTTATTGTGGGCGCAGGGCGTGGCCGTGCATTCAGGGCTGGATGTGCAGATTGGTGAACCCGATGTGTCGCCCTTGCAGTTGCAGGGTCCTAAATCTGGCCTGATTATGCAAAAATTGTTCGGCGATGACATTGAAACGCTGAAATATTACTGGCTGCGTGAATATGATTTGGACGGCATTCCCGTGATCGTATCGCGCACAGGCTGGTCCAGCGAACTGGGCTATGAAATCTATCTGCGCGATGGATCCCGCGGTGACGCATTGTTGGAA
>CBFHVU010000182.1:0-3376 GCA_965659465.1 uncultured Paracoccaceae bacterium | reverse complement strand
GATATTCTGCCATAGTCCCTGCCCCTTATAGTGCCAATTTAGCGATGGCGAACAAACCCGTTGCCATCATGCCATAGGCCAAACATTTCACCAAAATGATGCTGATTTTTTCCGCTGTGCCGTGCACATAATCTTCGATCAAAACCTGTGCGCCGGATTGGAAATGTTCCAAACCAACGATCAACGTCAGCGCCGCCACGATTGCGGGGAATGGGCGCTGGTAATAGGCCAAGACCTCTTGGTATGGGGCGCCAAGGATGGACCCGAATGTCAAAACAAACAAAGGCACCAGTATCAGTAGCGCGACCGAGCTGACCTTCATAGCCCAAAAATGTGCAGTTCCTGATTTCGCGCTGCCCATGCCAACGGCGCGTTTACGATCTGTTAAATAACGCATGTGTTCCCCCTATAGCGCGATGACTGTGATCACAGTCAGCACAAATGACCCTATAACCAACGCCCAGCCCAGTTTATAGGCGGTGGGCAAATCCAAACCGACCGCATTATCCCAAATCAGGTGACGAATGCCGCCCAGCGTGTGGTACCACAACGCCCAGATCGACCCCAGCATAACCAATTTGCCAAACCAGCTGCGGATCACACCGTCAGCGATGGCGAAATATTCGGGGGACGTTGATGCCGCCAGCAGCCACCAGATCACCAAAAACGCGCCAACGATCAGTGCGTTGCCGGTAATCCGGACCAAAATAGATGTGATTGACGTCAATTGGGGACGGTAAATTGTCAGATGCGGGGACAGCGGGCGATTGCCTCGGTTTACATCAGCCATGTATCTTAGCCTTTCGGTTTCAATCAGGGCCCACCACAACAGGTTCGGCCGCGAGCATACTTATGATCCGTTTATTAATATAATCTAACGGCAAAACCAGCGCTGGAAATAGTGTTACCGTTAAAAATATGTCATTACGGTATTTTGTGATCACTTAATTATTATTAGTGATCACAAAAATAACGATTGGAACCAAGATTAAAGAGGCATCAAAGCCCAGTAATCCAGATCCAGCAAAACATCTGGGTCGTATTTCCCGTCCTCAGATTTTAATTGTTTCGGATGGCTGCCTTTGGTTGCAACCAAACGCAACCGAATGGCCCCGACACTGGGGGCATCGGTGGGCGCGCGGTCTAACACTTCGCTCCAGGCTTTCACGGTATCGCCCGCGAAACAGGGGTTGGCATGCGCCCCAGAATTTAGGCCCACAATCATTTGCGCATTGGCCAAACCGTTAAACGACAGCGCCCGCGCCATCGAAATGACATGCCCGCCATAGATCAATCGCTGCCCATCGGGGCGGAATGTAGCGTCGAAATGCACTTTGGCCGTGTTCTGCCACAGGCGCGTGGCCAACATGTGTTCGGCCTCTTCAATCGTGACGCCATCGACATGGTCGATAATTTCGCCAATGCCATAATCGGCCCAGCGGTGCGCTTCGCCTGCGAGGGTGAAGTTATAGTTGGTGAAATCCAACCCGTCCGGAATGACCAGATCCGTGACATCCAACCTGGGCTTAAGATCAGGCACCACCGTTTCAGGGGCAGGCGCATCCAAATTGTTTTTGCGCACCATGACCCAGCGGACGTATTCCATTACGACATCGTCGTTTTGGTTCAATCCGCGGGTGCGCACATAAACAACGCCGGTTTTGCCGTTTGAGTTTTGTTTCAGACCGATGACTTCGGATACCGATCGCAGCGTATCGCCTGCGTAAACAGGTTTTAACCAGCGGCCTTGGGCATAGCCCAGATTTGCCACCGCGTTTAGCGATACATCTGGTACCGTTTTTCCGAAAACCACATGGAACGCCGCCAAATCATCCAGCGGCGCAGTTGGTAAACCACACCCACGGGCAAATTCGTCCGATGAATACAGCGCATGCCGCGCGGGATAAAGCGCATGATACAGCGCGCGTTCCCCACCCGATACGGTGCGGGGAACGGCGTGTTCGATCATTTGGCCGATGCTGTAATCTTCGAAAAAACGCCCGGGGTTGGTTTTTGCCATTATTGCTCTCCTAGCTTCATGTTCGGATCATAGTCATCGGCAATCGTTTTTATGACCGCCTGTGCGCAGCGCATTTTGCCTGTTTCTTGATCAAAGGCATAACAGGGATCGCCATAGAGAACCCACCCTTTGGACAGGGCCAAGGTCACCTTGTGACAAAAGGCGGATGTATCCTCATGTGTCAAAAGTCGATAAAGCTGTGCCATGATTTAGCCCGGAAATGGATGAACGCCCAAGGCGATGTGAACACCAATTATTATGGCAAATGTAACCACCGTGATCACAGCGAACAGCCAATCGCGGCCTTTGTCACCCGGTTCAGGGCGGGTCCAGTCCTCGGCACGGTTGATCAAAATCACCGAAACAACGGCCCAGACCAGCATGCCCCCAAATAAAATGATCGAGGCCAAATCACCATTGACCAGCAAATGTGCGATCGCCCAGATTTTAACCGACACCAACATCGGGTGACGCATTTTGCCGCGCAGGCGACCTTTGGTATGGGCCATGGCAAAGACCGCGACGGCCACCACCATTAACAGGTTGTTAAAGTGGACCAAAAACGCTGGAGGATACCAAATGTTGACAACCTCGGCCTGACGATAGCCATAGATCATCAATCCCAATCCGATAAACAATAGGATCGAAATCACCCCGCGTCCCCGCGCGCCCATGGACGCCCGCAGATCAGGGGCCAGCCGTTTTAGCCAATGGGGCACAATCCATAGAATCAGCCCAAGAATTAATAATGTCATAATTTACTCCGCATCTTGTTGAGCAATAGCTTTGGCCTGTGCCAAAGTTTTCCTTGCCGTTTCAACATGCAGATTTTCGACGATTTTACCATCCACAACTGCAACGCCTTGGCCTGCGGCTTCAACCTCTTGGAATGCGGCGATATAGCGTTGGGCCAATTCAATTTCCGCCGCAGATGGGGCAAAGCATTCATTTGCTATCGCAATTTGCGCGGGATGGATCAGGGTTTTGCCATCAAATCCCAAATCCCGGCCCTGTTCGCATTCGGCCCGCAAACCATCATCGTCCTTGAACTGGTTATAAACGCCATCGACGACCACCACCTCATGCGCACGCGCAGCCAGCAACATGGTTTGCAGCGCTGTTTGCAGCTGCAACCGATCAGCACGGAACCGGCAATTCAGTTCCTTGGCCAAATCATTGGTGCCTGCGACAAACCCCTGCAACTGGGGATGCGCCGCGATGGCGGCCGCGTTCAAAACACCCAGCGGCGTTTCAATCATCGCCCAAATGGGTTTTCCATTGCCCAACATATCTGCAACCGCCTGCACATCATCTGGGCTGTCCCCCGTGGGGATCACAAAGGCATCGGCAGCGGCA
>CBFHVU010000181.1:0-3380 GCA_965659465.1 uncultured Paracoccaceae bacterium | reverse complement strand
GCTGCCCAAACCAGCGGCCCGTCGAGCCCGCGCTGTTCCGCTTGCTTGATCGCGCTGAGACGGACGGCCTGTTCGATGTCGCGGCGTTCTTCGTTGAGTTGGTTGAGTTTATCCGCCATTGCCTGAGCGGCAATCGGATCGGTGCTGCATAACAATTTTGCCCCCAAATCGGCCTGACCTATGCGGCCGCCGGCATTGATGCGCGGTCCCAACAGATATCCCAGATGATAGGATGTCGGCATCCCATCCAATCGCGCCGCATCGCTTAGCGCGACCAGTCCAATGCGACCACGCCGCGCCATCACCTTTAACCCTTGGCGGACAAAGGCGCGGTTTACGCCAATCAGGGGGGCCACATCGGACACCGTACCCAGCGCCACCAAATCCAACATATCCAACAAATTGGGCCCCGCCGGACCTGCATCACGCATTTGGCGCGAACATTCCACCAGCGTCAAAAACACAACACCGGCTGCACACAAATGTGCCAAGTCGCCATTTTCGTCCTGACGGTTGGGGTTTACCACGGCCAAGCAATCGGGCAGGGTTTCCCCGCCCAAGTGGTGATCCAGCACGATCACATCGCACGATTCCGCGGCGGCTATCGCTTCGTGGCTAAGGGTGCCGCAATCCGCGCAGATGATCAGGTCATGCCGGCTGGCCAAGTCTGACATTGCGGGTGCGTTGGGGCCATAGCCTTCGGTTATGCGATCAGGAATATAAAGGGTGCAATCGATACTAAAATGGCGAAACCATGTGATCAGCAGGGCGCCTGATGTGGCCCCATCCACATCATAATCGGCAAAAATCGCAACCTTTTGTCTCGTTCGGACCGATTGAACGATGCGCTTGGCCGCGATATTCATGTCCCTCAGCACCAGTGGGTCGGGCAATAAATCGCGCAGCTGCGGTTCCAAATATTTTGGGGCAGCCTCGGTTGGGACACCCAGACGTGCCATAACAGCACAAAGCGCTGACGGCAGGCCTGTTTGCTGTTCCATGGCCTCGGCTGCGCGTCGCACATCATCTGTTGGGCCGACCCATGTCCGCCCTGTCAGTGATGTATCAACGCCCAGAAACCCCAAATCAACCCTACGCCGTCCGTGGATTGCGATAAATCATGCGCCGTACAGATCCAGTCTTTGATCGCATTAACAGCGTTTCAGTTGTGATCGATGCAATATCGCGCTTGATCCCTGGCAACAACGACCCCCCCGTCACACCGGTGGCCGCAAAAATAACATCCTGCGTCACCATTTCATCACGGGTATAGATGCGGTCCAATTCGGTAATGCCCGCTTTGTGCGCACGGGATTTTTCATCATCATTTCGAAACAGCAAACGGCCATAGATTTGCCCACCCATACATTTCAGGGCTGCGGCAGCCAGTACGCCTTCGGGCGCGCCACCGGTGCCCATATACATATCGATACCAGTCGTTGCAGGTTCTGCGCAGTGCATAACGCCGGCCACATCACCATCGGTGATTAACCGAATGGCGGCACCAGTTGCACGCACCTGATCAATCATGTCCTGATGGCGGGGGCGTTCCAAAATGCACACGGTTATATCACGCGCATCGCATCCTTTGGCTGCGGCCAGCGCGGTCACGCGTTCGGCAGGTGTCATATCCAATGTCACCGTGCCATCGGCATATCCAGGCCCGATTGCCAGTTTTTCCATATACACGTCGGGCGCGTGCAACATGGATCCCCGCGGACCCATAGCGATCACGGTCAGGGCGTTTGGCATATCCTTGGCGGTCAGCGTTGTCCCCTCAAGCGGATCAAGCGCGATGTCAACGCCGGGACCATTTCCAGTGCCCACCTCTTCGCCGATATAAAGCATGGGCGCTTCGTCGCGTTCGCCTTCGCCGATGACGACGACGCCGGCGATGTCCAGTTTGTTCAACTGGTCGCGCATTGCATTTACTGCCGCCTGATCTGCGGCCTTTTCATCGCCACGACCGATCAGATCAGCGGATGCAATTGCGGCCGCTTCGGATACACGCGCCAATCCCAGCGAAAGCATACGGTCGTTAAAGTCAATTTTCGTCTGGGTCATAGTGGCGATGTTCCTTAAAATTTACACGTTTTCGATACGCAGCGCCACAGGGGCGCCAATGACTACGCCTGTATTGGGCAATTTTTCGATTGCTTGCAACAAGTTAGCGTTATCAGTTTTATGCGTGACGATCAAAACAGGTGCATTTTTGCCATCGTGGTCATATTGGCGCATCCGTTTGATTGAAATATCGTTTTGGCCAAGCACTGTTGCCACCTTGGCCAAGGCGCCCGGTGTGTCCAGCAATTCCAAGCGAATGTAATAGGGGCATTCGATTTTTGAAATGGCAGCCTGTGCAGGTTTTAGGTTGCTGGCGGGTTGACCAAATGTGGTGATCCGTGTGCCCCGCGCGATATCCAAAACATCGGACATCACCGCGCTGGCGGTTGGTCCTTCGCCTGCGCCTGCGCCACGCAGGACAACTTGGCCCACTTCGTCACCTTCGACGACGACCATGTTTGTGCCGCCTTCCAATTGGCCCAAGGGCGAATTGGTGGGGACCAAACAGGGCGACATCCGCTGTTCCAGCCCTTCGGCTGTCATCTGTGCGACACCGAGTAGTTTAATGCGATAGCCCATGTCAGCGGCCTGCACGATATCGTCGATGGAAATATTTTCGATGCCTTGCAATTCGACGCCGTCAAAATTGACCTGAGTGCCAAAGGCAATGGACGACAGCAGCGCCAGTTTGTGGCCGGCATCAATGCCGCCCACGTCCAAGGTTGGATCAGCCTCAAGATAACCCAGATCGGCGGCCTCTTGGAACACGGTGTCATAGGGCAGGCCGGCCGATTGCATCCGCGTCAGGATATAGTTGCAGGTGCCATTCATCACGCCCATGACGCGGGTGGCTTGGTTTGCGGCCAACCCCTCGGTCAGGGATTTGATGATTGGAATGCCGCCTGCGACGGCCGCCTCAAACCTTAGGACACAGCCGTTTGTTTCGGCCAAGTGGGCCAAATCCTGTCCGTAATGGGCCAGCATCGCTTTGTTCGCAGTCACCACATCTTTGCCCAGTTGTAACGCGGCGATGGTTGCATCCTTGGCGGGGCCATCATGGCCGCCCATCAATTCGACAAACACATCCACATCATCACGTTTCGCCAATGCAACCGGATCGGTTTCCCACGCATAGCCCGACATATCCACGCCGCGATCCTTGGAGGCGTCGCGTGCCGAAACGGCCGTGATTACGATGTCGCGTCCCGTGCGCATGGCCAGCATGTCAGCTTTGTGCTGAATGATTTTGACAACACCAACGCCGACGGTTCCTAAACCGGCGATGCCCAATCTTAGGGGCTGGGACATGGGGGACT
>CBFHVU010000180.1:0-3439 GCA_965659465.1 uncultured Paracoccaceae bacterium | reverse complement strand
TCTGTTATAGCACGCAATTGTGATCTTGCGTGCTATCTGGTTTACTTCACGACGCTGACGGTTTTCATCATGTCCGGTTCGCCTAAAACGGCCCCATTGCGTCCCTCGCCGCGTTTGATCGCATCCACAACCTCCATGCCTTGGGTCACTTGGCCGACAACAGTGTATTGCCCATTCAGGAAATAGCCCTCATCAAACATGATGAAAAACTGGCTGTTCGCGCTGTTTGGATTGTGTGATCGCGCCATACCGACGACACCACGATCATAGGGGACATCCGAAAATTCCGCAGGCAAATCTGGCAATGATGATCCACCGCGCCCCGCCATGCGCAGATCCTGGCCCATTTTGCCAAATTCCACATCGCCGGTTTGGGCCATGAATCCGTCAATCACGCGGTGGAACACGACACCATCATATTGGCCCTGTTCTGCCAATGTGGTGATGCGTTCAACGTGCTTGGGCGCCACATCTTCGAACAAATCAATGATCACGGTCCCGTTCGCGACGCCGGATACCTCGATTGCAATGCTATCGGCGACCACAGGGGCCGCCAAACAACATGCCAGTGCTGCAACCGCTGGCTTAAGCATCGGCGGCAACCTTGACCGAAATCATGCGATCGGGTGACACAGGGGGTTCGCCGCGGGTGATGTTATCAACAAATTCCATGCCAGAAATCACACGTCCATAAACGGTGTACTGACGGTTTAGGAAATGATTGTCACTAAAGTTGATGAAAAACTGGCTGTTGGCACTGTCTGGGTTCGCCGAACGTGCCGCACCCAATGTGCCACGATCATGGGGGATCCCGGAAAACTCTGCCTTTAGGTTCGGCAAATCGGACCCACCAGTGCCCGCCATACGCAAATCAAAATCCTGTTCCAAATTGCCATGCTTGACATCACCGGACTGCGCCATAAACCCATCGATCACGCGGTGAAAACAGACATTGTCATAGGCACCGGACCGGGCCAATTCCTTCATCCGATCACAATGACCAGGTGCAATATCGGGCAACAATTCAATAATGACGGTTCCATCCTTAAGTTCCATCAAAATTGTGTTTTCTGGATCTTTAATCTCGGCCATGTGGCAGACTCCTTTGGTTTTGGTTTGCATAGATACCTAAGCTGGTTTAACCGAAGGGACAAGATGCACCAAGGTGCAATCGTCACAATCTCACCCCATTGGGCGCAAAGGAAACAGCAATGACTTGGAAAACACTGGATGATTTGGATCTGGCAGGAAAACGCGTATTAACGCGGGTTGATATCAATGTCCCGATGAAGGATGGGGTGATCACAGACCACACACGGATCGAAAAAATCGTTCCAACACTGCGTGATATTTTAGACAAAGGGGGCATGCCCGTCGTTTTGGCCCATTATGGCCGTCCCAAAGGCGAACGCCGCGATGATATGAGCCTGCGCCATCTGCGCGACGCGCTTGAGGATCACATCAATGCACCTGTGACCTTTGTTGCCGAAACGGTGGGTCCTGCGGCAATCGCCGCTGTCAGCACCTTGCAACAGGGTCAGGTGTTATTGTTGGAAAACACCCGCTTCCAAGCTGCAGAAGAGGCCAATGACCCCGCGTTTGTGGCAGACTTAGCTGCTTTGGGCGATGTCTATTGCAACGATGCCTTTTCCGCCGCGCACCGCGCCCATGCCTCGACCGAAGGGATCGCGCGGTTGCTGCCATCCTGCGCAGGGCGCCTGATGCAGGCCGAACTCAGCGCGCTTGAGGCAGCATTGGGCACCCCAAAACGCCCCGTTGTGGCCATTGTCGGCGGGGCCAAAGTGTCAACCAAGCTGGAACTGTTGGGCAATCTGGTGGGCAAGGTCGATCATTTGGTCATTGGCGGCGGCATGGCAAACACATTTCTAGCGGCTCAGGGGCTGGATGTTGGCGCATCGCTGGCCGAACATGACATGACCCAAACTGCACGCGATATTTTGGCCAAGGCTGACAGCAGTGATTGCACAATTCATTTACCATCTGATGTTGTGGTTGCCCGCGAATTCAAGGCGCAGGCTGCCCATGAAACGGTCCCAGCGGCGCAATGTCCCAGCGATGCAATGATTTTGGATGCAGGCCCTGAAACCGTCGCGACCCTAAAATTCGTCTTTGACAGCTGCAAAACGCTGATCTGGAATGGCCCACTTGGGGCGTTTGAATTGGACCCGTTTGACGCGGCAACCAATGCCGCCGCCGAACATGCAGCCGGATTGACCCAATCGGGGTCCTTAGTATCGGTGGCCGGTGGTGGCGACACGGTGGCCGCCCTAAACAAATCCGGCGCAGCGGCGCAGTTTAGCTATATTTCAACCGCGGGCGGCGCGTTTTTGGAATGGATGGAGGGCAAGACATTGCCTGGTGTTGCGGCACTTTCGTAATTGCGCAAAACCACATCATTTCAGGATCAAGGCCCAAGTTTTGGGCCTTTTTCATTTCTGTTGATGGGTGATAGCGCAACCACGATTGCCACAGTGAACAAGTTTCGCTAGGGAAACTGTAAAACCAGTGACAAGACCGGAGCATCACGATGTCAGCCCTTTCCACCGCAGAAAAAACAAAACAATTTGATAAGATTAAAACAGGTGCAGGATTTATCGCGGCACTGGACCAAAGCGGCGGATCCACCCCCAAAGCGCTGTCACTTTATGGTGTGTCAGCTGATGCCTATTCAAATGACGCGGAAATGTATGACCTGATCCATGATATGCGGTCGCGTATCATCACTTCACCCACGTTTAACGGTGATCGTGTGTTGGGGGCGATTTTGTTTGAAATGACAATGGATCGCGACATCGACGGCACACCCACCGCAGAACACCTTTGGAATACCTGTGGTGTTGTTCCGTTCCTTAAAGTGGACAAAGGTTTGGCAGATCCGGAAAATGATGTGAAATTGCTAAAACAAATGCCCGAATTGGACGCATTGTGTGAACGTGCCGTGGCCAAACAAATTTTCGGCACCAAAATGCGGTCAGTGATTGATGGGGCAAATGAAACCGGTATTGGTGCGGTCGTAGACCAGCAATTTGACATCGGCCTGCAAATTCTGGGTCACGGTTTGATCCCTATCATTGAACCCGAGGTGACAATTTCAATCGCAGACAAGGCAGCCGCTGAGGACATCCTATGCGCCGCGATCTTGGATCGATTAAATGCCCTACCGGCCGACAAAAATGTGATGCTGAAACTGACGTTGCCGGAACAGGCCGACCTATATACGCCATTGGTCGATCACCCACGCGTGGTGCGCGTTGTGGCCCTGTCTGGCGGATATTCGATGCAAGAGGCAAACAGCCGTCTGGCCCAAAACCGCGGGATCATCGCATCATTTTCACGCGCGCTAACCGAAACGCTAAGCGCCCAACAAACCGATGCTGAATTCAACACAGCCCTAGATGCGGCCATTCAGGGAATTTAC
>CBFHVU010000179.1:0-3506 GCA_965659465.1 uncultured Paracoccaceae bacterium | reverse complement strand
GTCTTCGATCATTTTGACGCAGTTAAAGAAGTCTGCGCCAATTTTGTCCATTTTGTTGACAAAAACGATACGTGGAACTTTATAACGGTCCGCCTGACGCCAAACTGTTTCAGTCTGTGGCTCAACACCAGCGTTGGCGTCCAACACACAAACAGCACCATCCAAAACAGCCAAGGAACGTTCAACTTCGATTGTGAAGTCGACGTGGCCTGGGGTGTCAATGATGTTCAAGCGGTGTTTTGGAGTGTCGGCGTTTTCACCATCTTCTGTGCGTTCCCAGAATGTGGTTGTCGCAGCAGACGTGATGGTGATCCCACGCTCTTGCTCTTGTTCCATCCAGTCCATGGTGGCCGCACCATCGTGCACCTCACCGATGTTGTGGGATTTGCCTGTGTAAAACAGGATCCGTTCGGAACAGGTTGTTTTACCAGCGTCGATGTGGGCCATGATACCGAAGTTCCGGTACAGTGACAGTGGATATTCGCGTGCCATATCAGATGGTCCTTGTTAGATTTACCAGCGGTAATGGCTGAACGCTTTGTTCGCGTCGGCCATTTTGTGTGTATCTTCGCGTTTTTTAACGGCCGACCCACGGGAATTCACCGCGTCCAGCAATTCTGCTGCCAGGCGCTCTTCCATTGTGTTTTCATTGCGACTACGCGATGCGTTAATCAACCAACGGATCGCCAAAGCTTCGCGACGCTCGGGACGAACCTCAACAGGCACCTGATACGTTGCACCACCCACACGACGTGAGCGAACTTCGACAGATGGCTTGATGTTGTCTAACGCTTCGTGGAAGACCTCAACAGGGGCGCGCTTGACTTTACTTTCAACGCGATCCAACGCGTTGTAAACGATTTTCTCTGCAACTGACTTTTTACCGTCAATCATCAGGTTGTTCATAAATTTAGACAAAACCCGATCACCAAACTTGGCGTCAGGTAATACTTCGCGTTTTTCAGCGGCGTGACGACGAGACATTCAAAATTCCTCTTATTTCGGACGCTTCGCGCCATATTTCGAACGGCGCTGTTTACGATCTTTAACGCCTTGCGTATCCAAAACACCGCGTAGGATGTGGTAACGCACACCTGGAAGGTCTTTTACACGACCACCACGGATCAACACGACTGAGTGTTCTTGCAGGTTGTGTTTTTCACCAGGAATATAACTGATGACCTCAAAACCATTTGTCAGGCGCACTTTGGCAACCTTACGCATCGCTGAGTTTGGTTTCTTAGGCGTTGTCGTATAAACACGAGTACAGACGCCACGTTTTTGTGGACACTGCTCCAAGTGCTGTGATTTCGACCGTTTTACTTTAGGCTGCCGTGGTTTACGGATCAGCTGTTGAATAGTTGGCATACCGGTTTTCCCCGTTTAGCTCACACATGGTTTGCACAGGGGCAATCCCCATGCGGCTCAAAGTTGGCGTGTTTAGCGCGTCCGCATAACACAAAAACCGCATGCGTCCCTTCGTTCTCAGGAACGACGCGGCGGGTTTCCAGAGGATCGAGGCCGAGGCCCGGATCTTGACCACTTCAGAACTGAAGTTCGGCGGCGGGGCGCCCCCCTATGCCGATATATGGGCGCGTATACGGGGAGTCGCTGGCATTGTCAACATCCCCCTATCAATGCTTTGGGATCGTACTTTACAAATCAACCTATCAGTGCAAACCATTGATATACGAACCGTAATATGGATAAACCGAGGTCAATATGCAAGTGATCGGCCTTTGCCGTTTTTCTTACCCCGCGATCGGCGGGTTTCAACGGGATCAAGGAACCATTGATGCGCGCAAGGCTTATCTATACGATCGCGCGCGCCTGGAACACCGGTTTCGGCTGTTTGAAACATTTTGCTTGCCATCTATTGCGAACCAAACGGATCAGGGATTTATATTTCCGATACTGATCGGCGATGATTTACCAGACTGGGCCTATAGCCGTTTAGAAAATTTGACCCGATCCATTCCGATGATAAAAACCATACCCCGCGCACCAGGGATCCAACGTTTGGTGGCCGCAGATGTGATCAATGCAGAACGCCTGCCTGAATGTGATCTATGTGCCCAATTTCGACTAGACGATGATGATGCGATGAATGTCCTCTTTGTTGAACTGCTGCGCGAATTGGGCCCTACGCTAAGCGCACTTTACCCAGATGCGCCCATGGTCGGACTGGATTTCCATAAAGGCTGCACAGCAACCGTCCTGCAAGGTGAAATTTTCACATCCCAAGTTGTCCATCAGTATCTAACCTGTGCCATGGCCTGTTTTGTACGACATGGGGTGCATCAAACCTGTATGAATTTTAAACACCACAAGATTTATGAAATCATGCCAACCGTATCTGATGGGCGGTTTTCGATGTTTATCCGGTCCCTACATCACGCTAATGATTCAAACGCCTTGGCTAATAACGGTAACAAGCCATTTGATCCGCCCAGCTCTGAGACTGCGGCATGGTTGCAGGATTTGTTCGGCATTGATACGCAAAAGGTCAAAGAGATTTGGCGCGATTTTTCCGCTGGGCGTTTCGCAAAATCGTGAATACCCCCGATCCGACGATCAAAGCTGCGCCAAGCCAAGTCAATGGTTTGGGAATATCGCCAAACACAACCGCCCCAAGGGCCAAGGCCCACAAAAGACCCGAATAGCGGAACAGTGCAACAAACGACACCTGCCCCACCCGCATAACCAACACGGATAGCAAATATCCGCAGCCGACAAAGGTCGCGGCCCCCGCCAGATACCCCCATTCGGCCGCTTGCATTGGAACCCATGTCGTGTTGATCAGCATCACCCATGAAAACACCCAAACCCCAATCGACGCCATCAGAGTGACAAAGAGCGACGAAACACCCTTGGACAAACGATGTGTCACGATATCGCGCAGGGTCACGAACAATACGGCCACCAAGGCATAAAGGCTGAACACATCAAATCCGTTGGTGCCGGGGCGTACGATACACAGCATCCCGACAAATCCCACCATGATGGCCACCAATCGACGCCACCCAAACCGTTCGCCCAAGAATAATCCCCCCGCCAAAGTCACAGTCAACGGTAGCAATTGCAAAATGGCCGTCACATTGGCCAAAGGCATGTGGATAAGCGCCGTCAGAAAAAAATAGGCGGCCCCGATCTCGGCAAATGTTCGTATGGCGATGATCGTCCAATCACGCCCCCGCAATTTGGGCCCAAGGGCCCGCAGTTTCCAGCACAGGATTAACAAAATCACACTGGTCGCTGCGCCGCGTAGAAACAGGATCTGTCCCAATGGCAGGGTTGCCCCAAGTAATATGACAAACGTATCATTGATGGTGAAGGCGGCCATCGATGCCATCATCAATAGCGCGCCGTGTATATTGGCATTCATCATTACAGTCCTAGATGCCCGATTGCCGACACAGGTCGGGTGAGATTTGGTTGCAGCTTACCATTGACAATTCACTTCGAACAGTGAATTCAGCTTTAAGGGTTCGACATGGAATGTAAAT
>CBFHVU010000178.1:0-3589 GCA_965659465.1 uncultured Paracoccaceae bacterium | reverse complement strand
CGTTATTGAATCTGAAAGATCTGCAACGTATGCTGGTTTGGATGGGGGAAAACAGCCGCGAATTAACCCTGCGTTATGGCAATATTGCCTCCAGTACCATTGGCAGCATTCAACGATAATTGCTGATTATGGAAAATCAGGGAGCGGCGGATTTCTTTGGGGAACCGGCCTTGGATTTGTCTGATATGATGCGGGTTGATGCCACGGGACGCGGGCAGCTCAATATTCTGGCGGCCTATAAACTGATGGCCACACCGAAACTATTTGCGACCTTTTTGTTGTGGCTGTTGTCAGAACTATTCGAAACCCTGCCCGAGGTGGGCGACTCTGATAAACCCAAACTGGTGTTTTTCTTTGACGAGGCACATTTGATATTTGACGATGCGCCCAAGGCTTTGGTGGATAAGGTCGAACAGGTGGCCCGTTTGATCCGTTCCAAGGGGGTAGGTGTGTATTTCGTCACACAAAGTCCAGATGACATTCCTGAAGACATCCTAGGGCAATTGGGCAACCTTGTGCAGCACGCTCTGCGCGCCTATACAGCACGCGATCAACAGGCGTTACGCCGCGCGGCACAGACATATCGCGTAGGCCCTAATATGAACATAGAAGAGGCGATTTTGCAGGTGGGTGTGGGCGAGGCTGTCACATCATTTTTGGGTGATAAGGGTGTTCCGGGGTTTGCAACACGCACCCTGATCCGGCCACCGCAATCACAATTGGGGCCAATCCATGATGCGCAGCGGACGGAAGTTATTCAAGCGTCAGATTTAGAGCAAAAATACCGACATGTTTTAGATCGGGTCTCGGCCTTTGAGATATTGAACCAGCGCGCTCGGGCGGCGGCAGAGGCTGCCGAGCTTGGTGTCCAAGAGCACCCAGCTGAGAATATGGATGATCCCGCGGATCGGCGCGTTTACAATTCCGCGCGCCGCATAGGTGGCGCAGGATCAGCACGGCGTTTGTCATCCACGTCACGCGGACGCACAGCAGAGACCGGCAGTATTGGTGAGGCGCTTGGTCGTGCCTTGGTCAAAGAGTTGTCGGGCACAACGGGACGGCGGATTATACGGGGCGTTTTGGGCGGGTTGTTCAAGCGGCGTTGACATGATGGGAAACTGGGGGGCTGTCTGCCCCCCAGACCCCCCGAGAGTATTTTTGCAAAAATGAAAGCAAGATTAATTGCGGGTGCGTTGTTCAAAGCGGGGAAGCATGGCCGAGAAGTCGCGGCCTTTGCCGTTTTCTGCGTCGACAAATGTTTCGTAAAGCGATTGTGCGAGTTGACCCATCGGTGTGTCCGCGTTTGCAGACGTGGCAGCCATTTGGGACAGGCGCAAATCTTTGAGCATGAGTTCGGCCGCAAAGCCAGGTTTGTAATCGTTATCGGCCGGCGATTTTGGGCCAATTCCTGGGGCTGGGCAATAGGCGTTCATGGACCAGCTGTAGCCGGAGGAGGTGGAGACCACGTCGAACATGGATTGGCGATCTAGGCCAAGTTTGTCGGCGAGAGCGAAGGCTTCGCACGTTGCGATCATGGTGACGCCGAGGATCATGTTATTGCAGATTTTGGCCGCTTGGCCATTGCCTGAGGGGCCGCAGTGGACCGATTTTTGGCCCATAATGTCAAAAAGTGGTTTGGTTTTTTCATATCCCTCGGTGTCGCCACCGACCATAAAGGTGAGCGTTCCTGCAGCTGCGCCGCCCACGCCGCCCGAGACGGGGGCATCAAGGGCGAATATGTCTGCGGCCTGTGCCTGTGCGGCCACGGCGCGTGCGCTGTTGACATCAACGGTTGAACAGTCGGTATGGACGGCGCCCACGGACATGGCGGGTATGATTTCGTCCGCCACACGGCGCAGAATATCGCCGTTCGGCAGCATGGTGATCACGATATCTGCCCCTGTTGCGGCCTGTGCTGCGCTTTGCGCGGGGGTGACGCCATCGATGGTGACGGCTGCGGGATCGTAGCCGGTGACGATGTGGCCAGCGGCGACAAGGTTTGCGGCCATTGGAGCGCCCATATTGCCCAGTCCGATGAAGCCAATTTTCATGTTCTCTCTCCTATAAATAGATCCCTATCGCCCAAGGGGGATGTCATAAGGGCCAAGGTTTTGGGGTCGACCGTGTCAATGGTGTGATGCCATTTGGGACTACGGTCTTTGTCGATGACCGCGGCGCGGATGCCTTCGATGAAATCGCCATATTGAATTGCGCGCGCGGTATAGCGATATTCGGTGCGCAGGGCATCAAAGATGGTGGCCGTCTTGGGCAGGTTTGCCAAGATGTGCAGGGTGGCCGCCATTGCCAAAGGGGAATTGCGTCTGATCGATTTTAGTGCAGATTGCGCCAATTCAGAGGGGTGTTGGTCCAGATGGCCCACAAGGTTGGGCAGGGTGCTATGCACAAAAAGCTGCGCAAGTTTTGCCGCTTGCCTCTCCAAGTCTGAGGGCCCCACATCATGGGTCACCAGTGGATCGGTGGACCCAGTTTGTTCCAGTGTTTCGATCAGATCGGGCCAGAGTGATTGGGGAATGTACAAATCGGCAAAGCCTGCAAAAATTGCATCCGCTGGCCCCATGCGGGTTGCGGTCAAGCCCAGATATGCGCCCACACCCGCAGGGGCACGCGACAGAAGCAAAGAGCCCCCCACATCAGGGACCAAGCCGATCCCGCATTCGGGCATGGCGATTTGGCCAGTTTCGCCCACAATCCGGTGGCTGCCATGGCACGATACCCCAACACCGCCGCCCATGGTAAAGCCCTGCATAAAGGCAACATAAGGTTTGGGATAGGTCGCGATCAGTGCGTTTAGGCGATATTCATCGGCCCAAAACGTCTGACCATAGGCATAATCGCCCCTCAGGCCACTGGCGTATAAATCCGCGATATCGCCGCCTGCACAAAAGGCGCGATCGCCAGTGGCATCAATGACCACCATGTCCACCGCGGGATCATCACGCCATGCCAAGAGCGCCTGTTCCATGGCCAGACACATATCATAGGTCAGCGCATTCAACGCCTTGGGGCGGTTTAGGGTGATACGACCAGCGCGGCCTGTGATGCGGATATGAATATCAGTCATTTGTGGATTACGAGCGGTCGGCCAGCATTTGGCGTGAAATAATCAGGCGCATGATTTCATTTGTCCCCTCAAGGATTTGGTGTACCCGCAAATCGCGCACGATTTTTTCGATACCATAATCCGCCAGATAGCCATATCCCCCGTGCAATTGCAGGCAGCCATTGGCCACGTCAAAGGCAGCGTCCGTCACCAGTAGTTTGGCCATAGCGCAGAATTTGGTTGCATCGGCGGAACCGTTGTCCAGCATCCATGCAGCTTGGCGTAGAAAGGTGCGGGCCGATTGTAATTTGGTTTCATAGTCTGCCAAACGAAACTGCAGCCCCTGGAATTGGTCGATGGATTTACCAAAGGCTTTGCGTTCGCCCATATAGGAAAGGGTCATGTTTAGCGCCTGTTGTGCGCCGCCCAAGGCGCTGGCCGCAATATTCAGCCGACCGCCATCAAGGCCCGCCATTGCGTAGGAAAACCCACGGCCCTCTTCTCCGATTAGGTGATCGGCGGGGATGT
>CBFHVU010000177.1:0-3616 GCA_965659465.1 uncultured Paracoccaceae bacterium | reverse complement strand
TTTGATTTCGGCGGCCAACCATGTGGGCAAGCGCGAAATTTTAGTGCCCGAACAGCAATAATTCACGTTCCCCAATTTACACATTTTGTTGATGGGGGATGCAATGCACCCGTAAAAACAGTATATTCACATTATGATAAAGCAATTTACATTCGGATGCGCGGTTTTGGTCGCGACCACGGGGCAGGGATGGGCCGAAAAACTGTCACTGCCCGTCTTGTCACAATATTTGAATGGTCTGACCACCGTGCAGGCGCAGTTTACTCAAATCAACCCCGATGGCACATTGTCCACAGGCAAGATATTGATCAAGCGCCCAGGCAAGATCCGGTTTGAATATGACCCGCCCAACAATGCCCTGGTTATGGCATCGGCGGGGGCCTTGGCGATTTTTGATCCCAAGGGAAACCCACAGCCGGAAAGCTATCCGTTAAACAAAACGCCGCTGGGGTTGTTGTTGGACAAAAATATTGATCTGCAGCGTGCCAATATGGTGGTGGGGCACATCTATGACGGAACGGCCACACAGGTGTCTGTCCAAGACCCACAGCACCCTGAACGGGGGCGTATGGATTTGGTCTTTACTGGTCCAACGCCAGAGCTGCGGCAATGGGTGGTCCATAACGAAAATGGGGAACAGACGATTGTTGTTTTGAATGATATGCAACGCGATGTTGCCATTCGTGATTACCTGTTCAACGTGTTGCGCGAAATCGATTTGCGCCAGAAAAAATAAACGCCCCCAGCGGGGCGTTTCGTGGTTAGGTTTTGTTACAGCGTTCCAATTGACCGCGATACATATCGGCGCGTCTGGCAACTTTGTTCGACACATCCATCAGCCAACGTTTGCGTTTATAGGTGCCGCGGGAATATCCTGTCTGGCCTTCGTGATAGACTAGATATTGATTGCGCGTATCGGAAAGAGACAGCCCCAATTTCTGTTTGGAATTGTTCATATACCAGCCCATGAAATCCGCCGCATCGTAAATATCATTGCGTTTTGCAAAAATACGGCCCGTTGATTTGCGATAATCATCCCACGTGCCATCCAGCGCCTGCGCATAGCCATAGGCCGAACTGACGCGCCCCAAGGGGATAACACCCAGCGCATATTTCATGGGTGTCTTGGCATTGGATTTAAAACGGCTTTCTTGGTGGATCGTCGCCATCTGTACATGGACCGGCACGCCCCATTTGCGCTTGGTCGCCTGGAAAGCGCGATGAAATGCGGGGCGTTGTGACAATATCGAACAGGCGTTGTCTAAATTTCGCGGCGGGCTGAAACTGGCCACGCCACACGATGATAATACCAGCACAATAAATAATGTGCGAAGAGTTCTGCTCATTTTTCTCTCGCTTTTTGTTTATGAATATAGCTTACTAAATTTATACCTTTTGCGAAAGTGACAATTCCGATAGGTATCAAATCGGGTGATAGTTTTCGATTAAATTCGTTTATCGAAATGGCACTCGTTCAAAATTTTTGGATCATTTTTATAACGATTGTGTTATCCAGACCCCATGGACAACGTTTGATCAGCATTGTACCACACCAGCTGGGAGTAGTTGGACATGCACAGCAGAATCGCAAAATACCGTCTGGGTCAGGTCGTTAGACATAAAAAACATCCGTTTCGGGGTGTCGTTTTCGACGTAGATCCGGAATTTGCCAATTCAGAGGAATGGTACGAATCGATCCCAGAGGACAGCCGCCCATCGAAAGAGCAGCCTTATTATCATTTGCTGGCGGAAAACGAACATAGTTACTATGTCGCCTATGTGTCCGAACAAAATCTGGTCGAGGATCGTTCAGGCGAACCGGTCGAACATCCTGACGTGCCAGAAATGTTCGCCGATTTCCATGATGGGCATTATGTCATGCCCTACAACATGAACTGATCTTAAAACTTTGCTGTCTAAAACCCTAGGGCACAGCCATCTTTGCGGGGATCTGATGCCCCCTCTAACACGCCGTTGTCATGCATAATAATCGCCTGCGCGCCGCCAATTGGCGTGGTGTCGCGATCGACCACATGACCGCGTGCGGCCAAATCGCGGGCAACCGCATCACTAAATCCGCGCTCTAATTTCAGCACGCCACCCTCGGGAAAGGATCGGGGGGCATCAATGGCGGATTGTATGTCCATGCCATAGGTCATCATATTGCCCAGCACGCGTATATGGCCCATTGGCTGGTATTGCCCGCCCATCACGCCAAAGGGCATATAGGGTTTGCCGTTTTGCGCCAGCATGCCGGGGATAATTGTGTGCATGGGCCGTTT
Organism: uncultured Paracoccaceae bacterium; assembly: GCA_965659465.1. GTDB lineage: Bacteria > Pseudomonadota > Alphaproteobacteria > Rhodobacterales > Rhodobacteraceae > CAJXSD01. The sequence continues at coordinate 1,334 of CBFHVU010000177.1, read as the reverse complement.
GCCGCCTGCGGCCATATTGGGATGATCTGGGATCAGGTTAAACCCAGCGCCACGGTTTTGCAGTAATATTCCATATTTGCGGCTGGCAATGCCCGATCCAAAGCCATGGAAAATGGAAAATATCAGAGACACTGCCATACGGTCACGATCGACCACCGTGATATAAACGGTATCTTTATGAACTGCCTCGGTCATTTGCGCGATATTGGTACGGGCGGTTTTCGGATCAATCAATGCCGCCAATTCGTCTGCCAAGTTTTGGGATAACATCCGATCCAAACGTGTCGTGTGATCGGGGTCTGCCAATATGCGATTGCGCGCATCATAGGCCAGCTTGGCGGCTTCGGCCTCTATATGGACGCGGTCAGCACCTAGTGGATCCATATTTGCCAGATCAAAATTCGCCAAAATGTTTGAAATCAAAAATGCAGTCGCGCCCTGTCCATTTGGTGGGTGTTCGAACAGGGTTTTGTCGCCCACAGGCGCGGAAATCGGATCAGTATAGTCGGCGCGATTGTTTTGGAAATCGTCCATCCCGTGTACGCCGCCCAATTCCGATAGGGTATCGACCATATCTTGGGCCACGTCGGATGCATAAAACCCATCGCGCCCCTGCCGCGCGACCTTGGTCAATACATCGGCCAATGTTGGGTTCGCAAACACGGTACCCAGTTTGGGCGCCGCACCTGTGTTCGAATAAAACGGCATGGCCGTTTCGTGCAAATCATCCAACATGGCGGCCCAATCCATCGCCACACGGGGCGCCACAGGCACACCGCGTTTTGCATAGTCGATAGTTGGGGCGCACAGTCGGTCTATACCCAACACGCCATGATCATTGGCCAATGTGCAAAACGCATCGATTGCCCCAGGAATTGTCACGGCGGCAGCCGATCGCAAGGGAATTGTGTCATGTCCCGCTCTACGCAGATCAGCGGCGGATAGTGCCGCAGGTGCGCGGCCCGATCCATTCAGGGCCAAAATGTCATCGCCCCCCGCCGGTGAAAACAGCGCAAAACAATCGCCGCCAATCCCACACATATGCGGTTCGCACAGGGTCAACATCAATGCGCCTGCAATGGCTGCATCCATTGCGTTACCGCCTGATTTTAATGTGTCAATCGCGACCATACTGGTCAATGGATGTGATGTCGCGCACATGCCGTTTTCGGCAAAAACGGCTGATCGTCCGGGATAGTGAAAATCACGCATTTGAAATAATCCTGTTTTTTGAAACACTAGGCCACTGGGATTAAAAAACAAGATCGTTTCAAATCAGTCACGGGGGTCAATGGAAAACGCCAATGTGTTTTTGCCCTGTTCGCTGCGGTATG
>CBFHVU010000176.1:0-3620 GCA_965659465.1 uncultured Paracoccaceae bacterium | reverse complement strand
CCCTGATGCGATTTGCAGGTGCCCACAAAAATTGGGCTTCACTTTTAAAAGTAAAGAGGATCAAACAACGATCTGGAAAACTTTTCTCCAGATGAACACTTTGATTGCTATCGAGCGATGCCGTGTAAGAGTAAGAAAATAGTGTGTGGGCTGGGTCAAGCACCGCCTCCCAGCTATCTCGGCTCGAACGGCTGATGATGGATATAGCTTTTGCGTAAAGAGGCGCGAAAATTTTTGTCGCTTGTGTTTCGCAGGTCTTGGTTCCTGTACTAGAGGTAGTAGTCATCGTGATCTTAGGCAACCTTGCCAAACACAAGAATGCCGATGCTGCTAACGTAATATGCGAAGCTGAAATCGGATTCTTGGTTTTGCCGCCATACAGTTTAGAACAGAACGCGATTGACATGGCGTTCTCGAAACTCCAGGCGCATTTGAGCAGGATAGGCGCTCGAACTGTCACTGAAATGTTTAGCGCACCGTCCGAATTCTGCCGCCTATACACAACAAAGACGAACTTCTTCAAGGCGGTATGATATTTCTCAGATTAAAGGTCGAACATTTTATGCCGTGAAAAAAGCGTGCTCAGCAAAAAGTTATAAAAGCGCGAATATGGGGAGTTATCATAGGATTAAGTGTACTCAAAAACGTACCAAAAAACGTACCAAAATCGACAAATTTCAGATTTTCACATTTATACACAATCACTTGTGTGGTTTAGTTGGAGCGGGTGATGAGATTCGAACTCACGACATTTACCTTGGCAAGGTAACGCTCTACCCCTGAGCTACACCCGCGTCCTTGGGTGGGTTGCGTATACTGGGGATGGGCAGGGGGTGCAAGAGGAAAAATCACACCATTATAAATTTCTGGAAACTGAGCGCGCGCCAATTTAACAGCCCAATTGAAACATTCGATTTAGGGCCGAAACGCTTGCGTATATCATGGGTGGTGAAAGTGGTGGGCGACCTAGGAATCGAACCTAGCGTGCGTCTCCGCGAGGGAGTTACAGTCCCCTGCCACACCTTGCGGCCTGTCGCCCACTTTCCCGCGAAACGCGGTGTGCGCTGGGAATACCTGTGATAAAAACCCGCGTCAACAGGAAAATCCCTTGAAACTGCAACTGTTTTTTGCGCACAAGGAAATTAACCACAAAAAGGCGAAAAATTATGAAAAAACCAACTTGGGTCATCGAAAAAGAGCAGGCAAAAAAGGCCGCAAAATCGGAAACGATTTGGTTGTTTGGTCTGCATGCGGTCCGTGATGCATTGTTGAACCCCAATCGACAGATCGAACGTCTGGTTGTGACAAAAAATGCGGCAGATAAATTGGCCGATGCCATCGCGCAATCGGGAATCACCCCCGAATTGTCAGATCCGCGCAAATTTGCAGCGCCGCTTGATTCGGGATCGGTTCACCAAGGGGCCGCATTAGAGGCAAAACCATTGGCTTGGGGATCGCTTGAGGATGTGGCACTGGCCCCCGGTCAGGGTGCGCCCCGATTGGTATTGTTGGATCAGGTGACCGACCCCCACAACGTGGGCGCCATTTTACGATCAGCCGAGGTGTTCGGGGCAAATGCCGTCATCGGCACCCTGCGTCATAGTGCGCCGGAAACCGGTGCCTTGGCCAAAACGGCCAGCGGTGCATTGGAACGCCAGCCGTACCTGCGTATGCGCAATCTGGCCGAAACGATTATCCAACTACAAGATATGGGGTATCTGGTTGTAGGCCTAGATGGCGAGGCCGAGCAATCGCTTGATGCCGTTGCTGCCGACAACAAAGACCGCGCCATCGCATTGGTTCTAGGGGCCGAAGGGCCAGGATTACGCCAGCGGACCAAAGAAACGGTGGATATGCTGGTCAAAATTCCATTTTCGCGCGAATTTGGGTCGTTGAATGTGTCAAATGCAGCGGCTGTTGCGCTCTATGCGGTGCAAAATCGTTAGTCTGCGTTGAACCAGTGGGGGGCCGTTCCTATATCCATGCGAAAGGGATCGAAAAATGGCCTATGAAAAAATCGTAACATGTTGTTATTGCGGAACGCGCGCCGCCTTGGTTTTAATGGGCGAACAAAAACATAGCCTTGCTTGTTCGTCCTGCGGCGCACCGATTACGCAGATGAAACATCTGAAAAAACCCGCATCTAACGCTGCACACGCGGGGCAATGGCGGGCGTCATCTCCTACACAAATGCAATCAAAACCCGCAAAGCCCAAGAAAAAGAAACAAAAAGCGAAAAAAACCTATAAAATGTTCAAAGAGGTTTTCGACCTGATAGAAGATATATTTGACTGATCCACGATAAGGGGCATCGCAATGCAGACACTCTATTCAGCAGCACAAGCGTTGGAATTTGACCGCCCCGTGCGGCTGTTGGCGTTGGTTTCGCTGCAATTGGATGCCCAGCGGCGCGACATCTTTGCCCAGCAGATCGCGCAGGTTTTGGATGTGCCGCAGGTGCGATGTGATGTTGTCGAAATGCCAAATACGATGGCCTTGCGCGCTGCGGTATCCTTGGGGCATCGGCTTGGTGATTATGATGCCTATGTGATCTTTGACAATCACACAGACGGGGCAGGGTGGGATCAGGCCGCGTCTGTGTTTGCGGCGCAGGGTATTTGCATACAGCTTTGCAACGGTGCAACGGCGTTGGAACAGGTCGCAGAACATGTTGACACACAGGTAAATGCGGCCTTGCATCTTGTGGCCTTGACGCGTAAGTGGAGCGCTCAGCAAGGCAGCGCGGGATTCCGTGCCCCATCGCAGCGATATAATCTAGCCACCGGCGGCACCACAGTATGACACAAACGACCGAACTTTCTGGTAACCAAAAACGTAAAATGAAATCAGCCAGCCGCCTTTATGCGGTCCAAGCGCTGTTTCAATTGGAACATTCGGGTCAAACCGTTGAACGCGTTTGTCATGAATTTATCGAACATCGCATTGGCGCCGAAATTGACGATATTACCCTGCAAGAGGGTGATTTGGACCTGTTTTCCACGATTGTCACCGAGGCCGTCAATTACCAAGCCCCGATTGACCAGATGACAGATCGGGCGCTGGTTGCGAAATGGCCATTGGGTCGTATTGATCCGACTTTGCGTTCGGTGTTTCGGGCGGCGGGTGCGGAATTGATGCGTACGGATACGCCCGCGCGTGTTGTCATTTCGGAATATGTCGAGTTGGCTGCCGCGTTTTTCCCCGATGGCAAAGAAGCAAAATTTTCAAACGCCGTCATGGACCATATGGCACGTGAGGCCAAACCAGAAGATTTCTGATCCGGCCCTGCCGAAATTGTCGCGTAAAATCAGACCTTGTTTTTGGCGATTTGGGTGGCCAAATTCTGCATCAATTTCGAAATGTTTTCCACATAGCGATCGTTGTTCAATGCGCCCGTGTCATCGAATTCGTCGTGGACCTGACCCACGCAAATGGTGGGCTGCGTGATCAGATCGGCCCCCAATGGCAACAGGCAATGACGCATGTGATACAGTCCCGCTTCGCCCCCCGACCGGCCAGCAGCGGCGGATAAGGTTGCAACGGGCTTACGCGCCCATAACCCACCTGGAATGCGGCTGATCCAGTCAAAAGCGTTTTTTAATCCACCTGGAATGGCTTTA
>CBFHVU010000175.1:0-3695 GCA_965659465.1 uncultured Paracoccaceae bacterium | reverse complement strand
GGCCTTCATCATACCGCGTAACACGCCACGACACAGGCGCATGGTGGCGGTCAGGTTTACGTCCAAAACAGAATTCCATTCGTCGTCCGACATACGCATGAACAGGTTATCGCGGGTGATGCCTGCGTTATTGACCAAAATATCAACGCTGCCCATCGCAGCCACGGCCTGTTTTGGCAGTGCCTCGACCGCCTCAGAATCGGACAAGTTACAGGTCAGAACATGGACGCGGTCGCCCAATTCTGCGGCCAATTCGTCCAATGGACCCTGACGTGTGCCCGAAATCGCAACCGTTGAACCCGCCGCATGCAGAGCCTTAGCGATTTCGCCACCAATGCCGCCCGATGCACCTGTGATCAGTGCGTTTTTTCCAGTTAAATCAAACATGTTCTCTCCTTATTTCAGGCCCTAATTCAGGCTGGCGGCAGCATCGGCCACATCCGCGGCCGTACCAACAGCACGGCAATTTGTTTCCTTGGCAATGCGGCGCACCATGCCTGACAATGCCTTGCCCGCGCCGATTTCCCACATTTCGGCAACGCCCTGGTCGGCCATCCACCGAACAGTTTCGCGCCAGCGCACCGCACCGGTGACCTGTTCGACCAACAGGTTGCGGATCAACATTGGGTCACTGACCGCCTCGGCGCGCACATTGGACACAACCGGCACAGCAGGTTCGTTGATCGTCACATCATCCAAGGCTTGGGCCATTTTTTCTGCGGCAGGCGCCATCAACGCGCAATGGAACGGCGCAGACACGGGCAACAACAACGCGCGTTTTGCGCCGGTTTCCTTGGCGATGGCCACGGCACGTTCCACAGCCGCCTTGGATCCGGACACAACAACCTGGGATGGGTCATTGTCGTTGGCGGCTTGGCATACCTCGCCCTGTGCTGCGGCCTCGGCCACTTGGGACACGGTGGCAAAATCCAGCCCCAAAATCGCGGCCATAGCGCCCTGTCCCACAGGAACAGCGGCCTGCATCGCCTGCCCGCGCAACCGTAACAAACGTGCCGCATCTGCAACGCTGATGGCACCGGCCAGAGCCAGCGCGGAATATTCGCCCAAGCTATGACCCGCGACATAAGAGGCCGCAGAAATATCCACGCCCTCGGATTCCAGCGCGCGGAACGCGGCCATAGATGTGGCCATCAAGGCGGGCTGCGCATTTTGCGTCAGGGTCAGTGTTTCGATGTCACCGTTCCAGATCATATCACTTAACGCTTCGCCAAGCGCCTCATCAACCTCTTGGAATACGGCGCGCGCGGCGGGATAGGCATCGGCCAAATCACGTCCCATACCAATGGTTTGTGCCCCTTGTCCGGGGCAAAGAAAGGCTCGTGCCATCAGAAATCTCCTGTCGTGTCTATTTTATGTTCAGATACCTAAGCGGACACAGGCATGCAATGGCAGATCCTGCTAATTTGTGTGATCACGGGCCAAACGATAAATGTGCCACGACGCATGTCCAACCCACGGCAACACCAAAAACAGCCCCAGAAACCCGGGCAACATCGCTATGAAAGACACCACAGCAATAATCGCGGCCCAAACCATCATGGTTGCAAAATTATTCTGCACCACCTGAAACGAAGTGATTATCGCAGTGACAAAATCTACCTCACGGTCCAACAGCAGCGGCAGCGCAATCACAGTGATCATATAGACCAACAGCGAAAATGCCGCGCCGACCAGCGTGCCGACCCCCAGCATCATCAACCCGTTCGGGGTCAAAAACACATCAAACGAACTGGATACATTGGTCATGACCGACAGGCCCAGAAACAATGCGAAAATAATATGGCCCAGAAAAAACCAAAACAGAAATATCACGATAATAACCGCGCTGAGTGATGGCAATTGGCGTTTGCGTTGATGGGCAATGACAGTCAGAATATCCGCCCAGTTCAGCGGCAGCCCCATGTCCAATCGACGCGACACCTCGTACAGGCCCACAGCGGCAAATGGTCCGATAATGGGAAACCCTGACACCACCAACACCGCCCAATAGGTCTGTCCTGTGGCATAGGCCAGATACACCATAGCCCACCCCAAAGCGACATAAACACCCGCAAAAAAAAGGCCAAAGCGTGGGGCGGTGCGTAAATCGTTCCAGGCCAATCGACAGGCATGTTGTATCAAGGCAAAATCGATGCGACCTATCGTTGGCACACCTAATGGCCGGTCAGAATATGGCATACTTAAAATATTCCCGTGGTTTTTCACACCACAGTGACGCAAGCGCAATCACAAATCAAGCCCCTGGCCACGCCCCGATCAGATGGCAGGTGCGGTCTGGGTATAGGGGTGGGCCACATGCCAATCCTGTGCATAGCCCAACAGGCGCGCATCAGATCCCTTGGCCCCAATCAACTGCATCCCTGCTGGCAGGCCAGTTTCGCCAAACCCTATTGGCAGGTTCACGACCGGCAAACCGATCAAACCAGCTGGGATAACAACCTGCATCCAGCGGTGATAGGTATCCATCGCCACGCCGTTGATATCGGTCGGATGAACCAAAGTTTTGTCAAAGGGCCAAATCTGTGCAGATGGCAGTATCACTGCATCATATGTGTCGAACAATGGGGCTGCGCGCATGTACCATTGGCTGCGGATCACAGATGCGCGATGTATGTCGATGACGGATAATTTTAAACCGTTTTCAATTTCCCACACGGCAGTGGGCTTTAACAAATCGCGTGTTTTGGGGGTATCATACAGCGCAAACAACCCCGCACAAACGGCCCAGTGGCGCAATGTGGTCCAAGCGTACCACAAATCATCCATATCAAAGGGCGCGTCTACTACATCAACATGTGCCCCCAAATTTTCCAAATTCTGCACCGCGTTTTGGGTTATTTCCATAATCGCGGGTTCGGTGGGCAATCCCCATGATCCCAGATACCCGATGCGCGCGCCGCTTAGGCTGTGGCTTTGCATATCGGTCAAGAAATCTTGTGCGGGACGTCCGTGTGGCTGGCGCGGATCTGGCCCCGCTTGGACACCCAGTAACAGGGCCAAATCACGCGGGCTGCGCGCCATTGGGCCATTGGTCGCCAACTGTTGACCAAATGTATCGCCCAAGGGTTCACTGGGCACCAGTCCCCATGTGGGACGCATACCATAGACGTTGTTCCACCCGGCCGGATTGCGCAGCGACCCCATCATATCCGACCCATCCGCAATCGCCACCATCCGCGTGGCCAGCGCCACCGCAGCCCCGCCCGATGATCCGCCTGCAGAACGTGTGGTATCATAGGCGTTGGCCGTGGTGCCATGGACAGGGTTGAACGTATGACTGCCCAAGCCGAATTCAGGCGTATTTGTTTTGCCAAATATATTGGCCCCTGCCGCGCGCATGCGGGCCACAAACAGGTCGTCGCGGTCGGCCGGTTTCATTGGAAAAGCCGGCGATCCCATAGATGTGGGAAATCCTTGGGCATTTGACAGATCTTTGACGGCCAGTGGCAATCCGAACAGCGCGCCCGATTTGTCGGCCTGTGCGTCTTGGGCGCGTGCTGCGCCCAATATGATGTCAGGATCCGCCATTGAAACAATCGCAGTATGTGTGCCGTTTACGGCGGCCACGCGCGATAGCGTTTGCTGCATAACCTCGAGCGCGCTCACTTTGCCTTGGGCAATAAGTGCGACCAAATCGACTGCATCTAAGTCCAAGATATCCATGGCATTCCCCT
>CBFHVU010000174.1:0-3769 GCA_965659465.1 uncultured Paracoccaceae bacterium | reverse complement strand
CACGTTCATATCATTCCCCCAACGGTTTACCCCACCGTGTTATCAACTGATACGCGATTTGGTCGCGGGTTTGTCGATAGGCAGATAACTTAGTTTCCCGTGTCTCGCCTAGTCCAGTTGGGTCCATAATTGGCCAATATTCGACATCTAGGTGAAAATAACGGGTCAATTCCAATGCGCGGCGTTGGCTTGCCGGTGACAAAGCCACAATTAAATCGAAGGATGACAAATCATCCCCCCATTGTTCCATTTCATCGAAACTGCGGGACCTATGGCGTGATAATTCAACCCCAATTTCCTGACAAACAGCAATGGAAAAACCGTCAATTTCCAAATCATTCATAACACCGACCGATTGCACATATGTGTCGGTGCCATAGAATTTCTTCATGATCCCCTCGGCCATGGGGGATCGGACCGCATTATGGTCACAGCAAAACAGGACAGATTGTGGCATGTCCCGCAACACGTTCAGCCCCCGAAATGTAGAACACAGATCAGTGTGAACAACCGACGCGCCGTGTCATTATCGACGATGGCTTTGCCCTCTAACCGTTCTGCCAGCACCCGCGCACCTTCGTTGTGGATACCACGACGGGCCATATCGATCGTTTCGATTTGGCTGGGCGGCATGTTTTTGACCGCGTCATAATAGCTTTCGCAAATGGCCCAGTAATCTTTAACGACTTGGCGAAACGGCGACAGGGACAAATGAAATTCGACCGCACGTTCGCCCGTTTCGGTCGCAATATCAAAGACCAGACGTTTTTCGCGAATGGACAGGGCTACCTTAAACGGGCCTTCGGGCACGATGCGATCATCGCGCTTGGGCAGGTCAAATGTGTTATCCTCAAGCAGATCAAAAATCGCCACGCGCCGTTCTTGTTCAATCTCAGGCGTGGGCGGCGGCAGATTACGATCATCAAGGTCGATATGTGCAATACGGCTCATGTGTTATTTTCCAATCTGGATATCAGCTAAACCCAACCCACGCAGGAACACAATGCACCCTGCATGCCAAATTCGCAGTTTAGCGATTTAATTTTTGCAAACGTGTCGTGACGGATAAACCATGGGCCTGCAAACTCTCGGATTTGGCCAATGTTTCTGCTGCGGGCCCAATCGCACGCAGCGCATCGGGCGTCATGCGGGCCAGTGTTGTGCGTTTGACGAAATCCATCACCGACAGGCCACTGGAAAACCGTGCAGAACGTGACGTTGGCAAAACGTGGTTGGGCCCACCTACATAATCGCCAATCGCCTCTGGCGTCCAAGCACCCAAGAATATGGCACCAGCATGGATGATTTGTTGACTATAAGCCACAGGATCGGCCACGCATAATTCCAAATGCTCTGGCGCAATACGATCCGACAGCTGTGCGGCCACATCCAAATCAGGTACAGTGATAATCGCGCCATAATCGCGCCAACTGGGCCCCGCGATGTCGCGACGGTCCAGCGTTTGCAAATGTTTATCCACTGCCTGCGCCACTTGTTTGCCAAAGTCAGCATCATCAGTAATCAGGATCGACTGCGCGCTTTCGTCATGTTCTGCCTGACTAAGCAGGTCCAGCGCGATCCAATCGGGGTCATTGTTACCATCCGCGATCACCAAAATTTCCGATGGACCCGCAATCATGTCGATCCCCACCTTACCAAACACGCGCCGCTTGGCGGCCGCGACAAATGCGTTGCCAGGACCTGTTATTTTATCAACTGGCGCGATGGTTTGCGTGCCATAGGCCAGCGCCGCAATCGCTTGTGCGCCGCCGATGCGGTACACTTCGTCAACGCCGGCCAATCTCGCAGCAAGCAGCACCAGCGGGTTGCAGATACCATCAGGCGTCGGCACCGTAATGGCCAGACGCTGCACCCCTGCGACCTTGGCCGGAATGGCATTCATCAACACCGATGACGGATAGCTGGCCAATCCCCCCGGTACATACAGGCCAGCCGCAGAAACAGGGGTCCAACGCCAGCCCAATTCCGCGCCAGTTTCATCAGTCCAATAGGCGTCGGTCGGCATTTGCCGTTCGTGATAGGCACGGATGCGATCCGCTGCCATTTCCAATGCCGCGCAATCAGTATCCGATACTTTGGCAATTTCTGTGTCAATTTCATCCGTGCCAAACCGCAGTTGATCTGCGGTAATGTCCAAGCGATCAAATTTGACAGTCAATTCCAACACCGCAGCATCGCCGCGTGCACGAACATCTGCAATGATACCAGCAACCGTATCATCCACTTCAGGGCTGTCTTCGCGTTTGGCGGACAGCAATTGTTGGAACTGCGTTTCAAAATCGGGATCTTGGGCGTTCAGAAATACGGGCATGTCATATCACTTTCGTTGATGGGTCAGGCATACAATTCATGCCGCCCTACTACAAGTCTATGGTCACACTTTGTGTTGCGGCACGTTGCCCGAGGGTGCGACATAGGGCCGTGTGACATCGCGCAGCGTGACATCCAACGCATCAACACTGGCGCGTACGGCCCCATCGCCTGCCAATGTGATCATGACCTGCCCCGCACCATCCGCAGGACCATCAAATTCAATCGACAGAATCGACAGGATCAAATCTGGATCACGCGGATCAATGCCCTGCGATGAAACGCCGGTAACATCACTGATAACAATCAAGGATTGCACCCGTTCAACAGGGCGGCGTTGTGTTTTGGCTTGGCCCACATCTTCCCAACGGAAACGATTGACCAACAGCGCCAATTTACGATCACGGCGCAACCATTTGATTTCTGTGGCAGGCAATACCGCGTCCTGTACCAGCGCAGAAATCACGGCCAGATCATCCGCGTCAAATGCGCCCAGATTGACAGGGCGTTCTGCGCCATCAGAAAATTCCGCGTCCATCATTATTCCGAAACTCGTTCAACATGGGCGCCAACGGCTGACAGTTTTTCGACCAGTTTTTCATAACCGCGATCCAGGTGATAAACACGGCTAACCTTGGTTTCCCCTTCGGCAGCCAGACCTGCCAAAATCAAAGATACAGAGGCACGCAAATCAGTGGCCATAACAGGGGCACCCTTTAATTGACCGACCCCGGTCACTGTGGCGGTACCGCCATTTACGTCGATATCAGCGCCCATGCGCATCAATTCAGGCGCATGCATAAAGCGATTTTCAAAAATGGTTTCTTCCAACTTACTGACACCCTGCGCCGTACACATCAGCGCCATCATTTGTGCTTGTAAGTCGGTGGGAAAGCCTGGGAAAACTTCGGTGCGGACATCCACGGCATTGATATGATCCGCGCGGCGTTTGACTCGAATGCCCGTTTCCATTTGTGTCACATCAACACCGGCGGCGTCCAATTTATCAACAAAGGACTGTATCAATTCGATCGAACCGCCAAGGCACTCGACTTCTCCGCCTGCTATCGCTGGTGCCAACATATAGGTGCCCAATTCAATACGGTCCACCACCACGGGATGGGTTGCGCCATTCAAACGATCAACACCTTGTATGGTGATTTCTGATGTCCCCTCGCCATCAATCTGCGCCCCCATTTTGCGCAGGCAGCGGACCAAATCCACGATTTCAGGTTCGCGCGCGGCGTTTTTCAACACGGACGTTCCCTTGGCCAAGGTTGCCGCCATCACAAAGTTTTCGGTCGCCCCGACCGAGGCAAAGCGCATTTCATGCACCGCACCCTTTAATCGGCCGCCTGCCACCTTGGCATGCAAAGACCCATCGCGCAGGTCAATTTCCGCACCCAGCGATTCAAGCGCAGCGATATGCAAGTCCATC
>CBFHVU010000173.1:0-3770 GCA_965659465.1 uncultured Paracoccaceae bacterium | reverse complement strand
TATCCTCGGCCAGATAAATGCTGGGCATCTTTGCCAAGGTTTCGACCTGCACAGGGCCGCTATCTGGCGCGTCCGCACCGGACTGCATAATTTGGTAAATAGCGCCAAGTTCAAGGGCACCGGCCGTTTGTGGGGCAATAACCGCCCCGCACGCAGCCAAAAAGCGCATTGAAACGCCAAAGATATAGCAGCCATATGTCATGGCCACTGCTTAGCGGCCTTGGCCAACAGCAGATACGCCGCCAGAGGCATAAGCCCCCAAAACAAAGCATAAACCACCCAAACTTTACGCGCCTTTTGTAACCAAAAGGCTACGCCCCAGTCGCAATTGACATAAATTCAACGGGCAAAGGCGACGCTACCAATAACCCTCTGCGGTCATATCAGAAATCAAATGCGACAGTGCCTGACGAAAGGCGATATTTAGGGCGAATGTTTTCGGCTCGTTGAACGCATAGCCGCTTTCAAATTCTAGGATGCTATTCACAGAAACATAAGACAAAATGCTGCCCTGCTGCCGCTTGGAAACAATGTCTTGGGTGATCGTTTTCGTGCTTAGCACAATACCGCTAGAGGCGCTGACAATCCTAAGGTTGATTGTCACTTTGTCGCGGCGAAACTCTCCTAACCCGCCGACATTGAACAGGCGCAACCCCGTTCCGCTGGAAAATAAATCCGCCTCGTAAGCCACGATGGATCCCAAAACAATATATTCCGCGGTGGCCAGATCTGGCGCTGTCTTTTCCCCCTCGAATTGCGAAAACGGCTTTTCTGGTTTGATCGCGGCGCGCCGCTTTTGCGCATAAGCCTCTAGGTTAGACAGGGTTTGCTCGCGCGTTGGAACATCGGGGGGCAAATTATTTGCGTCAAGCTTGCTGTATTCCTGCAAAACCTGTTGCCGCAGCTGTGATACTTCTTGATCAATTTGCACCGCTTCTTGTGCAATGCGCCCACGCTCTGCGTTGATATGTGCGCGCTGCCGGCGCTGCACCTCTTGCGCCTCGCGAATTTGGCGTTCGTTCAGCAAAGACCCGGTATTAGAACGCTCGACCAACGTGAACCATGTACCACCGCCCACCTCTTTTAGAATTTCCATCAACAAGGCTTCTGGGCCCTGCGGCATTGCCTTGGATATTTCTGCAAAATCGGGATTAGCCTTATTCGCCCCTGTCTGGTCTGGTATCGGATAAACCGCTAATAGAACCGGCTTTTTTCGCGGGGGCAAATCATCTGTAGAAACAAACCCAGGCGCATCAGCCGCTTGTCCCAAACGGGCATGGTTTTGGGATGAAACATTCTGCATTGCGCAGCCTTGCAGCGCCAATATCGCGCAAAAGGCAGAAATAATCGGGCGTATCTTCATTGCAACGGCACACAAATATTGCTGCTAGAACCCAGCGCAATATCCGTGATCGCCACACAAAACTGGTTTGTGTCTGTGTGGCTTTCATACACGATGTTCAGATCGCCCACGCTGACTTCGCCATCTTGGGCCTGTGCATTGACGTCGGTGTCATAAATGTCTGAAACGATATTCGATGCCACAGCGCTTAACAAACGCCGGCGCAATTGCTCTTCAAACAGTTCGACATCGGTTTTTTCACGAACTGGCGAAAACTCTGGCTTTTGTTGTTCCAGCAAGTTCAAAAAATAATTTGTATTCAAGCCGCTCCCGCCAAATGAAGGCAGTGTAAACCTGTATGCAAGCTCGGCACCCTGCACAGAGCTGCACCAAAAAATTGCACAAATATAGATAGCTTTCCGAAACATATTGCCTGTTTCCTGCACTCAAAGCTTCCTGGTATGGCCAGCGAATGCACTGCGCGATCTTTGCCGTAAACGCCAAGCTGCGCGGATTTATTGGCAGGCGTAAGCGCCGCTTGGCAGTAATTACCCTAAAACTTCACCAAGAATACTGTTTGGGCCAATCACCAAGCAGGCAACCCTGCTTGGTGATGAATGCCACTGCGCTGCCATTGGCGTTTCACCGAAAGCTTTTGTTAGAACTGCTCTATCACCAGTTTTTTATTACCGTTCACTTCGCTCTCTACGATATTCGCAGAGGTGTGTTGCGCGAGTGTGTAGGTATTTCTGTTGCCATCAATTGTTATTGTCGCACGGGCTGTGGCAATGCTTTGCGTGACCGATACATCGTTGCTGTTGCCGTCGACGGACAGGTTCAAATACACGCTGGCGGCTATTTGTGATGCAGCAAACACGTTGTTATTGCCAAGAACGTTTGCCACAAACTGTGCGCCCACAGCATCTGCTGATTGCGTCAATGACCCTTCATTATTGTTGCCACTGATGTACAGGCTTGCGGTTGCGTCACTGCCATTTTGGGCAATAATCACTGCATTGTTCAGGCCATAAATATTTAGATTTGTCGTTGCCGTGGCGGTTTGGGTAACGTCGGCACTGTTTTCATCGCCGTCGATATACAGGTGGCTATAGGCGCCGTTTGCTGATTGCGACAGATCAACAGTGACGTTGTCGCCCATAACCGTAACGATGGCGGTGTTGGTGTCGCCTATTTGCACTGTGTCCAGCATGGCATTTTCTGCAATCGCTGTGACCGCCGCTATGTTTTCGCTGCCGGTTTGCGTAAAATTCGCTTGGCCGCGACTGACGCTGGCGTTGAGAAACGCAAAGGTCGCGTTGTTATTTCCTGTTTGCACCGCATTCACGCCCGCAGCCATATGGCCGATCTGACCAACGACAAATGTGTTGGAATCCCCCAGCTGGTCCAGAACCGTCAGCGCGCTGTCACCAACCTGATAAACGGAAACGGCATTGTCATTTCCAACGCTGTCGATATCAGTCTCGCCACCGGCCCCAATCTGTGTTCCAAAAACAGTATTGCGCAAACCAGCCACATTGATGGTCGTTATGGCACCTGACGCCGCAGTTGTGGTTCCAAGCGCCGTATCAATGATGGTGCCGATATTTTCCGATTGGGCGCTGTATTGATCTGATTTGCTATCAGCAATGCCCCCTTCGCGTAAATAAAAGCTGCCTGCAGCCCATGCATTTACAAAAGCTGTGGCTGTGACCGCATCGGATTGGCCCTGATAATACTGAACATAATTTGCATCGCTGGCCAGCGCAGAGGCATCAGACTGTATCGTAAAGGACAGGCTGCTTCCCTCTGCCAAAGCGACCGAGGCTGGCAGGGCACAACAAAAAAACACACCAAACCCGATTTTATAATTTGAAATTTCACTACGATATTGGCGCATTTCATGTCTCCTTCAGACATTTTGTATCTTTAGTATGTAATTAATATTATCAAAAGTCTATGTTTAATATTATTTTGAATTTCTCTATTTCTATCAAGCGTTTAAAATCCATCCCCATAAGAAATTGGCAAAAATCGCCATGCGTGCGGGCAGCGCATTTCGCCTTTTTCTGCGGTCCTGAAAACTCTTTTACGTGATATAAAAATAGAATTACAATTATAGGTAGATTTTTTATCAGGCCACATACCACCAACACCCATACCCAACCTGCCCCAAGCGGCACAGCCCGGCGGCCAAGCATGCTGCGCCGCAAAAGATACCGGCACGACGGGCGATTTAGGGTTTAGGGGGCGGGTGGGCGCGGCCTCTTGCGCTTTTTGCGCCGCGCAACCGCCCCTGCCCCCCTTGAAACTGCGCGCTTGTGCGTCATTATCCCGCGCATAACAACTGGGGCGGCCACCGGCATTGGGCGGGGCGGGCCGCGAACGGGGGGCAAGATGATAGAAACGGCCTTGGGCTTGAACGGTGCAT
>CBFHVU010000172.1:0-3785 GCA_965659465.1 uncultured Paracoccaceae bacterium | reverse complement strand
CCTGCATCATGGATTGTGCGGAAAATACCTTGGGCGTACCGATGGCTGCATCTTGGTGTATGACCTGACGTTGTAGGTTGGAATTATCCACCACATCATCGTCAATCACGCCGATTGTGCCAACACCCGCGGCGGCCAGATATTGCAACACAGGCGCGCCCAACCCGCCGGCTCCAATCACCAAAACGCGGGCATTTTTGATTTTCTTTTGTCCCGCGCCGCCAATTTCGCGCATAACAATATGACGGGCATAGCGGTTTAATTCCGTGTCTGAAAATGTGCCCTGTTTGGGCTGTGATACCAGATCACCAGATTTGGACCGCGATTTCAGATAGGCCAACCCACGGCCATAGCCAGCGATGAGCACGGCAAATAACCCGATCACGCCCCATAACCGAACATCACCGCCCAGCGCCATGATCAAAGGAGATGTGGGCGGCAAAACAAAATGCGCCGCAACAATCGCCAAATAAACAACGATCACCATGACCCACAAAACACGCGCCGGAATACCAAGGCGCCGCGCCACTAGCCACCAGATCATCGCCCCTGCCAAAATCGCAAACACTATTGTTTCCCCGTCGATCCAAACCCGCCCGACCCACGGGCAGTATCATTTAGGGACGCGACAGTCTGAAATTGGGCCTGCACAACGGGGGCCACAACCATTTGCGCCACGCGATCGCCATGCGCAATATGCACAGGCTCTGTACCCAGATTGATCAAAATCACGCCGACGGTGCCGCGATAATCGCTGTCAATCGTACCAGGCGCATTGGGGATCGAAACCCCCTGTTTCAGGGCCAAACCGGATCTGGGGCGAATTTGCACTTCGTACCCTTGGGAGACAGCCATGCGCAGCCCAGTGGGGATCAAGGCGCGCTGCATCGGGTCCAACGTGACCCCCTGTTCACGCAGGTCAGGGCCAAAATTTGCCCGCAAATCCGCCCCAGCAGAGCCGGATGTTTCATAACTGGGCAGGCCGAGGGTTTGATCGGCCTCATCGGCCCATTGAATTTCCAAATGTATCATTTCGCCCCCATGGTCTGGAAATGATCCGCAATGGCCTGTGCCAATTTTTGCCCTGTTTCCACTTTGCTCAGACGTGGCCACGGGGTCACACCGCTGTCGGTGATCAAATTCACCTGATTTTCGGACCCGCCCATAATGCCAGTTTCGGGTGATACATCGTTTGCAACAATCCAATCGCACCCCTTGCGGTGGCGCTTGGCGGTGGCGTTTTCGATCACATCATTGGTTTCCGCAGCAAAGCCCACCACCAACGTGGGCCGTTGGTCCGTCAATTGTGCGACATGCGCCAAAATATCAGGGTTTTCTATCAGGCTCAGCGCGGGCAATGCGCCTGCCACCTTTTTCACCTTGTGCGATGATGCATTTTCCACACGCCAATCTGCGACCGCTGCCGCGAAAACAGCAGCGTCAACAGGCAGCTGATCCATGACCGCCGCCATCATTTGCGCCGCGGTTTCAACGGGAACTTCGGTAACGCCCTGTGGTGTTGGCGCATCCGCAGGCCCCGTGACAAACATCACATCAGCCCCCAAATCGCACAGGGCTGCCGCAATCGCCGCGCCTTGCGCCCCCGAGGATCGGTTTGCGATATAGCGCACCGGATCAATTGGTTCATGCGTTGGCCCAGATGTCACCAAGACCCGACGCCCTGCCAAAGGTTTGGGGCCAAAATGTTCGCAAATGGCCGCCATAATTTCAGCTGGTTCCGCCATGCGCCCCACACCAAATTCGCCGCAGGCCATACCGCCGGAATTTGGCCCGACAAAGGCAACGCCATCATCACGCAATTGACGCAGATTGCGCTGTGTCGCGGGGTGGTCCCACATGCGCACATTCATCGCAGGCGCCATCAGTACAGGCGTATCCGTGGCCAATAGCAACGTGGTTGCCAAATCATTGGCCTGACCCTGTGCCAGTTTGGCCATGATATCGGCGGTTGCAGGGGCCACCACGACCAAATCGGCAGATCGCGACAATTGGATATGCCCAATTTCAGATTCCTGCGTTAGATCAAATAAATCCTGATGAACCGTTTCGCCCGCCAGTGATGACACGGATAGGGGCGTGACAAATTCTGCCGCTGCGCGTGTCATAACGGGTGTCACTGCGGCACCCGCATCGCGCAGACGACGGATCAATTCCAACGATTTATACGCCGCAATCCCGCCTGTAATGATCAACAGAATTCTTTTGCCAGTTAGCATTGAAACGCCCCTTTCAGTTGCCCCTAACACTATGGGGATAGCCGCACCCTGTGCAAGCGTGTTTTCACCCGCCCGATGTAAAAGCCGCGCAAGGATCGGGCCGCGTCACGGGATCAGCCGTAAGCGTTTGATCAAACTGACCAAAGTCTGCGGTGCCCTCTTCGTGCAGGCCAAGGGCAAAGCCATCCAGATCAGGCCGCGCCGTGGCAATATAGACGGGAACGCCCCAATCTGTACGGGCATGCCCATTGCCCGTAATCACCGCCACAGGGGCGCCATACAGGTCCAATGCAGAAACGGCGGCCCGCGCCAAGACCGCATCGCGGTACCGCTGTAAATCAACCATGATGGGCAACATTTCCCGTGGCATCGCATTGCAATGTGCCGCCAATTGCTCCTGTTCACGCTGCGCCTGCTGATCAGCATCCAATGGCTGATCCAAGCCAAATCGCGTCGCCTGCTGCGCCTCGAACGATGCCACAACCCCGTGCGCCATGACTGCACGCATATCATCACGCGGCACGCCTGCCCCAATAATTGGGCGATTGCCTACGGCATCAAACACAGGCGCATAAATTTCAAAACTTGGCCAACCCGATTGATCCCACTGCGTCACATCGCGAATATCTTCTGCGCTGCGGTTTGGCAGGTCCATCACGGCCTGCGCCTGCTGGGGGGTCAACATTTCAAACACGATCGCAGTGGGCGCGATGCGATCAATCCACTGGGCCTGAATGGCATGATGGCCGGGGTTATCGTGTATTTCGCCCAACAAAAAAATGTCCTGCGCTGTCGCATTGACGGCACAGGACATAAAGCACACGAGAGTTAAGAAGGATTTCCTAAACATCACAAAAAGTGATGTAGTTCATTCGAATTTTTTTCAAGAAATTTTCGCATTTTCCCATAGGCCGCGGCCTCTAGCTGGCGAATACGCTCTTTGGACAGGTTCAATTCCTTACCCAAACTTTCCAATGTGCGCGGGGTATCGACCAACATACGTTCGCGCACGATCATGCGTTCACGATCATTCAGGGCAAACAGTGCGTCCTTTAACCAACCGCGCAGCTGATCGGTGTCATGCTTTTCCTCGACGATTAAATCAACCTGACTGCCTTCGTCTTCGATCAATTCGATCCACTCGCGGCCCTCCTCGTCCGTGGATTGTGTTGCGTTTAGCGAATAATCGGACCCAGACAGACGTCCATCCATCATTTGCACATCGCCCAAGGGTACGCCGATTTCTTCTGCGATCATTTCGTGCAATTTGTCGCGGGCCAGCGTTTCGCCGGCGGCCATTGCCTCGCGTTCGAAATGGGCCTGAACACGGCGCATATTGAAAAATAGCGATTTTTGCGAACTGGTTGACCCAGTGCGCACCAACGACCAATTGCGCATCACATAATCCTGAATGGATGCTTTGATCCACCATACGGCGTAGGTGGAAAACCGTACCCCACGATCAGGGTCAAATTTATCGGCTGCCTTCATCAGTCCCAAACCCGCCTCTTGGATCAGGTCATTTGTAGGCGCGCCATATCGTTTGAA
>CBFHVU010000171.1:0-3911 GCA_965659465.1 uncultured Paracoccaceae bacterium | reverse complement strand
TTTGATCATCAGAAAACCTCAATTTGCTTAAAATTAAATTCAGCTTTCACTTCTTATTATAGACTACGCGATCTCAGGTTTATTTAAAGTATTAATTGCTATAAATAAAAAGTGATCCATAATAACAAACCAACTCTACGCCTCCCTAACCCCCCCCCCTCTGTTCCAGAGCATATATACGTATATCCCACATACCCTCTATGGCCCATGCAGGGGGGGGTTAACCCTCAGTGTCACTGTAAGAGTCATACAGTGGCATTAAACGATCCAGAGTCCCAATCACATAGCCATACATAACGTTACTCAGTGAGGCATACAGAGTCTCTCAGGGCACATTCTACGACAGAGCTTATCTAAATCTTCTTGGACATAGGTAACGTCTAACTCACCAGAGACCAGACTACATAAGCACGACTACTGTAGCGGTACAGTAAATAGGTACTGGTAATGGAATAGACTAGGATAATGTGAGGACTTAGATAGAGTTGTAGCTTTACATAAGCAAAAGACATAGGAGTGTTATAACTAACCTAAATCCAGTACTGACCATATTACTGACCATTTAGTGCCGTATTGACTTGAACTTAGTAAACGTGGTTGTAATGAAAACAGAGTGTTAGCTTAGATATGATGCCTTTGTAGGGAACAGAACCCCGTGTGGGGACACCATTTTTCCCTAGGATCAAGTGCTTTGTGTGAGTTTAGCATGCTGTGCTTGTTGCAACTTTAAACAAAAAACGTGATAGTTCGACATGCGCAGAACTTTGGGTTTGTATGCAAAACGGACGGACTAGGCCCATTTCGCCATTTATCGTAATGATTGTCTGTTACGCCGCCAATTCCGCGATTTGTTTGCGGGCTGCGTCCCATGCGGCGTCTGCGCCGAATGCGATTTGTTGGGCGGTGACAGAGGTCACGTCCGTGATCCCAATGAACCCAAGAATGTGCCGCATATAGCGTTCCGCGAAATCGATGTCCGACCCTGCTGCTGTGCCATCAGATGAAAACGCTAAAATGGCACGTTTCCCTTTGATCAGGCCTTGTGGCCCAGTTTCGGTATACTGGAACGTCACGCCTGCGCGGGCAATTTGATCAATCCAATTTTTCAGCCGTGCAGGGATGTTAAAGTTATAGACAGGAACGCCAATCACCAAAATGTCACTCGCTTGGATTTCGTCAATCAGGCTGTCCGAGTAGGCAGCGATTTCTTTTTGCGCCTCGTCGCGTGCTTGAGCGGGGGCAAAGACGGCGCCCAGCCAATTGGCATCAATCGCAGGTGTGGTGGACACGTTGCGCGTGGTCACTGTTGTGTCCCCCAGTTTTTCGATGATTTCATCCATCAATTTTGTGCTAACCGCGCCTTGGGGTTTAATGGACGATTCAATTCGCAATACATTCAGTGTCATATGAGACCTTTCTTTGGATATCTACGTTTGCTATATCTCTTTGGAAATTTATCATTCAACTCGCGAAAACAAACAGATACTGTGCAAAAGCGCACAGTTTGTGCGATGTTTGGTTTCCATGGTTTATGCGGATTTCGCCCAGTTGTGGATTGCCCACAGTTGCGGAATGTGGCAAGACAGGATTAGCCAAGAATAAAGAGAATTTTGCACATGACTGATTATGCGACTCGCCGCACAATGATGGTAGACACACAAATTCGTCCATCAGACGTCACCAAATTCCCGATCATCGATGCCATGCTGTCGGTGCCGCGCGAAAATTTTGTTCCACGCGATCTGCGCGAGGCGGCATATGTGGGTGAAAACATGCCCCTAGACAGGGGCCGCGTAATCCTAGAGCCGCGCACATTCGCCAAGATGTTGGATGCCTTGGATGTTCAACAAAATGAATTGGTTTTGGATATCGGATCCGGTTTTGGGTATTCTGCGGTAGTTCTTGCGCGTTTAGCCGAAGCGGTCGTCGCCCTAGAAGATAGCAGCGAGCGTTGCCAAGAGTCACAAGAAGCACTGGCAGAGTTTGGTGCAGACAATGTGATTTGCCAAAATGGCGCTTTGGATGCAGGGGCGCCAGAGCATGGACCATATGATGTCATTGTTATCGAAGGTGCGGTTGATCAAATCCCACAGACAATCATTGACCAACTTAAAAATGGCGGTCGGATCATTGCATTGTTTGCAGACGGCGCGTTCGGTCGTGTGATGATGGGGTATAAACTAGATGGAAAAGTTGACTGGCGAAACGTTTTTGATGCTGGTGCGCCCGTTTTGCCAGGGTTCCAGAAACAACACACATTTGCACTATAATTTACGATGATCAATTAGGTACAGGGTTGGGGTTAGAATGTCTAAATCAATTAAGCGAAACGTCTTTGCCGTTGTTATGATGGTCGGGGCAGCATTTGCCGCGCCGGCCGCTGCTGAAAATTTACGTGGTGCTTTGACCTCTGCCTATAATCATTCCGGATTGCTTGATCAAAACCGTGCTGTTTTGCGTGCCGCCGACGAAGGTGTGGCGCAGGCACTGTCAGCATTGCGGCCGATTGTCGGCTGGTCAGCTAGTGCAAATCGACAAATTGGAATGAACACAGCCGCTGACAATACTATCACACGCAGTGCGTCGACGAATTTGTCGATTGGACTGTCTGCCGAGTTATTGCTCTATGATGGTGGTGCTAGCAAAATGGCGATCGATGTTGCCAAAGAAACAGTTTTGGCAACCCGCCAAACATTGATCGCCGTCGAACAGCAGGTGCTTTTGTCTGCGGTTCAGGCCTACATGGACGTTCGGAAACAGACCGAAATTGTTGCTTTGCGCAAAAATAACTTGCGTGTCATTGAACAAGAATTGCGGGCCTCACAAGATCGGTTCGACGTGGGTGAAGTGACCAAGACAGACGTCGCCCTTGCCGAGGCGCGACTGGCGGCATCACGCGCGCAACTGGCCTCCGCAGAGGGTGCATTGGATCAAGCGCGCGCGTCGTATAGACAAGCGATAGGGTCAAACCCCGGGGTGCTGGATCGTCCGTCGGCATTGCCGAACCGTCCGAAATCTTTGGCGAACGCACAAGCGGTAGCGCTGCGAAATAATCCAGACATGATCCAATTGCAGCACGAAGTGAAAGTTGCAGAATTGAACGTCGCGCGGGCCGAAGCGGCCAAGGGTCCAACGATTTCCCTAAGTGGCACCTATGGGTGGACAGATAATACCAGTTCAAATGTTATATCACGTAATGGGCAGTTTGGTGTAACGGCGCGTGGTCCCATTGCCACTGGTGGCCAAATTCCGTCGGCGATCCGCCAAGCCAAAGCGAATTTGGCAGCGCGTCGTGCACAATTGCATGTGACCCGACACGCGATTGAACAATCGACAGCAGCGTCCTATGCGTTGTTAGAGATCGCGCAATCAAGTCGTGAAGCGACACAGCAGCAAATTCGTGCAGCACAGGTCGCCTTTGATGGCGTTCGAGAAGAGGCCACGTTGGGCGCGCGCACGACCTTGGACGTCTTAAATGCCGAACAAGAGTTGTTGGACGCCAGGGCCCAGCTGATCTCGGCGATCGCGGATGAACAGGTTGCTGCCTATCGTTTAATGGCAGCTATGGGGCAGCTGACCGTGGATGTGATGAATTTGCCCGTTCAAAAATATGATCCGACCGAATACTATAATCTGGTCAAGGACGCGCCAGGCGAACACAGCAAACAAGGCCAAGCCTTGGACCGCGTGTTAAAGGCGTTGAACAAATAGTCGAAAATGTCCGACTTGGCGGGGGTGGGGGAATGAACCGTGTCGAACACTGAAACACCAGATACTACACTTCAGGCGCTAAGGCGTCTCGTGTTGGATGACGTTGAAAATGCTGGCCTTGAACCATCAACGCCGCGGCTGATCTTGGCCCAAGACCAGCGATCGGATATATCGGCCTTTGCAGATACATCACTGACCGC
>CBFHVU010000170.1:0-3977 GCA_965659465.1 uncultured Paracoccaceae bacterium | reverse complement strand
CTAGTCTAAGTTTTTTGTGAATTTGTATGGAATTCACACCGTAACTCATCTGCCAAAATCCTCTAACTCATGCCCTCAAACATTAGCATTGGAATCATCAAATCTACACCGAAATTTTGTGTACGAATTGTGTACAAAAAATTGAGAGCTATATGTTGTGTTAAGTAGCGTTTTTTAGGGGGAGATACACAATATATTGTGGAGGCGGGTACCGGAATCGAACCGGTGTACACGGATTTGCAATCCGCTGCGTCACCACTCCGCCAACCCGCCAAGAATCAACATCGGTGATTATGTTTGTGCGCACTTACTACGCAAATACTGGATGCAGTGCAAGACCGGCAAGGCAAAGTATCTTCTGCACCACAGCAGAGGCGTAAAATCAATTACGCCAAAGCATTTAATCGGTCGCAAAGCTCATACACGCGGTCAGTATTGGACTGCGCGATTTTGCCATTTTCCATCATCAGGTTATTTTCGAATCCAATCCGTGCCTTGCCCCCATGTTCAATTGCATAGACCAAACAGGCCGTTTCGCGCGCACCAAAGGCGCAAACGGCCCAATCTGCATTCGCGACGACATCTGCATCCAAGCATTCCAAAAATGGATCCAAATCCTGCGGGTCTGATTTTTGACCTGTCGTGTAACGCCCCAACACAAACAAAAATGCGTTTTGCTGCGCAGGAATAACGCCACCGCGCACCAAATCGTAAAACAGGTGCATATCACCGGGGCTGTAAAATATATGCTGAATGACGATACCTTGCGCGGTGCATTTTGCATAAAATGTGGCCAAATCATCGCGACTGCAATCGCGCAGCAATTCCACAATCGCGGCGGATACATAGGGATGCGCCACATCCAAAATCAAATCGCGCTGAAATTGCGATGTGTATTTGCCGGCGGCCTCGGTCGTGATTTGCACGTAAAAATCAGGACAGCGTGCCGTAATGTCATCGATCAACATGCGATATTGTACGGCATCCAACAGATGGGATTGATCATCATTTCGTATATGCACATGCGCCCCTGTTGCACCGGCCGCATGTGCCTGCACAACGGCGGCAACCGTTTCTGCGAGTGTCACTGGAATATTGGGGTGATCGGCCTTGGTTTTATAGGCACCATTGGGGGCCACCATAATTTTCGGCAAGGGCATCATGGCAGAACGTCATCCACGGTTTTAACTAGTTTGGCCAGCAAATCATCCATATCGTCATTTTGCATAATAAACGGGGGGGCCAGCAGAATGTGATCCCCCATGCGACCATCAATCGTACCCGCCATTGGATAGCATAGCAGCCCATTGGCCTGCGCCGTTTTTTTCAATTTGCCCGCCAGTCCTAGTGCAGGATCAAAGGGTGTTTTGGTGTCGCGATCCGACACAAATTCGATACCACGAAACAGGCCGCGACCCCTGATATCGCCGACATGCGGGTGCTGACCAAAGGCCTGTTCCAACCGCGATTGCAAATCTTGGCCCAGTGGTGTGACCTGATCCAACACCCCTTGGTCAAAAAACACGTCCAGCACCGCGTTGGCCGCAGCCGCCGCCATGGGATGGCCCAGATAGGTGTGGCCATGCTGGAAAAAACCCGACCCCTGTTCGATTGCACCATAAATTTTGGCCGAACATAGGGCGGCGCCAATCGGCTGATACCCTGCGCCCAGCCCTTTGGCGATACATAAAATATCGGCTGCAATGCCGTCTTGGTCACAGGCATATAGGGTACCGGTGCGCCCCATGCCACACATCACCTCGTCCAAAATCAGTAGCACACCGTATTGGTCGCAAATGTCACGAATGCGTTTGAAATACCCATCAACCGGCGGCACGGCACCGGCGGTTGCGCCCACCACGGGTTCGGCAATAAACGCCATGACGTTTTCGGCACCCAATTCGATGATTTTTTGTTCCAATTCATTGGCCATGCGCTGGCCGTAATCCCATTCGGTTTCATCCGCATGCTGACCGCGATAGGCATAACAGGGTGCAATATGGTGGGTGTCAATCAACAATGGATCAAACTGCGCACGCCGCCACTGGTTTCCCCCAGCGGCCAAGGCACCCAAGGTGTTGCCATGGTAACTTTGCCTGCGGGCAATGATTTTGCGGCGCTGGGGTTGGCCGATTTCGGTGAAATATTGGCGCGCCAGTTTTAAGGCTGCTTCGACCGCCTCTGACCCGCCAGATACCAAATAAACCCGATCCAATCCTGCGGGCGCCTGATCCACCAACCGCCGCGCCAGCCGTTCCGCAGGTTCAGACGTAAAAAACGATGTATGCGCATAGGTCAGGCTGTCCAATTGCGCATGCAGGGCAGCAATCACAGTCGGATGCGCATGACCCAAACATGATACAGCCGCACCGCCAGACGCATCCAGATATTTATTCCCATCCGTATCAAACAGGTAACAGCCCTGCCCATGTGATGCGATTGGCAAATTTGCCTTGGTGTGGCGGGGGAAAATATGGCTGGTCATGTGTTTTCAATCCATCAGAAAGCAGGTTTGGTTTGGCGCCGCCGCTGTGATGCCACAACAAGCAACAACAGCATCAAAGCAGGAAGGTAAAAGATTTCTTTGGGCATGCGATCCACTGGCACGCTGATCCGTTCGATCACAACTGGCTGATCGCCATAGAAATCAAATTGTTGGAATTGTTCAAAAAACGGCGTTCCGACAAAGGGTTCCAGAATGCTGACCATATCAGGATCGTCAATCGTCAACCCAGCCCCATCCAACCGCGTTTCGACGTCACCACCGACGGGCAAATCCAACAAAACGGTCAGCGATGCCATTTGATCGGGGTTGTCAAAATCAGGCCCCGTCACCTGCGCATAGGCGGTTATAACATCGGGAAATTCATTCAAGGCCTGTAAAACCTGCACACCAGCGAAATCTTGGGTGGGTGGGGAAATCTGATCCAGCCAAAATCCGGGACGAAACAGCGTCAGCGCAATCAGCAACAGGGCCAGCGTTTCCCACAGTTTGCTTTTGGCTAGGAAATATCCTTGCGTTGCGGCGGCAAACAGCATCATGGCGATAGTGGCCACGATGAACACGAACATCGCCTTGCCAAAAGACACATCAATCAACAACAATTCCGTGTTGAAAATGAACAAAAACGGCAGCAACGCGGTGCGGATATCATAGGTAAAGCCCTGAATACCGGTTTTAATCGGGTCGCCTTGGGATATGGCGGCCGCGGCAAAGGCGGCCAATCCTACGGGGGGCGTATCATCGGCCAAAATGCCAAAATAAAACACGAATAAATGTACCGCAACCAAGGGCACGATCAGCCCCGATTGCGCGCCCACCGATACAATGACGGGTGCCATCAGGGATGACACAACAATGTAATTCGCTGTTGTGGGCAGGCCCATGCCCAAAATCAGGCTCATCACTGCAACCAAAAACAGCATTAGCATCAGGTTGCCGCCGGACAGAAATTCGACAAATTCGCCGATCACCTGATGGGCACCGGTCAGCGATACGGTACCGATGATGATACCGGCCGCCCCCGTTGCCACGCCAATGCCGATCATGTTTTGGGCGCCCGCGATCATCCCGTCAAAAAAGTCGCGCGCACCCTGTTTCAGACCCGCCATCATCTGGCCCTGCCCCCGCAGGGCACGTTTCAGACTGTGTTGTGTGACAACGATGAATATCATCGTCACCGTCGCCCAATAGGCCGACAGCGATGGCGACAAACGTTCCACCAAAATGTTCCAAATCAACACAACGATGGGCAACAGAAAATAAAGACCCGTGATGGCCACATCCTTGGGCCGGGGCAGCGGTGTTTTTTCATCAACCAAGAAATCATTTGGCAAATCATCCGACTGTGCGGCAATGCGGATTAAAACCAGATAGGCCGCCGAAATCAATGCAGGGCGCACGATACCGCCCGCTTTGGGCAGGTAATCATTGATCCAGCCCAGCCCGTAATAAATAACCATGGCCAAGGCAGCCA
>CBFHVU010000169.1:0-4076 GCA_965659465.1 uncultured Paracoccaceae bacterium | reverse complement strand
GGGGTTGTGGCGCTGGACAGACCTGTCCAAGCGATCAAAATTTTGAAACCGGTGCGATTTGAAACGGAACATGGCTGGGCGCAGTTTGAACCCTCTGACCTGCCAGAAATGTCATTTCACATCGATTTTTCCGATGCCGCGATTGGGGTTCAATCCAAGGCCATGAACCTGTCAAACGGGTCCTTTGTCCGTGAATTGTGCGACAGCCGCACATTTTGCCGCAACAGCGATGTGAAGAAAATGCGTGATCAAGGGTTGGCATTGGGCGGTACATTGGAAAATGCCGTAGTGGTTGAGGGCGCTCAAATCCTCAGCCCTGGCGGATTGCGCCACACTGACGAAGCGGTCCGTCACAAAATGTTGGATGCCTTGGGCGATATTTCATTGGCTGGTGCGCCAATTCTGGGCCGATATGTTGGCCATCGGGCAGGGCATGCCATCACGAATTCATTGCTGCGCGTGTTGTTTGCAACGCCGGATGCCTTTGAAATCATTACCTGCGATTCTGACACGGCGGCGTGTTTACCCGGTGCAGGTGCCTGTCTGGACGAAGTTTGCAACGTCGCCTAACACATGCCAGTGTGAAAAATCGGCGAAAATACGTAGACCCCTGTTATCGTTTTCCTTTCTATGCTAGACCCCGCGTTGAAAGCGGTTCATTATAGCGAAAACAAACGACAAGGTGATATCGAATGGTGTGGGGCAAATTTCGGGCAATCGCGATGATTGGGGCGGCCGCACTGGCATTTCAGGCTGGATGCAGCGGATCCAAATCCGCCGAATTTGTCGAGGTTGAAAAATACCCCGCGAATGAAATCTTTGAACGTGGTGAATTCGAATTGGACCGCGCCAAGTTCAAAGATGCAGCGTTTTTCTTTGCTGAAATTGAACGGCTTTATCCCTATTCCGAATGGGCCAAGCGGGGTTTGATTATGCAGGCCTTTGCCAACCACGAAGCCAAGGCCTATGACGAAGCGCGCGCCGCCGCACAACGATACATCAATTTCTATCCTGCCGATCAGGATGCCGCCTGGGCGCAATATCTGATTGCACTCAGCTATTATGATCAGATCGAAGATGTGGGCCGCGACCAAGACCTGACAATCAATGCATTGCGTGCGTTTCGCGTGGTCATTGAACAATATCCTGACAGTGAATACGCCCGTGCAGCCGGTTTGAAATTTGATCTGGCTTTTGATCATTTGGCGGGCAAAGAAATGGAAGTGGGCCGGTACTATCTCAAACGGTCTAACTTTGCCGCAGCAGCCAATCGGTTCCGCACAGTTGTTGAGGATTTCCAAACCACATCCCACACGGCCGAGGCGCTGTATCGGCTGGTCGAATCCTATCTATCTCTGGGCCTAACCGATGAGGCGCAATCCGCTGGTGCGATTTTGGGGCATAATTTCCAATCCACCCCATGGTACGAAAATGCCTATACCCTGTTGACAAAACAGGGATTGCAACCAAATGCCAAGGGACAGAACTGGTTGTCAAAAATTTACCGTCAGGTTTTACAGGGCCAGTGGCTATAGAGCATAGGGCAAAATCATGCTGCGTGATTTAGAAATTCGCAATATGTTGATCATTGATCAGCTGGATGTGGCCTTTGCCCCCGGTTTGAATGTTCTGACGGGCGAAACAGGTGCCGGTAAATCAATTTTGCTAGACAGCCTTGGGTTTGTTTTGGGCTGGCGGGGCCGCGCCGATTTGGTGCGCCAAGGTCATGACACCGGCGAGGTTACGGCATGGTTCGATCTGGCCCCCGATCATCCGGCACAGGCAATTTTGACGGATATCGGCCTATCGCCATCAGATGAACTGATCCTGCGGCGGGTCAATTCGCGCGATGGGCGCAAAACCGCGTGGATCAATGATCGGCGTGTATCGGGCGATGCATTGCGGGCGGTGTCGGATACCTTGATCGAGTTGCACGGCCAGCATGATGATCGTGGACTGTTGGACCCCAAGGGACATCGTGTTTTGTTGGATACATTTGGTCAGTATGGGGCGACGCAGACGGCCGTGGCGCAGGCATGGAAAGCGCTGGCGCAGACGCGCCGCGATTTGCAATCTGCCACGGCAGCGCATGATGCGCTAAAGGCAGAAGAGGAATTTTTGCGTTATTCGGTTGAGGAATTAAACAGCCTTGCCCCCATGACCGGAGAAGAGGCCGAGTTAGACACCAAGCGCCGCAAAATGCAGGGGGCAGAACGCGTGCGCGACGATATCATGCGTGCGGCCCAAGCCCTGTCGCGTGACGCAGCCGAGGGAATGTTGGCCGACGCCCAGCGTTGGCTGGATGATGCCAGCACGGCCGCGGATGGGGCTTTGGATGCCCCGATTGCTGCGTTGGGCCGCGCAATGATTGAATTGCAAGAGGCTGCAGATGGCATAGATCGCTGTCTAGATTCCATGGATTTTGACCCCCGCGATTTGGAATTGACCGAGGAACGGTTATTTGCGCTGCGTGCCTTGGCCCGCAAACATCACATCCAAGCGGATGATTTGGCGGAATTGTCGATCACATTAAACAATCGCTTGCAGGCGTTGGATGCGGGCGTCGGTCAGATCGATGATTTGCAGCTGGCCGTAAAACAGGCGCAGGCAGATTACGACCAAGCGGCCGCTGCACTCACTGCGGCGCGGAAATCGGCGGCTGCCAAATTGGATGCGGCGATGGCCCGCGAATTGGCACCGCTGAAAATGGAACGCGCTGTGTTCAGCACTGTTTTGTCGCCGGCCCCTGCGGGTGCAGATGGCGTTGATCAGGTTGATTTTATGGTGGCCACCAACCCCGGTGCGCCCTCTGGCCCCTTGGCAAAAATTGCATCAGGCGGTGAACTTAGCCGGTTTTTATTGGCGCTTAAGGTGTGCCTAAGCGGGCCTGAGAGTTCGACGACCATGATTTTCGATGAAATCGACCGTGGCGTGGGCGGGGCCACCGCCGATGCCGTGGGGCGCAGATTATCGGGCTTGGCCAAGGGCGGGCAGGTGCTGGTTGTCACCCATTCGCCACAAGTGGCAGCCCTAGGTGATCGTCATTTCCAAGTGGCCAAGGTTCAATCAGACACCGAAACCTTGTCGCGCGTGATTGTGTTGGATGCAGGCCAACGCATCGACGAAATTGCCCGCATGATTTCTGGCGACAGCATCACAGATGCCGCCCGCGCCGCAGCGCAGCAGCTGATCGATGGGCGCAAAACCCTATAGCTCGGGGACCAGTTTGTCAGGGTTAAAAAGGCCTTTGGGATCAATGGCAGATTTGATTGCGCCCATAACGGACCACGCAGCCCCATGTTCTGCGGCCATGAATTTGCGTTTGCCCAAACCCACACCATGTTCGCCCGTGCAGGTTCCCCCCAGTGCCAGCGCCCGTTCAGCCATCCGGTCCGACAGGGCGCGCGCGGTGTTCATATGCGTTGGATGATTGGGGTCCACCAACAAAATGGCATGGAAATTTCCGTCGCCCATATGACCCAAAATTGGTCCCTGCAGGCCGCTTTGTTCTATGTCGTGCTGCGTCTCGGACACAGCTTGGGCCAATTTCGACAGGGGCACACAGATGTCGGTCACAATGGCGCGCGCGCCCGCGTGCAGCGCGCGGATCGCATAATAGGCATCATGCCGCATCGCCCATAATGCGGTTCGATCCTCGGTCCGATTGGAAAATGTGCAATCCTGCCCGCCATTTTCGTGGCACAGGGCTTGGAAATCTTGGGCATATTTTGTGACGCTGTGGGTGTCGCCGTGGAATTCAAACAATAAATGGGGCAGGCGTGGCATGGATAAATCGCCATAGGCGTTGACGGCATCCACAGTGGCGGTATCGACAAATTCGATCCGCGCGGCTGGCAGGCCGCTTTGGATTGTTTCGATGACCGTCTGCACCGCCGCGTCAAAGTGATCAAAGCCGACACGCCCTGCACAAATCGCAGTGGGGCGAGGGTGCAGTTTCAGGGTCAGTTGTGTGATCAATCCCAATGTCCCCTCGGCGCCAACAAACAGCGATGTCAGGTCGTATCCGGCCGCCGATTTCGCCGCGCGGGTCCCCGTTTCGATGACCTGGCCCCCTG
>CBFHVU010000168.1:0-4119 GCA_965659465.1 uncultured Paracoccaceae bacterium | reverse complement strand
CGACGCGCCATAGGCGATTTCGCCCTTGGCCTCGGCCAATGGTTTGCCCTGTTCGGCGGTCAGGATCGTTGCTAAATCGTCCGTATTTGCCACCATCAGATCAAACCAACGGCGCAGGATCACACTGCGTTCTTTGGCGGTGCGGGCGGCCCATTCTTTCTGAGCGATTTGTGCTTGGGCGATGGCTTGAGCCGTTTGGGTGCGGGAAAAATTGGCCACCTGTGCGATCACGTCACCACGCGCGGGGTTAATGACATCAAACGTATCGCCGTTCTCTCCGTCGGTCCAAACACCCGCCAGATACCCTTGGGTGACCAGCAAACTTGGGTCTTTTAGCAGTGATTTCAGGTTGGTTACATCTGTTGTCATTTTAACCTCCGATAGATATGTTGCGCATAGGCAAAGCAATTTAGAACAGGTTTGTCCAGTCCTGAAATGGGGAATGCCATGACAATTGATTTTGATGACCGATACGCCAATGCTTCCTATATCCAGAATGCGGATGCGTTTATAACCAGATGGACCCAATCCGCCGCTGAATTCCGCGATGCCGCGCTGGCGCGGGGGGCTGCGGAATTGGATGTGCCCTATGGCGGGTCAGATGGCGGGTCAGACAGGCAA
The DNA here is from genome assembly GCA_965659465.1 of uncultured Paracoccaceae bacterium. Taxonomy (GTDB): domain Bacteria; phylum Pseudomonadota; class Alphaproteobacteria; order Rhodobacterales; family Rhodobacteraceae; genus CAJXSD01. Next base: position 3,498 of record CBFHVU010000168.1, on the reverse strand, counting down.
TGCTATGACCTGTTTGAACCCGAACAACCCGCCGGCGGCACGATGATTTTCGTGCATGGCGGATATTGGCTGCGCTTTGACAAATCCTTCTGGTCGCATCTGGCCCAAGGCGCGTTGGATCGTGGCTGGCGGGTGGTGATGCCATCCTATGACCTGTGTCCCACTGTATCAATCGCCCAGATCACCCAACAAATTTCCCAGCTGACTCAACAGATTGCCGCACGGTTTTCCGGACCACTTTCGTTGACAGGCCATTCCGCAGGTGGGCATTTGGTGGCGCGCATGGGGCAGGTCCTGCCCGCCGATATTACCGCGCGTATTGCCCATATCGCCCCCATTTCGCCCGTTGGGGATTTGCGCGAATTGATCCACACGAAAATGAATGATGATTTTGCCCTAACCCCCGATGCGGCCGCATTGGAAAGCCCGCTGTTGCACCCTGCGCCGTCTGTGCCCGTGTCCGTTTTGGTGGGTGGAGACGAACGGCCCGTATTTTTGGAACAGGCCCGCGCCTTTGGTCCCCAATGGGGCGCGCAGGTGATGATTGCCGATCATCGGCATCATTTCGATGTGATCGACGCGCTGTGCGACCCAAACAGCGATGTGACAAGGGCACTGACGCATATCGGCTAGCCGGAATAGATTTCTGTTTTCTGACAGCTTTCACAGAGAGCCTGTCTCGGTTACGCAAACCTTTGTGCAACTCTGTTGATGCACGTGATCATGCTTTCCAACTTATTTTATGTATGGCTTTGCCCCAGTGACGGGGTCAGGATATGGCGCAGCAATGCCACTGGATGCGCCCGCAGGCTAAGGCGTAGGGATGTGTAATCATTGACAACATTTTCCCCCAATGTGGCCTGTGGCAAATTGGGCAGGGTTTCGCGGATCACCTCGCCTTCTAGGTCATGGGCGAACAGGGGCAATGCATCGGATTTCGGAATGGCATGGGTATCCCACAATGCCTGTCGTCGGTGAATTCCAAGATTGGCAAAGGCATCTGCATTGACCAAATCCACCAAGGCAGCGGGTGCCAAACCCGCACGCCGCCACACATCTTGGACGGATTGATACCCATTGCCGCGTGCAGCGGTGATCCATTGCGCGTCCTCTTCGCGCAGGCCCTTGATCTGGCGAAATCCCAACCGCAGGGCCAAGCCCCCGCGCCCATCCGGTTCCAGCGTATTGTCCCAATAACTGGCATTGATACAGACAGGACGCACCACAACCCCATGTTCGCGGGCATCGCGCACGATCTGGGCAGGGGCATAAAACCCCATCGGCTGGGAATTTAACAAAGCACAGGCAAAAATCGCAGGATAATGACATTTTATCCACGCACTGGCATAGACCAACAGTGCAAAGCTGGCCGCATGGCTTTCGGGAAAGCCATAGGATCCGAATCCCTCGATCTGGGAAAAACAGCGTTCGGCAAAATCGCGATCATAACCATTGGCCAGCATACCGCGAATAAACCGTTCCTGAAATTCACTGACATTGCCATGTTTTTTGAACGTGGCCAGCGACCGGCGCAAACGGTCCGCTTCGTCTGGGGAAAACCCCGCGCCAATGATGGCGATCTGCATGGCTTGTTCCTGAAACAATGGCACGCCCAGCGTTTTGCCCAACACCTGCCCCAAGGCATCTGAGGGGAATGTCACGGGCTCCTCTCCGTTTCGGCGACGGATATAGGGATGGACCATATCGCCCTGAATGGGACCGGGACGGATAATGGCCACCTCGATCACCAGATCATAAAAACAACGTGGTTTCATGCGCGGCAGAAAATTCATCTGCGCGCGGCTTTCGACTTGGAACACGCCGATGCTGTCGGCACGGCACAACATATCGTAAACGCGCGGATCCTCGGGCGGTAGGGTTGCAAGGTCGAAATCCTGGCCCACATGTTGGCGCATCAAATCAAAGGATCGGCGCAGGCACGACAACATCCCCAGCGACAAAACATCCACCTTTAGGATGCCCAGCGCGTCGATGTCATCTTTGTCCCAACAAATGACGGTGCGATCCTCCATCGTGGCGTTTTCAATGGGAACCAATTCGTCCAGACGCCCTTGGGTGATGATAAAACCGCCCACATGCTGGCTAAGATGTCGGGGAAAACCGATGATATCATAGACCAGCTGGATCGTCAGGCGCAGATGGGGATCATCGGGGTTTAACCCAATTTCGCGCAACCGATGCGGTTCAATCCCCTTGGCACTGAAAAACCCCCACAACTGCGATGACAATGCACTGACCGTATCGGGCGATAATCCCATGGCGATGCCCACTTCGCGAATGGCGCGTTTGCCACGATAATGGATCACTGTGGCACACAGCCCCGCACGGTGACGGCCGTATTTTTCGTAAATATGCTGGATCACCTCTTCGCGGCGTTCATGTTCGAAATCAACGTCAATATCGGGGGGTTCATCGCGCGCCTCAGACACAAAGCGTTCAAACACCATCGTGCCAATTTCGGGGCTGACCGATGTGACCCCCAGACAATAACACACCACCGAATTGGCTGCCGATCCCCGCCCCTGACACAGGATGCCACGATCCCGGGCAAAGGCCACAATATCACGCACGGTCAGAAAATAGGGATCATACCCCAGTTTTGCGATCAAGGTCAGTTCATGGTCCAACATACCCCGCACCCGATCTGGCGCACCCGTCGGATAGCGCCACGCCAAACCATCATAGGCCAACCGCCGCAGCCGATCTGCTGGGCTTTCGCCTTGGGCGATTTCGGACGGATATTCATAGCGCAGCTGATCCAATGAAAATTCCAAATGCTGCAAAATATCGCGGGCCGCGCGAATGGCCTGGGGATAGGCGCGAAATATGGCCTGCATTTCATCGGGCCCCCGCAACCGCTGTTCCCCATTGGCCAGTGCAGCGCGCCCCAATTGGGCCACAGGCACCCCCAGCCGAATGGCCGTTAACACATCTGCCAATCTGCGCCGTTTTCCGTGATGCATCATGGGCGCAGCGCTGGCGATCAAAGGGCAGCCCAACCGCTGCGCCACATCCGCCACACGCGAAAATCGCGCGTCATCTTGCCCATCATAGCGGGGGGACAAAACACCATAGACGTGGTTTGGACACCGCAATATCAACGCACGCACCATACCCCACCACTGATCCGTGGGCTGGTCAGGCACATGAACCAACCAAAAGAGCCCCCCGCAGGCCCCCAGTACATCTGCAGCGCCAAGGTCGCAGTGCCCCTTAGCCGCCCGTTGCCGCCCCACAGATAACACACGACACAGCCGCCCCCACCCCGCACGGGTGGCCGCCAATGCCGTCACATCCAACCCATCGTGCGTGACCAACCGTGCCGCAGGGATCAGGCGTGGAACATTACAGATATCTGCCGAAGGGGGCCGTGGAATATGATCCGGACAGGGCGGACCGATATTGGGAGCCTGCTGGCGTTCACGGACCAATCGGGCCACGCGGGCGCATTCGCTGTGCGCACGCACGATGCCTGCA
>CBFHVU010000167.1:2755-4126 GCA_965659465.1 uncultured Paracoccaceae bacterium | reverse complement strand
AATCGCACCGGGGGCGGCGCGTTGGCCGGAACTGATCTGTGCGCCCTCAAACGCGGGGCCGGTGGGCGATGAACAGGCCAGAACGCGGGTTTTATTGCCCAACAGCAATTCAGCATTGGTACCCACATCCACAATCAGCACCAGATCTTCGGATTTATCGGGTTCCTCAGACAATGCAACGGCGGCGGCATCGGCGCCCACATGACCTGCGATACAAGGCAGGATGTAGCATTGGGTTGTGGTCAACAGATCGGTCAAATCCAGATCCCGCGCGGTTAGATGCATGGCATCTGATGTGGCCAAGGCAAAGGGAGCCTGACCCAATTCCACCTGATCGACGCCCACCAGCAGGTGGTGCATTACAGGGTTACACACAAACACAATTTCCAAAATCTGATGTGGCGACAATTCGGCCGATTGCGCAATATCCACGGCCAAGGTGTTGATCGCATCGCGCACCGCGCGGGTCATTTCCTGATCGCCATTTTTGTTCATCATGGCATAGCTGACGCGGCTCATTAAATCTTCGCCAAACCGGATTTGCGGGTTCATTAGGCCCGAACTTTCAACCACTTCGCCTGTGACCAGATTGGTCAAATGCGCCGCAACCGTGGTGGACCCCAAATCAATGGCAAGGCCATAGATGCCGTCTTCATAGAGGCCAGGCCAAAGGTTGATGATTTTCGACTGTTCAGACGCATGATCGCGATAAAGGGCGACGGTGATTTGCCAATTGCCCTTGCGCAGCACCGGTTGCAGCTTGGTCAAGATCGACAGATCGGCGGTCACACCTGTGATGTCCCATTGATCGGCAAGGGCGCGTTTGACCCGTTCAAAATCGCCGGTGGGCGAATGCATGTCGGGTTCTTCGACCTCGATAAAAAATAAACGCGTGGCGGGATCCATTTCGATGACGCGCGCACTGGCCGCTTTGCGGACCACCTGTTTGTGGACTTGGCTTTCTGGGGGAACATCAATGACCACATCGCTTTGGATGGTGGCTTGGCATCCCAAACGCCGCCCTGGTTTCAGACCGCGTTTATCGTCATAGCGTTGTTCGACCGCATTCCATTCGGACAGGGCCGTGTCGGCCACCGTGACGCCGTGTTTTGAAAATTCGCCATAGGACGGGGTGATTTGGCATTTACTGCAAATACCACGCCCGCCACAAACGCTGTCTAGATCAACGCCTAACTGACGGGCAGCGGTCAAAACAGGCGTGCCAACTGGAAAATGTCCCCGCTTACCGGACGGGGTAAAGACGACCAAAGGATCTTTGCTCATGATTGATGAATTCCCAAAGGTTTATTTTGTCACAACATAGTCGGATTACCGACCAATGAAAGGCGTGATCCGTCATAATTTAGCCGA
>CBFHVU010000167.1:0-2745 GCA_965659465.1 uncultured Paracoccaceae bacterium | reverse complement strand
GAAACGAACCTTGCCAATATGGTCCAGATTGCGATTTCTTTGCGCGAAATCAATGCCGTATCCCACGACAAATTCATCGGGAATTTCAAATCCGGTCCAATCGGCTTTGATGTCCACTTCGCGGCGGGTGGGTTTATCAAGCAGGGCTATGGTTTTCAACCGTGCAGGGTTGCGCGACTGCAGCAAATGCAACACATGGCTAAGGGTAAACCCGGTGTCAACGATATCCTCGACCACCAACACATCGCGCCCCTCAATCGCGCCGCGCAGATCCTTGAGGATGCGCACCTCGCGTGATGATTCCATGCCGTCACCATAGGAGGATGCCTCAAGGAAATCGACCTCGACGGGCAGGGGTAATTCGCGCACCAGATCGGCAATAAACACAAACGACCCGCGCAACAGCCCAACAACGACCAATTTATCGGTATCGGCAAATTCGGCCTGAATCTCTTTGCTTAACGCCTCGATCCGTGCGGCGATGGACTTGGCCGAGATTAATTCATCAATGACATATGGACGCTGCGACATGGGACCCCCTTGATTTTCGGTGGCACTAAACCCTATTGAGGGGCAAGTGTCACGCAAAAAGAAACCAGTATCGCGATATGCCCACACATTCAGAAACCCGTCCCTTGCCCTATAGCGCGCAGCAAATGTACGATCTGGTCAGTGATGTCGCCAGCTATCCGCAATTTCTGCCATGGTGCGCGGCGGCGCGGATCCGGTCGGTCACCCCCCAAGGTGACGCACAGGTGATGGAGGCCGATCTGGTCATTTCGTTCAAGGTGTTTCGCGAACGCTTTGGCAGTCGTGTGGTGTTGTGGCCCGAGGATCATAAAATTGATACGGAATATCTGGATGGACCGTTCAAATATATGAAATCCTATTGGAAATTCGACGACACAGAGACTGGGTGCGATGTCAGTTTCTTTGTGGATTTCGAATTCAAAAATGCCGTATTGCAGAGCATTATTGGTGTCGTTTTCAATGAGGCGATGCACCGCATTGTGCGTGCGTTCGAACAACGCGCCGCGGCATTATATGGCTAGCGCATAAAAAATGGCCCCGCATGTGGGGGCCATTGGGTTTGATGTACAACAGGATTAGCTGTTCAAATCATAGGCGCGTTCGCCATGCACAGACAGATCCAAACCATTGGTTTCGGTTTCCAAATCCACACGCAGTGGTGTGATGGCGGAAACGATTTTGATCAACACCACTGTGACGACGGTGGTAAAGACGACCACGATCACCAATGCACCAACTTGGGCGGTCCATGTGCCTTGGCCAAAGGCGGCGATCATCAGCGTGCCAAAAATACCGCCCACACCGTGCACCGCAAAGACATCCAGTGTGTCGTCGATTTTCAATGTGTTGCGGATCAGGTTGACCGCCTCTTGGCACAATACGCCGGCGACGGCGCCGATGATCAATGCCTCAATCGGGCCCACAAATCCGGATGCGGGGGTGATTGATGCCAGACCTGCGATAGTGCCTGTAACAATGCCCACCAAGGATGCTTTGCCATATTTGAATTTTTCCCACGCAGCCCATGTCAGTGATGCGGTTGCGGCAGAAATATGGGTCACGGTCAGGGCCATGGCGGCACCACCATCTGCGGCCAGTTGTGATCCGCCGTTGAACCCGAACCAGCCAACCCACAGCATCCCTGCGCCGATCATCACATAGCCGGGGTTGTGTGGGGGCACGCTGCGGTTTTTGCGTGGGCCTAGGAATATTGCGATCAACAACGCGGCCAAACCTGCGGTTTCGTGAACAACGATGCCGCCCGCGAAATCGCGCGTGCCCGTGTCGCCAAAAATACCGCCATCGGCCAAGAAACCGCCGCCCCAAATCCAATGCACCACAGGCGCATAGCACAGCAACATCCACAATCCTGAAAACACCAGAACAAACCCAAATCCGACCCGCTCCACATAGGCCCCGACAATCAAGGCTGGCGTAATGACCGCAAATGTCATTTGGAACGCGAAAAACAGGACTTCGGGCAGGGTGCCAGACAGGCTGTCGGCATCGACGCCCATCAAAAACGCTTTCTCCAATCCGCCCCAATATCCTGACGTGCCGGAACCAAAGGCAATGGTATAGCCAAAGGCGAGCCAAAGCACGCTCATCAACGCGGCGATGGAATAGACCTGCATAAAGACGGACAGCACGTTGCGACCACGCACCAAGCCGCCGTAAAATAAGGCCAGTCCCGGTAGGGACATAAACAGCACCAAAGCTGTGGCAACCATGATCCATGCGGTATCTGCTGGGTTCATTTTTTCATCCTCTTTTCTGTTTGCCTGCGGTTTGATCGAATTGGGATGAAAAACAAAGCGTTTGCTGAATTTTAAGGCAATTAAATTCTGCTGGATTGCACAAGTGCCTAAAATTTAATCGCAAATTTTGGTGGTCGGCTAAGTTTTGGGCGTATCGTGTTTGCCCAAATATTCCAAAATCAGGCCCAGCGCATGCAGTGTTGCCGCGTGGCGGACGCGGTCGCGGCCCAGCGCGGTGAATTCGATGGTTTCGCTGATCACCGTATCGTTTGTTGCAAGGGCAAAGCACACGCGCCCTTCAGGTTTGTGATCTGATCCGCCGGGTCCGGCAATACCTGTGGTCGCAATGGCCAATGTCGCGTCCGTATTGGCCAATGCGCCGCGCGCCATTTCTTGTGCCGTTTGTTCAGACACAGCACCGTATTGCGCCAAAGTGTCTGGGCGTACCCCCAACATT
>CBFHVU010000166.1:0-4174 GCA_965659465.1 uncultured Paracoccaceae bacterium | reverse complement strand
AAGAATCGGGATTTTACCGCGACACATTCGCGCTAATTGTAAAATCAATGCAACTGTATGCTGGACGCGGCCGGATTCCAGCGTTAAACAGCGCTCAGCATCGGCCTCGGAATTTCTGGGGCCAAAAGCCGTATGGGCCGATTCTGGCCGAAAGAATGGAGTTAACCTCGTGTCACATGCAGACGATCACGAAGGCACCCGCAGAGACTTTCTGTACTACGCCACTGCCGGCGCAGGCGCAGTTGTAACAGGTGCTGCAGTTTGGCCATTGGTCAATCAAATGAACCCTTCCGCAGATGTAAAGGCGCTGGCCTCGATCCGTGTGGATGTATCCGGCTTGGCAGCAGGATCACAGCTGACGGTCAAATGGCTGGGTAAGCCGGTGTTTATTCGCCGTCGTACTGCCGAAGATATTGAACGCGCGCGCGCTGTCGAATTGGCCGATTTGGTTGATACAGACGCGGCCAACGCCAACAAACCTGGTGCCGATGCAAGCGATGAAAACCGCGCATTGGACGAAGCAGGCGAATGGTTGGTCATGATGGGCGTTTGTACGCACCTAGGCTGTGTTCCACTGGGTGGATCGTCTGGCGATTTCCAAGGTTGGTTCTGTCCGTGCCACGGGTCACACTATGACTCGGCCGGTCGTATCCGCAAAGGTCCGGCGCCAACAAACCTGCCCGTGCCTGTCGCTGAATTTGTGGACGAATCCACAATCAAACTGGGTTAAGGAGACGTAAATATGGCTGGAATTCCACACGACCATTACGAACCCCAGTCCAAATCCGAGCATTGGCTACATAGCCGTTTGCCGATTGTTGGACTTCTGTATGATACAATTATGATCCCCACACCCAAAAACCTGAACTGGATGTGGATTTGGGGCATTGTGCTGACATTTTGTTTGGCACTGCAAATCATCACCGGCGTTGTTTTGGTGATGCACTACACCCCACATGTTGATATGGCCTTTGCCTCTGTTGAACACATCATGCGCAACGTAAACGGCGGTCATATGATCCGTTATTTGCACGCAAACGGCGCGTCATTGTTCTTTATCGCGGTCTATGCGCATATTTTCCGTGGTTTGTATTACGGTTCTTACAAGGCACCGCGCGAAATTACATGGATCATCGGTATGTTGATTTATCTGCTGATGATGGGCACCGCGTTCATGGGCTATGTTTTGCCATGGGGTCAGATGTCATTCTGGGGTGCGACTGTGATCACCGGTTTGTTTGGTGCGATCCCGTACATTGGTGAGCCGATCCAAACATTGTTGCTGGGCGGTCCTGCCGTTGATAACGCGACGCTGAACCGGTTCTTTAGTTTGCATTACCTGTTCCCATTCCTGATTGCAGGTCTGGTTGCGGTGCATATCTGGGCGTTCCACACCACAGGTAACAACAACCCAACCGGTGTAGAAGTACGCCGCGGTTCCAAAGAAGAAGCGGCAAAAGACACCGTACCATTCTGGCCATATTTCGTGATCAAGGATTTGTTCGCGTTGGCTGTGATTTTGGCCGTGTTCTTTGCGATCGTAGGCTTCATGCCAAACTATCTGGGTCACCCCGATAACTATATCGAGGCAAACCCACTGGCGACACCTGCGCATATTGTTCCTGAATGGTATTTCTTGCCGTTCTACGCGATCTTGCGTGCGTTCACATCTGAGGTTTGGGTTGTACAATTCGCATCCTTTATCACAGGTGGCATCATCGACGCGAAATTCTTTGGCGTATTGGCAATGTTCGGTGCGATCATCGTAATGGCATTGGCACCTTGGCTGGACACATCATCGGTTCGCTCGGCACGGTATCGTCCTCAGTTGAAGTTGTGGTTTGCGATTTTGGTCATCGACTTCTTCGCGTTGATGTGGCTGGGCGCTATGCCTGCCGAAGAACCCTATGCGACCTTCTCTTTGATCGGGTCTGCGTATTGGTTCGGCTATTTCTTGGTCATCTTGCCACTGTTGGGCGTGATCGAGAAACCAGCACCGCAACCGTTGACAATCGAAGACGATTTCAACGCACATTATGGCAAATCTGAAACGCCAGCTGAGTAAGAAAAGGGACAGAAGAAAATGTTGAAACACATTATCACAAGCGCGGTTACCGCACTGACCCTGACAGCATCAGGGGCGTTCGCCGCAGGCGGTGGCGATCAGCACATCACCGACTATGATTTTTCGTTCGAGGGACCATTTGGCACCTATGACCAAAATCAGCTGCAGCGCGGACTAAAGGTATACACCGAGGTTTGCTCTGCATGTCACGGTCTGAAATATGTTCCACTGCGTACCTTGGGTGACGAAGGCGCGTTGGGCTATACCGAGGACCAAGTGCGCGCCTATGCGGCACAGTTCGAAGTGTATGACGCGGATCTGGACGATTTCCGTCCAGCCCGACCAGCGGACCATTTCCCTGAAAACACAGGCGCAGGTGCACCTGATTTGTCCATGATGGCCAAATCGCGTGCGGGTTTCCACGGCCCCTATGGATCGGGCATCAACCAGCTGGTAAAAGGTATGGGTGGCGCAGAATACATCGCGTCATTGCTGACAGGCTACACTGGCGAAGAAAAAGAAGAAGCCGGCGTAACACTGTATGAAAACACAGCCTTTCCTGGTGGCTGGATTTCAATGAGCCCACCCCTATACGGTGAGGATGTCGAATTTGACGACGGTCATTCCAATTCCCTAGAAAACGAAGCACAAGACGTTGCAGCGTTTTTGATGTGGACAGCCGAGCCAAAGATGATGGCACGTAAACAGGCTGGTTTCGTTGGGGTATTGTTCCTGACAGTGTTGTCAGTGCTGCTGTATCTGACCAACAAACGTATTTGGAAACCGATTAAATACGGCACACGTCCGGAATAAGGCGTATGACATTAAAACAAAAAACCCGCTGATTATCGGCGGGTTTTTTTATGCTTTATAGGGGTGAATTATGAAATTTCGTATTTGATCAATGTTTCACGGCAAGATTGCCAGACGTTAATCAGGGTATCAATTTCTGCAAACATCCGATCTGTGTCACCCTGTTTACCCATGTTTTCCATCGTATTTAACTGGCGCTGCATGCCAAACAGGCCCAATGCGGCACAGGATCCGGCGAATTTATGTAATTCGGCCACAACCTCGCTGGTATCACGTGTTTTGACTGCGGGGTCTTGGACATCTTTAAGTAACTTGTCTGCCTCTTGATCAAGGCGCGCTACCAATGATTTGGCGACATCTAAACCCAGTTCTTCCTTAAGGTATGTGATCCTTTCAACATCCACCAAATCGGCACTCATAACATTTTCTCCCATAAACTTTAGGTGTTCTTTGCTCTCAAGCAGCTGCGTTAGTTTGGATACCAAGGCTGGTTTGCTGACTGGCTTTCTTAGAATGTCATTAATCCCGACATTTTTAAACCGCTCAATTTCCTCTGGCATTGCGTTGGCTGTTGCTGCGATGACAGGACTGTTTGCTGACAATCCATCGCCCGAGCGAATTTCTTTGGTCGCGGTAATAACGTCCATAACCGGCATACTGATGTCCATCAAGATTACATCGTATTTTGTGGCATTCGCCATTTCAACGCCCTTTGCCCCGTTTTCCGCCAAATCAACACTATGGCCCGCATTTTCCAGCATTTCACGCAGGAAAAATTGGTTTATTTCGTTATCTTCGACCATCAATACGTGCAGTGGTGTGACATCGCGCGTGCTGGACGGATCATCAATGGTGTCCCCAGTCCATGACATATCGCTGTGATCAACGGGGATCCGTATCCAAAACAGGCTGCCCTTTCCTTGTGTGCTTTCCACTCCAATTTTGCCGTTTAACGCCTGCACCATCCGCCGCGCAATACTTAGTCGTAGGCCAGCGCCTTCGGTGTTGCGGTTGTATTCGGAATTCAAACTTTCAAAATCATTAAAAATGCGGTCCAGAAATTCAGAATGGATGCCGATCCCTGTGTCAAAAACACGAAATTCTAGGGTATGTCCTGATTTATGCGAGGTTAGGCACTCTGCCTCTATGCGGATCACACCCGATCGCGTAAATTTATTGGCGTTGTCCAGCAGGTTATGCATAACCTGACGCAATTTTTGCGCATCTGTAATCACACTCTCAGGGGTGCCATCCATCCATTCGATGTCGATGCTGTTGCCGTAGCGGTCCGCCATT
>CBFHVU010000165.1:0-4336 GCA_965659465.1 uncultured Paracoccaceae bacterium | reverse complement strand
GCCTTCACCTCGCCTCTCGACAAACTCTACGACGCGGGCATGTATCACTGCCGCGGGTGCGATCTGCCCCTCTATTCCTCAGATCACAAATACAACAGTAAAACAGGATGGCCCAGCTTTTGGCAGGCCCAAGATGACGCGATTGGCACCCGTATTGATCGCAAATTCTTTATGGTGCGCACCGAATGCCACTGTCGTCGCTGCGGATCACACTTGGGCCACATCTTTGACGATGGACCCCAACCCACTGGAAAACGCCACTGCATCAACGGCGTCAGCTTGGTTTTCCGCGCGGCCTAATCATTTTTTGTCTAAAAATATCCGCGCCGCAGGCTGCGGCCCCTTGGGCCGCATTGCATCGTCCCCTGTCGGTTATACGTTCGACAATCGATAGGGTTCCTCAAAATCGATAAAAACTGCATGCTTTTGTGCAGTGCTGCACCAATCTTTAATCGCTGGATGCGCTTTGACCCGCTGCATATAGTCGTGGCAAAGTCCCGAGACGGGCAAATCATATGTGGCCAAACGCATAACAACCGGGCTGAAATAGGCATCAACTGCACTAAATTCCCCGAACAAAAATGGGCCATCTGTTCGATTTAATTGCTCGGTCCATGCGGTTTCCAATCCGCCTACATCTTGTCGCAGCCCAGAATTGTCGCGCCATAATATCTTGCCGACGCTACCTAGATCTGGGCCGATATTCATGGGGCAAAGATTGCGCAGATGTGTAAACCCGCTATGCATTTCGGCGCATAAACTGCGGGCCTGGGCGCGCGCAGTGGTATTGATCGGCCACACGGGTGCCGTGGGGCAGTATTCAGCAATATATTCCACAATTGACAACGTCTCCCAAACAACCAGTGGCGTTCCACCATGTGTGACCTCAGAATTGTCACGCAGGGCGGGAACCGTTGCAGTTGGTGAAATCTTGCGCATCTCAGTTTTGAAATTTGATGCGTCATCAAATCCATCGAAATGGATCAAGTGTTCTTTGAATTCTGGCATGAATGCGCTAAACAGGACACCGGCACGCATTGACCAACTTGAGTAGTTATAGTTTCCGACAAATAATTCTAATGACATAAAAAACAGGACCGATCTTGGTTAAATTTCCAAGATCATTCCCGTTCGATTGTGTAAATGTCAAGCGTTCTTACTTAAAGTTGCGGCTATCTTTGAGCTGATCCCATGCCCATACTACTTGCTGCAACTGCTCTTCTTGGCTACGGTCCCCGCCGTTCATGTCGGGGTGCAGGATTTTGATCAATGATTTATAGGCCTTGCGAACCTCGGCCTTTGTCCATGTGTCCTTGGCCTCTAAAATCTCGATCGCGGTGCGCTCGGTTGCGGGCAGGCGGCGTGTGTGGCCAGCGCTGGTCGCATTGCGGCCTGGGTTGCGCGTGGCATTATCGCCCAGCACTTGGTGGGGGTCTTCTATGCCTAATCGCGCCCAGGCGCGCGCCTCGGGGTCGCGGAATGATTTTGTTTCACGTTCCCAAACCTTGTCCTTGGACATTTGTGCGTTCATTTCCGCTTCGGTCTGGTTGGTAAAGAAATTCCATTTCTGGTTATATTCACGCACGTGGTCTTTGCAAAACCAGAAAAAATCGTCCAAGACATCGGGGGATTTGGGCGCGCGGAATTTACCAGCCTCGGTACAGCCGTCATGTTCACATTGGCGAACGGATGTTTCTGATGCGCCTGACAAACTGCGCCGGCCCCGCGGATTTTTCTTTTTCGCGGATGATACGGACAGATCAAAACCAAATGGATCAGATTTAGACATTGTTTCACCTTTTCGAGTTGAGCGCCATATCATAGACTGTTACGAATTGAATGAAAGAGCAAAAAGGCCGCAAAATGACCAGAGCAGACAAAATTTACGAAAAACTAAGCCAGGCATTCACGCCGCAGCTGCTAGAGGTCGTTAATGAAAGCGAACAGCACCGCGGGCATAGTGGTTACAGCGATGGACAATCGCATTTTCGCGTCAAATTGGTGACATCGGAATTTGCGGGCCAGTCGCGTATTGCACGTCACCGATCCGTGCATGCTGCACTGGGCGCCGAGCTGGTGGCCGAAATTCATGCGTTGGCATTAGAGTTGAGCGAAAAATAAACCCCGCGCGTGGCGCAGGGTTTGTGCATGTGTCGATCCTTCGGGATGTATTGTCACTGGGATTTTTACAAACCCAGTTTTGCCGATACGATATCATTGACCGCCTTTGGGTTCGCCTTGCCGCCGGTGGCTTTCATCACTTGGCCCACGAACCAACCGGCCAGCTTTGGGTTCGCCTTGGCTTTTTCGACTTGGGCGGGGTTGGCAGCGATGATTTCATCAACGGCGGTTTCAATGGCACCGGTGTCGGTGACCTGTTTCATCCCGCGTGCTTCGACGATTTCGGCCGGATCGCCGCCTTCGGTATAGACGATTTCAAACAGGTCCTTGGCGATTTTACCGCTAATGTCACCTTTCTGGATCAATTCAATAATGCTGCCCAATTGGTCAGGGCTGACGGGTGATTTTGTGATGTCTGTGTCGTCTTTTTTCAAACGACCAAACAATTCATTGATCACCCAGTTCGCGGCCATTTTCCCGTCCCGACCTTGGGCCACCTCTTCAAAGAAATTGGCTGACACAACCTCGGCGGTCAAAACGCTGGCATCATATTCGGACAGGCCAAAGTCGGCTACAAAGCGTGCCTTTTTCGCGTCTGGTAATTCAGGCAAGTTCGCAGCAATGTCATCGACCCACGCCTGTTCGATTTCCAAGGGCAGCAAATCAGGATCAGGGAAATAACGATAATCATGCGCCTCTTCTTTAGAGCGCATGGAGCGTGTTTCACCCTTGTCTGGATCATACAGGCGTGTTTCTTGGTCAACTGTGCCACCGGATTCAACAATCTGGATTTGGCGGCGTGCTTCGACTTCGATCGCTTGCTGGATGAACCGCATCGAGTTCATGTTTTTAATTTCGCAGCGTGTGCCCAGATGGGCAAAATCACCTGTTTCGATGTATTTTTCATACTGACCGGGACGACAGATTGAGACGTTCACATCTGCGCGCAGGTTACCGTTTTGCATGTTGCCATCACAGGTTCCCAAATACCGCAGGATTTGGCGCAGTTTGGCGATATATGCAGCTGCCTCTTCTGGTCCGCGGATGTCGGGGCGGGACACGATTTCCATCAGACAAACACCGGTGCGGTTCAAATCCACGAATGACATGTTTGGGTCCATATCATGGATCGATTTCCCTGCGTCCTGTTCCATATGGATGCGTTCAATACGAACGCGGCGCGCAATGCCCGGTTCCATATCAACGATCACTTCGCCTTCGCCCACAATCGGATGATACAGCTGTGAAATTTGATATCCCTGCGGCAGGTCAGGATAGAAATAGTTTTTGCGATCAAAGGCCGACCACAAATTGATTTCCGCCTTAAGCCCCAGGCCTGTGCGCACGGCCTGTTCAACACAGAATTCGTTGATCACGGGCAACATGCCAGGCATGGCGGCGTCAACAAAGGATACGTTTGAATTCGGCTCATTGCCGAATTGCGTGGACGCGCCAGAAAAGAGTTTCGCGTTTGAGGCCACTTGGGCGTGTACCTCCATCCCGATGACCAATTCCCAATCGTACTTTGCGCCCGCAATTACCTTGGGTTTTGGGGCCTCGTAGGTCAGATCTAGCATATCACATTCACCTGCTTATTACCTTTTGGATCGGTGTAACGAATGACTGCATGAACTGCAATCTGTTTTGCCATCAAGTTTCAAGGTATCGGCGGCGGCTGGCGATTATTTCGGCAGCAATCACGCCACCGTATAATTTTTGCGTAGGAATGTGGTCGGTTTGCAGCGCCGGATTAATTAAGGCGGCCGTGTGATACCATGTCAGAGGGCGAATTTCGCGCATGTGTTCATCTATGACATAATCGGCAGCTTCGGAAATTTTGTGGCGTTTTTTCTGCGATGCGCGGCTGTCATTGCGGTGGGGCGCATCGGCCAAGGTCAGCGTCAAAAATGCGGCATAATGATTTGCTGCGTGTTGATCTGTGCGCCGTTCCATCACATCCAGCAGGGATGTCAAAAATAAATCAGGGTCCACCCGTTCACAGGCAGCCACGTCCTGTGCAATCGCACCTGCATAGACCAAGGCATAGGCCCCTTTGCCCCAAAAATCATAGGTGGTTTTGGTCAGTTTACGGGCATAGTTTTCCAATGTGGCATAGGAACCAAACCATGCAGGCAGCAAATGTACGCCAAATTTCAAAAAATGCTGGGGCGTTGTGGGATCCAGTTCGATCAGGTCTTCGTAATCGTCACAAAAC
>CBFHVU010000164.1:0-4449 GCA_965659465.1 uncultured Paracoccaceae bacterium | reverse complement strand
GAAGCGACACAAAAAGGCAAAGCTGCTGTTGAATTGATGAACCGCGTTAATGATGAAATGAACGGAAAAGCCTGTATGGAGGTTTTCCCGAACTCAACCCTTTATAACGATGATGCCGTTCTAGAGGCCATGTTGCAGGGCGACGTTCAGTTGGCTGCACCGTCTTTGTCAAAATTCGAACAATTCACCAAAGTGTTCCGTCTGTTCGACATTCCGTTCATGTTCAAAAACATGGCCGCTGTCGACGAATTCCAAAACTCTGACGCTGGTCAAGCGATGAAGGAGTCAATGGTACGTCGTGGTTTGCTAGGGTTGGAATTCTGGCACAATGGCATGAAACAAATTTCCGCGAACAAACCATTGATTTCACCAGCGGACGCAGCTGGTCTGAAGTTCCGTATTCAGCCATCTGAAGTGATCAAAGCGCAAATTGCTGCGTTGAATGCAAGCCCACAGCCAATGGCGTTTTCCGAAGTTTACGGTGCCTTGCAAACCGGTGTTGTGGACGGTCAAGAAAACACATGGTCAAACATCTACACTAAGAAATTCTTTGAAGTTCAAGACGGTGTAACCGAAACAAACCACGGTTTGATCGATTACATGTTGGTGACATCAGTTGATTTTTGGGATGGATTGCCCGAAGACGTGCGCACCCAGTTGGGTACAATCATCAACGAAGTCACCGTTAAAAACAACGCAGAAGGTGGCGATACAGACGCGAAAGCGCGTCAAGCGGTTGTAGATGCAGGCACCACAATTCGTGAGCTTACAGCAGAACAGCGTCAAGCATGGGTTGATGTGATGAAACCTGTGTGGGGTCAATTTGTTGGTGACGTTGGCCAAGAAAACATCGACGCGGCACAAGCGATCAACGCGAAACACTAAGGTCTAGTGACAATCCCGAGCTGTGATCTGATCTGATCGGCTCGGGATTTTTGTATTTTCTTAAAATTCGGGGGGCCATGATGTCATCTGCACGATATCAGCCCAAGGGACGCATTGGGCGCTTTGTTCATCACTTCGAAGAAACTGCCATTGCTGTGCTTTTGGGTTTAATGACGCTTGTAACCTTTATCAATGTTGTATTGCGTTACGGCTTTGATACAGGGCTTATATGGGGTCTTGAATTAGTAACATTTCTGTTTGCCTGGTTGGTTCTTTTTGGTGTCAGCTATGCCGTAAAGGTTACAGCACACTTGGGTGTTGACGCAGTAATCAATAGCTTTAGCCCATCGCGCCAAAAAGTTTTTGGTCTTATCAGTGCTGCGCTGTGTATTGTCTATGCTTTTTTGTTAACTAAGGGTGCATGGGATTATTGGGCAAATTTTGCCAACTTGCCACAGACGTCCGGCCGTTGGTTTCCAACTGGTTTCGAAGAGATGAAGCGAACATCATATCGGGCGTGGTATACGGTTATTGATATTCCATTCCCTGAGTTTTTGCGTTGGATTGAACCCATTATGAACGAAGGCGAAGAATACGAGAAGCTACCCCGCTTTATCCCATATGTGATGTTGCCTATCGGGATGAGTTTACTTTTGTTTCGGTTTATCCAAGCGGCGTTGCGGATTGTTTCAAATGAAACGGATCGCCTGATTGTCAGTCATGAGGCAGAAGATGCCGTCGATGATGTCAAACATATGAACAGTGAGGCCCGCTAAATGGAAGTCGCTCTATTATTTGGAATTATCGTTGCCCTGCTCTTGGTTGGTGTTCCAATCGCAGTTGCTTTGGGGCTTTCTTCGATAACCTTTTTGTTGGTGCTTAGCGATACATCGCTTGCCTCAATCGCGCAGTCGTTTTTTCAGGCGATGGCTGGGCACTATACGCTGTTGGCGATCCCGTTTTTCATTTTGGCATCCACCTTTATGTCAACGGGTGGGGTGGCAAAACGGATCATCCGGTTTTCTATCGCGCTGGTGGGTCATTTCCGCGGGGGATTGGCGATTGCGGGGGTATTTGCCTGTATGATGTTCGCAGCCCTTTCAGGGTCATCACCGGCCACGGTTGTGGCCATCGGATCAATCGTGATCGCTGGCATGCGCCAAGTTGGGTACACCAAGGATTTCGCCGCAGGTGTGATCGCGAATGCGGGAACCTTGGGCATTTTGATCCCGCCATCGATTGTGATGGTGGTCTATGCCTCGGCCACGGACGTGTCCGTGGGGCGGATGTTTTTGGCAGGGGTCATCCCCGGATTAATGGCGGGCACCATGCTGATGCTGGCCATTTGGGTGATTGCCCGCATGCGCAACCTGCCCAAAGGCGAATGGAAGGGCTGGGGAGAGGTCCTGTCATCAGGGCGCGACGCCATCTGGGGCCTGTTTTTAATCATCATCATCTTGGGTGGGATCTATGGCGGTATCTTTACCCCAACCGAAGCCGCAGCCGTCGCAGCCGTCTATGCGTTTTTGATCGCAAACTTTGTCTATCGTGACATGGGCATATTTGCCAAAGTGGCCCCCAAGGGTGGCAATTTCGCGACTATTTTCGTATTGGGCGGCGTTGCTTGGGGGATTGCTATTTGGCTGATGTTTGGTGTCGAATTGCCATCTGCCACCCTTTATGGTTTCGGTGTGGCACTAGTCCTTGCCATTATGGAAAGCCTTCGCAAAGGCAACATGCCTGTGCCTGCGCACATCGCCTCAGACATTGTGAAAATGCCACTGTCGATTGTGCACAAAGACACACGTGACACCCTGTTCGAAGCGGGGAAAATGACCGTGACATTGATGTTCATCATTGCCAATGCGCTGATTTTGAAACATGTGTTAACGGACGAACAAATCCCGCAACAAATCACGGCTGCCATGCTGGATGCGGGTTTTGGTCCGATCATGTTCCTGGTCATTGTAAACGTGATTTTGTTGATCGGTGGTCAATTTATGGAGCCATCAGGTTTGATTGTGATTGTGGCACCTTTGGTGTTCCCGATTGCCATCGAATTGGGCATTGACCCGATCCATTTGGGGATCATCATGGTTGTGAACATGGAAATTGGGATGATCACGCCGCCGGTTGGTTTGAACCTGTTTGTAACCTCGGGCGTGGCTGGAATGCCCATGATGAAGGTGGTGCGCGCCGCATTGCCATTCTTGGCAGTTCTGTTCGTGTTCTTGATTATGGTGACCTATATCCCGATCCTGTCCACGTTCTTGCCCACTTACTTTATGGGGCCGGAAATCATCACAAAATAAACGAAAGGCGCCCAGACTTTGGGCGCCTTTTCATTTTGGTCGGTGCCAAATATTAGGCCTGTTCAAGCGCCGTAATAATAGGACCGAAATCAGCCGCCGTTAGGCTTGCGCCACCGACCAATGCGCCATCGACATTTGCGACAGCAAAAATATCATTGGCATTTGACCCTTTCACGGATCCACCATACAGCAAACGCATATCCTGCCCAGTTGATCCATGTGACACCAGCAGTGTGGTGCGCATAAATTCATGTGCTTGTGCAATTTGTTCCGTCGTGGGCACCAATCCGGTGCCGATGGCCCAGACCGGTTCATATGCAATGACCGTATTTTCTGAATTCGCAGTGGCTGGAACAGAACCGGCCAATTGTCTGCCAAGCACATCCAAAGTTTCGCCTGCGTCGCGTTGGTCCAATGTCTCGCCAATGCAAATCACGGCGATCAGTCCCGCATCATATGCGGCCTTGGCCTTGGCGTTTACCTCTGCATCCGTTTCATTTTGATCTTGGCGACGTTCAGAATGACCGATAATCACATATCTGGCTCCTAAATCTGCAATCTGGGGTGCAGAAATTTCGCCAGTATGCGCGCCCTTGGCTTGGGCGTGACAATTCTGCGCCCCAATCGAAATTGTTTGCGTTGCGGAATTGGCTGCGTGGATCAAAGTCGCGGGGGGGCAAATCAAGATATCGACAGAACTATCCTTGAACGCTTGTTCGAGCAGATGCAGCTGGTCTAGATCTGCCAGTGTTCCGTTCATTTTCCAATTTCCTGCAGCGAGCTTTCGCATCATATACCTTTCTGTGCCATAATCACTTGAATCTGAGTTGTAACACAAGTAATCGGCTTAGCAACAATGGTTCTGGGGTGGGGCGCGAAATGATACCTAAAATTGATTTTGTAAAAATTGTTCAGCGCGACAAGGATGCAATGGATCAACTGCGCTTGGCGATCCAAGAGCACGGGTTCTTAATCGTTTTCAACACAGATATCAGCCGCGATACAATGCGCGCCGTTCTAAAGACATATTCTGAATTTTTCTATTTACCTGACGCGGATAAGCAGCGCGTAAATATGGCCCAAACAGGGTCAAACCGAGGGTGGGGGGCATCACGTTCCGAACAGGTCGATCCAGAGGCAAATCCAGACTATAAAGAAGTTTTTGACTGCGGATTTGAAATTCCCACAACCGATCCATTGTCCAAACTGTCAGTCTATGCCCCAAACCTATGGCCAGAGGTTCCACAAGATT
>CBFHVU010000163.1:0-4478 GCA_965659465.1 uncultured Paracoccaceae bacterium | reverse complement strand
ATCGTCATCGCGCTGGCCTGTAACCAACAACACAACCTGTTCGGCGATGGTGGTGACATGATCCCCCATACGTTCCATGTTTTTCGCCATAAAATGCAAATGCATACAGGGGGTTATATTTCTGGGATCCTCCATCATATATGTCAGGAATTCACGAAACAATCCGTTGTACATTTGGTCAATTTCAATATCGCGCGCGATGACAGCACGCGCCAATTCTAGATCGCGATTGACATAGGCGTCCAATGCGTCTTTTAGCATCAGCTCAACTTCGCGGGCCAAGCGTTTCAGCCCAAGACGACGGTCATCGGAATTTGCCAAATCTTCTAGCACGATGGTCCGTTTGGCGATATTCTTTGAATAATCCCCAATCCGTTCCAAATTTGCACTGACCTTGAATACGGATAAAACCAGGCGCAAATCCACCGCCGTCGGAGCACGCAGCGCAATCAGTTTTGAACACTCGTCGTTGATGGTTTCTTCTAGTTGGTCAATAATTTTATCGTTTGAACGCACTTGCCGCGCCAATTCCAAATCACGCAGTTCATAGGCTGTGGCCGCGTCACGGATCGCTGTTTCGACCAAACCACCCATTTTCATAATTTGCGCTTGGATTTTGTCCAAATCGCGATCAAAGGCTGATGCAATGTGATTGTTAACCATGATTTTGATCCTATCCTATCCGACCCGTAATATAGCTTTCCGTTCTTGGATCTTTCGGGTTGGTAAAGATCGTCGAGGTATCGTCATATTCAACCATGTTCCCCAAGTGAAAGAATGCGGTTTTCTGGCTGACGCGTGCAGCCTGTTGCATCGAATGGGTCACAATCACCACACAGAAATTTTCGCGCAGCTCGTCGATCAGTTCTTCGACCTGGGCGGTGGCAATCGGATCCAGCGCCGAGCACGGTTCATCCATCAACAGCACTTCGGGCTGGGTGGCGACGGCACGCGCAATGCACAGGCGTTGCTGCTGGCCGCCTGACAGCCCTGTTCCGGGGGCGTGCAGCCTGTCTTTTAACTCATCCCAGATGGCGCCACGACGCAACGCGGTTTCCACGATTTCGTCCAGCTCTGCTTTCGAACGGGCCAGACCATGGATACGCGGCCCATAGGCCACATTGTCATAGATTGATTTTGGGAAAGGATTTGGTTTTTGAAACACCATCCCCACCCGTGCGCGCAGCTGTACCGGATCAACAGAGGGTGCATAAATGTCATGCCCATCCAATTTGATGTCACCAGACACGCGGCAAATATCAATTGTGTCATTCATCCGGTTCAAGCAGCGTAGGAATGTTGATTTCCCACAGCCTGATGGACCGATAAAGGCGGTCACGGTTTTGTCCAAAATCCCAATGCTGACATCCTTGATCGCATGGGTGTCACCATAGTGCACCTGCACCTGTTCAGCCGAGATTTTGGTTGCATGTTTTGTCATTGATAAATCCGCTGCTTTTCTTTTTCGTGGTTGATGTTTGCGCTAATGCGTTTTTGTAACAGTTTCATGACAAACTGGAAAGTTCACCATTTATTTCCGACGCTAGCGGCAGAATAATGGAAAACTCTGCGCCCTGCCCGCGTTGTGATTGTACCGCCAGCCGCCCACGGTGACGCGTTGCGATATGTTTTACAATCGCCAAACCCAATCCGGTACCGCCTGTTTTTCGATCACGGTGATCATCGACACGGTAAAACCGCTCTGCCAAGCGCGGTAAGTGGATAGCTTCAATACCCGGACCGTGATCCTTAACCCGAATGATCGCACAGTGTTTACGCAGCGTCTGATCATACTGAGACCCAACCAAAGTCAGGATCACCGTTGTATCCGGACCACCGTATTTAATGGCGTTTTCCATGAGATTGACGCATACCTGTACCAGCTGATCCCAATCACCCAAGATGCACACGCGCTGATCCAGTCCCACTGTGTCAATACGCACATTTGCCGTTTGTGCTGCGGGTTGTAATACCTCTAGGCTGCTGGTCAGGACATCATTCAAGCAAACGGTTTTGGTGGGCCGCATGCGTTGAGTTTCTTCGACGCGCGACAAGGATAGCAAATCGCTGACCAGTCGGTTCATGCGCTGTGCCTCTTGGTTCATGATTTTCAAAAACCGGTCCTGCGCGACCGCGTCGGACCGTGCTGGCCCCAAGAGCGTTTCAATAAACCCCATCAATGCAGCCAATGGTGTTTTCAATTCGTGGGACACGTTTGATACAAAATCACGGCGCATTTGATTGGCGGTTTCCAGATCCGTCAAATCGGTAAATTGCACCACCGCCTGATCTGGCCCCACCCAGATCGCTGTCGCATCATAATACATCGTGCTGCGCG
Source organism: uncultured Paracoccaceae bacterium (assembly GCA_965659465.1). GTDB lineage: Bacteria > Pseudomonadota > Alphaproteobacteria > Rhodobacterales > Rhodobacteraceae > CAJXSD01. The sequence continues at coordinate 2,140 of CBFHVU010000163.1, read as the reverse complement.
CGACATCACGTTGAAACCGACAGATTTGGTTGGTTTGGGTGTCAAAAACACGGTCCAACATGTCGAAAATTTGCGCATCGCGCAGCACCTTGAACAAGGGTTTATCGGCAATTTCGGTCCCAAAAATATCGCGCGCCAAGGCGTTTGCGTTCTTGACCGTATCCAACCCGTCGCGCCGGTGCAATAACAAGGTGGGCAGAGGCGTGCCCAAAACCAAACGGTCGATAGAAATTTGTGCCATTAACCCCAGTCCAGATTTGTTTTGTTTGATTATTACAGCTGTGTAACAGTTTTACGACAAACAGACCATCAAGAGCAGTCAAATGTTTTCACCGTTGATCGTGAACATATGTTGTCACCACAAGGTGAATGCATCAATGATGTCGTATGACACATCAGATGGATATCACCCAATACGTTTTATGCATTGCGCAAGGCGCAGATGACCAATGCGTGACGCATATCCTAGGCGACAGTGTTCTGCCACAGCAGGTCCAAATCGTCCAGTGGTTTGAGTTTGCCCAGTCTCGCCAATGGCGACAGTATGGAGGTATTATATCATCTGTAATGTGTGCCGAATATGATGCAATGGATCTATGCCAGCTGTTGGAAAACGAAAAATATACCGGCGCAGTGATTTTTCTGAAAGGATTGTTTCAGCGCCCCATGATGGTGCTGCGTGAATTGCAGAGCAATTTCCCAAACCTAAATCTTGAACTACGCCAGGATATAAGCTGTGTCACATCATATGAAGCGCGCGTGGCCCGTGGGCAGGCACGTCAGATTTAAACGTCAGATCTGGGCCTTAAATCTGGGCCAAGGTTGTGGTAAATCGTTCTGCGTTTCGCTGATACGATCGCGCGCTGTTTGTCAGTTGTAATATGGCATCGTCATCCAATTGGCGCACCACCTTGCCTGGAGCGCCCATAACCAGCGACCCATCAGGAATAGCCTTGTTTTCTGTGATCAAGGCCCCAGCCCCGATCAGACAATTTTTGCCAATCTTGGCCCCGTTTAACACCGTGGCCCCCATGCCGATCAGGGAATTGTCGCCGATCATACAGCCATGTAACGTCACCTTGTGACCAATGGTGCAATTTTCACCGATAACCAGCGGATAGCCCATATCCGTGTGCAACACACAATTTTCCTGAATATTACTGCCCTGCCCCAAGGTGATCGTTTCGTTGTCACCGCGCAATGTTGCGCCAAACCACACCGATGACTTGGCCTGCAAAACAATATCGCCGATCACATTTGCATCGGGGGCCACCCAAGCGGTTTCATCAATGCTTGGTTTAATTGATCCTAGGGCATAAATTGGCATATCTTATCGGTCCTCATATTCGCGGTTCAGGCGGCGCACAGTTTCGACGATGCTGGGCTGTTGGCTAAGGCGCATGCGTTCCGCTGTTATGATTGTTTTCAATTTCGCGTCTGAATCGTCAATATCTTGATTGATCAAGACATAGTTATATTCGGGCCAGTGGCTGATTTCATTGTGCGATTTTGCCATACGGTTTTCGATCACTTCGGCGCTGTCTTGGCCGCGCGTCACCAAACGGCGTTCCAATTCTGGGATCGACGGTGGCAGGATAAAGATCGACAAAACATGCTGGCCCAAGGCCGAATTGCGGATTTGCTGACCGCCCTGCCAATCCACATCAAACAATATATCATGACCTTGGTTGATCGCGCCCTCAACCGGACCGCGCGGACTACCATAGAGGTTTCCAAAAACTTCGGCATGTTCCAACATATCCCCTTGGTCGACCATAGTTTCGAATTCTTCACGCGTGTGGAAATAATAGTCGCGCCCATGCTCTTCACCCACCCGCGGTGGGCGTGTAGTGGCAGATACCGAAAACCGAATATCGCTGTCCCATTGCAGCAGCCGCTTGGCCAAGGTCGATTTCCCTGCGCCAGAGGGCGATGATAGAATAATTAATAATCCGCGTCGTGTCATAGCCTTAGGTGTTCCTATTGTTTGGTATCAATATAATTCGGATCTACGGCCGTTGTCATCGACAAAACAGCCAGCAATGATCAAACCTGTTTTCCATGCGGTCATTGGCGGGATCATTGGTGCATATCCTTGGGTTAAACCGTTTTTTGCAACTTAAAATTTCACGGGTCTTAA
>CBFHVU010000162.1:0-4581 GCA_965659465.1 uncultured Paracoccaceae bacterium | reverse complement strand
TCTGCGATTGGGTCTGCGCCGCCCCTGCGGATCCTTTGGCGGCGGTCTGGCCCTGACCAGCGGCTTGTTTCGCAGGGGACGGGGCTGCGGCACGGGCCGGGCGCGCCTTGGGGCGTGTTGCGGGCGGTGGCGCGGTTTGCGGCACCGGTTCGGCCTGTTGAACAGGGGGCGGGGGCGGTGTGGTATCAACGCTTGGCATCTGGATCGCGGCAGGGGGCATCAGCGCCTGTACACTGGGCTTTGCTGCAGGTGGTGGGGCCGGCTGTGTCATCACGGTAGGATCGGAAACGGCATCCGGTGCTGGCTGTGCAATTGGGATCGTCTGCGCCACGGTGGGGGGTGTTTGCCATGCCTCGACCAGGGCCGCCTGACTGGCGCTTGCCGCAACAAGGCTTGCACGGTGCGCGCCCTGATCGCCACTGGCGCTGCTGCTCAGTTCGCCCGGTGCGGCGTACCACAAACCTACATGCACGCCCGCTGCAAGAGTTGTGAAAACGATGCCTTCGATAAACCGTATCATGGCGCCCCCGTGATCAGCGACACATCCGTCAGCCCCAAAGACGCCAGCCGTGGCAACATCGCCGCCAGAATCTGTGCCTGCAATCCGGCATCCGCACGGATCATCAGCGGTGTGTCAGGCGCATGCCCGACAAGGGCCGCCCACGCGCCGTCACCGGTTTCACCGGCATAGGAAACCGCTCCGTCCGCTGCGACGAACAAGGTGTCTCCGGGCACCGGTGTGTCTGCGCCGGCGGCTTCGGGGGGGATGATATCGAACGGATCGGGTGGGGCGATCTGGGCGCTCATCAAAAAGAAGATCAGCAACAGGAACACCACGTTGATCATCGGAACGATGTTTTCCCGTGGCGGTCGTGACGGGGCGGGTCCAAAATCCATCTGCCTACTCCACCAGAACCAGTTGACTAAATCCGGCGTCTTGCAGCGACTGGATCAGGGTTACGATACGCTGCAAATCCGCGCCGTCGCGCGCGCGCAGCAGGATCGGATCGCTGCCCGATTGCATCAGGGCGGGCAGGGCGGCGATCACCGCGTCCACGTCCTGCGGCTGTCCGTTAAGGGCCAGACCTGACGGCGTCACATCAATCAAACGGGGCGGCCCCTGAGACGGCGCGCCGGTGCCCGCCGCGGCGACGGGCACCGCCATGTCCTGACCGAACCGCGCGGCCAGCATGAAAAACACCAGCAACAAAAACACCACATCAATCATGGGCGTCAGGCTGGGGCGTTTTCTGATGGGGGTGCGCGGCAGGATGATCATGTTATCGCTGCTCTAAAAACAGACGCGTCGCCATGTCTTCTATATCGGCCTGAACATTGGCAATGATGCTGTCAAACCAACTTAGCAATACAGAAGCGGGGATGGCTACGGCCATGCCGGCAGCGGTTGTCAACAGAGCCTCCCATATGCCGCCGGCCAATGTGGCGGGGTCGGCTTGGGCGCCGCTGTCTTGCAGGGCTTGGAATGCGTCGATCATGCCCAAAACGGTGCCCAGCAAGCCGATCAATGGCGCAATGGTGACGATCAAATCAATCAATCGCAAGCCTTGCCGCGCGGCGTGCAATTGTTGGTTTGCCACGCGCGCGCATTCCTCTTTCGCCATGTCGTGGGTATAGTCGGGGTGTTCCATCGCGGCAATCGTGTGGATCAGCACGACGGACCGTATATCTGTTGTGTTACCTGTTTTTGGCGCTTTGCCCGTTGCGGCAATGGTCTGTGCCGATCTGCGTTGCCATATTCCCATGCGTATAAAGTGAGATAGTTTCCACATGCCCACCGCGGCCAGAACAATCGACAGAACAAATATGGCCCATAGCGCAGGGCCGCCCGTGTTTAACGCGTTAGAAACGGTTTCGATCATGGTGCGCCTTTCTCTGCGTTCGGGGTAACGACGTTTAGCGGTTGAAAAATCACCCCTTGGTCGATGTGTTCAAAATGGGCATCAATCATAAAGACGTCCCGCAAATTTTCTGGGGTTAGAACGCTGGCGGGCGGTCCAAACGCAACCAATTGCCCGCGGTGCAGCAGGGCCAATTTATGGCAGTACCGTGCCGCCAAGCCCAAATCATGCAGTGATGCAATAATGCCGTGCCCCTGTGCGGCCAAATCGGCAAAGATTTGCAGTGTTGTTAACTGGCTGGCGGGGTCCAAGCTGGCCGTAGGCTCATCCGCCATGATTATGGGCGTATCTTGGGCCAAGGCGCGCGCGATCAAAACCCGCGCTTGTTCGCCGCCCGACAGGTGAATGGCCGTACGATCGGCAAAACTGCTCAATCCCAGTTGGTCCAGTGCGGCCTGTGTTTTCGGATCATCACGGCGCACGGGGCCATAGGGGCTGCGGCCCAAACCAACCACATCGCGCACACTTAGCCCCCATGCTATTTCGCGCATCTGTGGGATCCATGCGGCCTGTTTTGCCCGTTCAGCCGCAGGGATTTGGGTCAGTGATGAGTGTCCGGAATGCGCCACCAACCCAAGTGTTGCACGCATCAGCGTGGTTTTGCCCGCACCATTGGGGCCGATCAATCCGATCAATTCGCCTGCCTGCACGCTTAGGCTGACACAATCGACCACTGGGCATTGCCCGCGCAGGACCGTCAGGTTTTCGATGCTTAGCAATGTCATGACATATCCGCCCGTGTTTTATAAATCAGATGTAAAAACAGGGGCGCGCCCAAAATGGCCATCACAACGCCCAGCTTCAAATCCCGATCAGGCAACACCAAACGGACCAGTAAATCCGCGGCCAATATCATCACCGCCCCCCCAAGGCCCGAGGCCCACATCAATGTCGATGGTCGCGCCCCAACCCATCGGCGCAGGATATGGGGAATGACCAATCCAACAAATCCCACCGCCCCTGCAACGGCAGTGGTGGCGCCGATCATGGCGGCCACACCGATGACCAACACCAAACGGGTACGGGCCAGATGAATGCCCATGGTTGCGGCGGTATCTTCGCCCAAGGACAGCGCATTCAGCGCGGGGCCAAGTGATAATACCATCACACCGCCAATGATGCAAAACGGCAGCGCAATCCAGACGTGGTCAAAGGAACGGTCCGACAATGATCCCATCATCCAAAACACAATTTCCGCTGTGGCATAGGGGTTGGGCGACAGGTTCAACACCAGAGATGTCATCGCCCCCGACAATGCGCTGATGGCGATGCCAGCCAAAATCAAGCTCAGCGATCGGCCCTGACGACCTGCCAAAACCAAAATACCCAAAACCGCCAGTACCGACGTGCCCAAGGCCGACAGGGGCAGCGCCAGCCAAACCAGACCCGCTAACCCCGTTTGCAGCGCAATCACTGCACCCAAGGATGCCGCACCGGAAATCCCGATCAATCCGGGTTCGGCCAAGGGGTTGCGCAAATATCCCTGCATGGCGGCGCCCGCCAATCCCAATGTGCCCCCGACCAGAACCGCCAAAATTGCGCGGGGCAGGCGGATATCCTGCATCACAGTGCCCAAGGGGCCTTCGCCCGTCATCAGCGCCGATAGGCTGTCAGCTAAACTGGCCGTGGTATGACCCACCAACAGCGATGCAGCAAACAGCAGCGCCAGTAGGATCGATAAGATCGGGAATACCCGCATTACTTGGCTCCTTTATCAGGGTGGGCGCGTTGCAAATCAGCCACGGCATCCAGAACAGCAGGCGTGCCGCAGACCCATTTCGCCCCAGTTTGCGTGATTGATTTTAGCGGTGTCAGGGCAGGGTGGCGCAGGATTTCTTCGGATCTGGAATGGCCGGGATAGGTTGATCCTGTGATCACCAGATCGGGTTGCAACATGACCAAGGTTTCCAGTGGCAATGTGCCACCCCAACTGATGCCTGCTTCGGTCGCGATATTGTCAAACCCTGCTGCAGATAAAATATGGCCCGCCATGGTTTCAGCCCCCGTGGTATAACCATTGGCGGAATAGAGCGCGGCGCGGGGGCGTTGGGTGATCCCGTTTGTTAACTGGGCCAAACGATCATCAAAATCGCGCAGCATTGTATCGGCCCGCTGTGGATGGCCCAACAACTGCCCCATGCGGGCGATGTTTTGGCGAATATCATCAAAGTTCTGCTCAGGCGCAAAAATTTCAACCCTAATCCCCAAGGATCGCAGCATCTGCACGGTGCCCTGTTGAGTATAGGTGCCGGCCAGTACCAAATCAGGGGCCTGCATAAAAATTTCTTCGGCATCGCCAGAATTGATGTGGAACCCTTGGGCGCGCTGGGCCATAGGGGATGTGCGCGGATCAGTTGCGATTTTGGACAGGGATGCAATCTGGCCCCCATCGGCCAATAACATCAACAGCTGATCGGTACACAGATTTAGCGACACCACACGCTGTGGGTTGCCATAAATCGGGGCGGCCCCGAACAACAGGGCCGCCACCAATGTTATCACTTTAGAAGGACGCACGAACACCTGCGAACATCTGACGTCCGCCTGTGTTGTAACCCGTGATGGTTTCGTAATCGCTATCCATCAGGTTTTGCACGCGCACATAGCCCTGCAAAGTATCGGTAACATCATAGCTGGCCGACAGGTTAACAACGGTATGGTC
>CBFHVU010000161.1:0-4587 GCA_965659465.1 uncultured Paracoccaceae bacterium | reverse complement strand
GCCCGGGCGGATCCAGCACGTTCTTTTACCAATTTTTGGGTCTGTGCGATTTGTCTGGCGTCGGCACGGGCGCACACGGCCACGCGGATGGGGGCGAAGATATCCGTCCCAAAGCCGTATCCTTTGATTGGGCGTTCGATTTTGTGATGTCAGGCAAATGCCGTGTCGTCCCATTAACGGCGGCGATTTTATGGCTGGATCACTATCGTCGCACGCAGGCGGCTGGCTGATCCAGCGGTTTCGGGCGGGGCAGGGATTGTCAGTCTGCGATATTCTGCTTAGATGTTGTTCAACGATATAAGGAATTCGATTATGCAGTATGCCTCAGATCTGGCCTCAGCCGTTGGAAATACCCCCCTGATCAAATTGCGCCGCGCCAGTGCGGAAACGGGTTGCACCATCTTGGGCAAGGCTGAATTTATGAACCCGGGTCAGTCGGTCAAGGATCGCGCCGCGCTGTTCATCATCAAGGATGCCATTGCCAAGGGCCTGTTGAAACCTGGCGGCACCATTGTCGAGGGGACAGCGGGTAACACCGGTATTGGCTTGGCTCTGGTTGGGGCGTCCATGGGGTTCAAAACTGTCATCGTGATCCCCGAAACCCAAAGCCAAGAGAAAAAAGACATGCTGCGGCTGGCCGGCGCTCAGCTGGTCGAGGTGCCCGCCGCCCCCTATAAAAACCCCAATAACTATGTGCGCTATTCTGGGCGTTTGGCCGCAGAATTGGCCAAAACTGAACCAAATGGCGCGATCTGGGCAAACCAGTTTGACAATGTCGCCAACCGTCAGGCGCATATCGAAACCACAGGACCCGAGGTTTGGGACCAAACCGGTGGCAAGGTCGATGGGTTCATTTGCGCCGTTGGATCGGGTGGTACCTTGGCGGGAATGGCCGAATATCTGCAGCCCAAGGGTGTTAAAATCGGTTTGGCCGACCCAATGGGCGCGGCGCTGTATTCATTCTATACCACCGGTGAATTGAAATCCGAAGGCGGTTCCATCAGCGAAGGGATCGGGCAGGGACGCATCACCGCCAACCTAGACGGGTTAAAGCCCGACTATAGCTATCAAATCACCGATCAAACCGCACTTCCCATCGTGTTTGACCTGCTGCAAAACGAAGGGTTGTGTCTGGGTGGATCATCGGGCGTCAATGTGGCCGGTGCCATTGAAATGGCCCGCGACATGGGGCCAGGGCATACGATTGTGACGATCTTGTGTGATTACGGTACGCGTTATCAATCCAAATTGTTCAACCCTGAATTTTTGCGGTCGAAAAACCTGCCGGTCCCCCAATGGATCGAACAGGACACATCGCAAATCCCCACAGTGTTTGAAGAGGTCTGAACATGTCGCTTTGGCGTGGCTTTCTAATCTGGCTAGTTTTGGCGACCGCCGTTTCTGCACAGGCGTTGTCAGATGATGATTATGCAACGTGGGTCACAACAGCAACCCGCGCAGAAAGCGTGCTGGAAACAGATCGGGCATCGGAAACGGCACTGGATGCCTTGCGCACACAGGTCGCAGGCTGGCGAGATCAGTTCCTAGCCGCCCAGTCCACGAACAAAGACCGTATCACCGCGCTGCGATCCCAACTGGCCGCATTGCCACCTATGCCTGAGGGCGAGGGCACTTCAGACCCCTTGGCTGAACGCCGCACCGAACTAAACAATCAAATCACCACGCTGATGGCCCCCGTGGTGCGCGCAGAGGAGGCATACAGCCGCGCAGATTCCATCGTGCGCGAAATTGACCGCAAAGTCTTGGAACGCCGGACCGATACAGTGCTGGAAATGGGTCCATCTGCTTTGGTCCCGGACCATTGGGGCAAGGCGTTGAGCGCGTATCTGGGGGCAATTTCCGTTGTCATGGCAGAAACGGCTACGGCGTGGGCATTGCCCACCGTACAGGCCGAAATTCGGACTGCCTTGCCCAGTTTGGCGGTTGTTACGCTGTTCGTCTTGGGCGTGTTCCTATGGGGAACCGTGGCCGCGCGTAAAATTGCAGCCGCAGCGCGGCCGCTGCTAAAATCGGGATTTGTCTGTGGCTTTGTTGCGAATGCAGCAGTGGGCATGGCACGCTATGCTGTCGTCTGGATGTTTGTTCAACGCTTGGCTGATGTGCCGATTTGGGGGTTGCGGGGCGCGCAATTGTTGGATGCGGTCCCATCAGTGGTCATGGTCATTTTGACAGCCCAGTTTATTTTGGCTATGCGGGCGATTTCGTCTAGCCCGACACTGCAAAACTTTCCCAGTAATGATCGGCTGGCTGTGTCGTCACTGGTCACATTTGGCGCAGTCATTTTCGCGGTCGCGTTGTTTGATCGTGCGCTGATGCGGGTGTTTGCCTTTGACACGCAGGTTGGCGCTGTTGTGGCCTTTGTTTTGGTGTGTCTAGCGTCTTTGGTCGTTTATCGTTTTGCCAGTCATTTACGCGCAGTGCCAACAGAGGATGGCGCGCGCGCCACGAATGTCACCGGTGTGCTTGCGCGCGTTTTTGGGCGTTTAATACGTTTTGCCAGCATTGTTGCACCAGTTCTTGCATTGGTGGGCTTTACGAACCTGTCGATTGTTTTCGTGTTTCCAATGATTGCGACGATTGGATTGATCTATGCAATCTTCATTGTCCAGGAACTCTTGATCGAGATTTACAAAACGATAGCAGGAGGGGCACAAACTGCTACAGATGGGCTATTGCCCGTTTTGATCAATTTCTCGGTCGTCTTGGCATCACTGCCAGTCTTTGCCCTGATCTGGGGTGCGCGCGTTGCGAATTTGACCGAAATCTGGACCCAGTTTAAAGATGGCATTTCCATCGGCGGTACGCAAATTTCGCCCCTTGATTTTATGACCTTTGTCATGGTCTTTACCATCGGATATGGCGCAACACGCCTGATCCAATCCGCGTTAAAGGGTACGGTGTTACCAAAAACCAAACTGGATTTGGGCGCACAAAATGCGGTTGTGTCAGGGTTTGGCTATGTTGGTGTGTTTTTGGCCGCCATGGCCGCAATTTCCTCGACTGGGTTGGATTTGTCGTCGCTGGCAATCGTCGCAGGTGCCTTGTCTGTCGGGATCGGTTTTGGCCTGCAAAACATTGTGTCAAACTTTGTGTCCGGCATCATTTTGCTGATCGAACGCCCCGTCAGTCAGGGCGATTGGATCGAGGTTGGCGGCAAAATGGGCTATGTGCGCGATATTTCGGTGCGATCCACCCGCATCGAAACATTTGACCGCACAGATGTGATTATCCCAAATGCCGATTTGGTGTCAGGTGTGGTCACCAACTGGACCCGTGGCAATACCGTGGGCCGTTTGATTGTGCCAGTCGGTGTGGCCTATGGCACCGATACCCGCAAAGTCGAAAAGATTTTGGCCGAAATTGCATCGCAACAACCCATGGTCGTGCAGGATCCGCCCCCAGCCGTGGTGTTCCAAGGGTTCGGGGCCGATAGCCTTGATTTCGACATCCGCGCCATTTTGCGCGACGTGAATTACATGAACAGCGTAAAATCCGAAATCAATCACCAGATCGCAGAACGCTTTGTCCAAGAGGGAATCGAAATCCCATTTGCACAGCGTGATATTTACATCAAAAACATCGATGAATTGAAAAAATGACCGAACCCCTATTTTTGCAGGATGCCTATCAAAAAACGGCTCAAGGCCGCGTTGTTGCCCATACGCCAGAGGGCGGCATTATTTTGGATCAATCGTTGTTTTATGCCACTTCAGGCGGACAGGCTTGTGATCTGGGAACGCTTGAGGTCGTAGGCCAAACCGTTGCTGTTATCGATGTGCGCAAAGGACCCGATCAAAACATCGTGATTTATCCTGATACTGGGGATTTAGACCAGCTGCCAGTCGGATCCGATGTGATGCAAACCATCGACTGGGCACGTCGATATGCCCACATGCGCTATCATACGGCTCTGCATTTGTTATCCGTTGTCATTCCGCGTCCTGTGACCGGAGGGTCGATCACAGACGCCAAGGCGCGGCTAGATTTCGACATGCCCGAGGCACCCGCAGACAAAGAGGCGATTGAGCGCGCCTTAAATGACCTGATTGCGCAGGATTTGACCGTGTCCGAGAGCTGGATTTCCGATGCAGAGCTGGATGCAAATCCCGATCTGGTCAAAACCATGTCCGTCCAACCACCGCGTGGGTCGGGCAAAATACGTTTGGTTAAAATTGGCACTGATGTGGATCAAATTGATCTGCAACCCTGCGGTGGAACGCATGTGGCAAAAACAGGTGAAATTGGTCCAATCCGTTTGGGCAAGATCGAGAAAAAAGGCAAACAGAACCGCCGGATTAACCTGTTTTTTGCGGATTAAAAAATCCCTTCTTAGCCCAAAAAACCCCTTGCGCTTGGTCCTATAAACCGTCTAAACACCCCCCAACGGAGCGGTGGCCGAGTGGTCGAAGGCGCACGCCTGGAAAGTGTGTAGGCGGGAGACCGTCTCCAGGGTTCGAATCCCTGTCGCTCCGCCATACTAATTATTTATTTCATTATTTTTCAGTGACTTGGTCGTGATGCAATTTTTTCGCCCCCACAATTGCCCCCACAAAATCGTTCGCTAGT
>CBFHVU010000160.1:0-4638 GCA_965659465.1 uncultured Paracoccaceae bacterium | reverse complement strand
GGCAATAACGTGTCTATGCTGCATTCCGTGACTTTGGGCGGCACGGGAAACGAGGAAAGCGACCGCCATCCCAAAATCGGCGATGGTGTGTTGATCGGGGCAGGGGCCAAGGTGCTGGGCAATATCCATGTGGGCGAATGCAGCCGCATTGCCGCCGGATCGGTCGTATTGGCCGATGTGCCCCCCAAATCCACAATGGCGGGCGTCCCCGCGAAAAAGGTGGGCAATGCCGGCTGCACCAATCCATCGGTCAGTATGAACCAGATTTTGAGTACATCGAAACAGTAAAAATTATCATTTTGATGCATTAGGGGCGCGCTTAGCGCCCTTTTTCATGTTTAACAGATTTTTTTTATGACTTTCGTTTATACAAATCCATAAAGTCGTCGTTGTTCAGCTTGGAAAAAAATTCGGGGCCAAATGTGATTTATCGATGTGCCATAACTGTGTATCTGATGTCGTTTTCAACAGTCTTATGGGCTGCGGACAACGAAATCGCGGTTTATGCAGGGGCTGGTTTTCATAGTCCGGGCACCTTGACCTATGATGCCGATCGGGATGCCAACGACGATTTGTCTGATGGATCGGCCACCTATGGTTCTGTCTTTGGTATGCGTTATACGCATTGGATTGGGACAGATGGAATTGGGGTTGCATTCAGCCGCGATAATCCAATATTGCACGATTTGGCATCAGCTGACCAGCTGGCATCATCCGATGACAGTATTTTTACGCTAAATTATCACAAAGTGTTTCCAGATCAGCTGTTTGATCCCTATGTCGGTCTGGGGATTGGGGTGTTAAACACTGCTGATGCCCATTTTGCCGGCCCCGCTATGCGCTTTAGCTCGGGGGGCCGTTATGCGGTAAACGACGTGATTGATGTCTTGGCGGAATATCAATTTACCTATTCGCAGAATTTATCAGATCCCAAAACCCTAAACGGCGCATCCGGGGATCAGCATAGTAATGCGATCAATCTTGGCATTAGCTTTGGGGTTTAATATTTTGATAAGACGGCAAATAAAAACCCCGCCAGTGGCGGGGTTTTCTCATTAGCCGTGTTGTTTTGACATCCGCTTGCGCTCATGCGGGTCAAGATAGCGTTTGCGCAAACGGATCGATTCCGGTGTCACTTCGACCAGTTCATCATCGTTGATATATGCGATGGCCTCTTCTAGGCTGAAATTGATATGCGGGGTCAAACGCACCGCATCATCGGTGCCCGAGGCGCGGACGTTGGTCAATTTCTTACCCTTTAACGGGTTCACCTCTAGGTCGTTGTCGCGGCTATGTTCGCCGATGATCATACCTTGGTAGACCTTGGTTTGTGGGCCCACGAACATGCGGCCACGTTCTTCTAGGTTCCAAAGCGCATAGGCTACGGCTTCGCCGTCTTCCATAGAGATCAACACACCAGCGCGACGGCCAGGAATTGCACCTTTGTAAGGGGCCCACGAATGGAACACGCGGTTCATGACGCCTGTACCACGGGTATCGGTCAGAAATTCACCGTGATAGCCAATCAATCCCCGTGATGGCACATGGGCGATGATACGGGTTTTGCCGGCACCACCGGGACGCATTTCGGCCAAATCGCCTTTGCGGGCGCCGGTGATTTTTTCGATGACCGCACCGGAATATTCGTCATCCACGTCGATGGTGACCTCTTCGATGGGTTCCAGCTTTTTGCCATCTTCTTCACGCAGCAGAACTTGTGGGCGCGAAATGGACAATTCAAACCCTTCGCGGCGCATGTTTTCAATCAAAACACCCATTTGCAATTCGCCACGACCAGCAACTTCAAAGGCTTCTCCACCTGGGGTGTCGGTGACTTTGATGGCCACGTTGCTTTCAGCTTCTTTCATCAGGCGCTCTCGGATCACGCGGCTTTGAACTTTTTTGCCTTCACGGCCGGCAAGCGGGCTGTCGTTGATGCCAAAGGTCACCGTAATTGTGGGCGGGTCGATGGGCTGCGCCTCAAGCGGTTCGTCGACCGCCAATGCGCACAGCGTGTCTGACACGGTTGATTTGGTCATACCGGCCAAGGATACGATATCGCCTGCGATGGCCTCATCAATGTCTTGCTGACCCAAGCCGCGAAAGGCCTGAATACGGGTCACACGGAATTGTTCGATTTTCTGACCAACGCGTGACAGAGCCTGCAATGTTTGACCAACCTTAAGCTTGCCGCTTTCAACGCGACCTGTCAGCAAACGACCCACGAATGGATCGCTGCCCAATGTGGTGGCCAGCATGCGGAAATCTTCGTCCTGACGGGCCAATTGGCGTGGGGCGGGGACGTGGTTTACGATCAATTGGAACAAGGCGTCTAAATCTTTGCGCGGTCCGTCCAATTCGTTATCACACCAGCCATTGCGACCAGAGGCGTACAGATGTGGGAAATCCAATTGATCATCTGTTGCCTCAAGTGCGGTGAACAAATCGAAACATTCGTCCAGCGCGCGGTCAGGTTCGGCATCGGGTTTGTCGACCTTGTTCAAAACAACGATGGGGCGCAGGCCCAATGCCAAGGCTTTCGATGTCACAAATTTTGTCTGTGGCATGGGACCTTCGGCGGCATCGACCAGCAAAACAACACCGTCCACCATGGACAAAATCCGTTCTACTTCGCCACCGAAATCGGCGTGGCCTGGTGTGTCAACGATATTGATACGATGACCTTTCCATTCAACAGATGTTGCCTTGGCCAGAATGGTGATCCCGCGTTCGCGTTCTAGATCGTTGCTGTCCATTGCGCGTTCTGCGACGGCCTGATTGGCACGAAACGCACCGGATTGTTTCAAAAGTTCATCAACCAAGGTTGTTTTGCCGTGGTCAACGTGTGCAATGATCGCAATGTTGCGAAGATCCATAGGGTATTTCCATTTCTAGCTATTTTGCCAGCGGCCTAACCGCAAATGCTTCGAAATACCAGACCTAATATGGATATGTTTTGTTTTGATGACAAAACGGGCTAATTTGTCGCCTGCGCTTCGCAGCTGGTGTTGCCATATTTCAACGAACAGGCCTGCTGGGTGCAGGATTTGATGCGGGCATCGCGTTCGCGTTTGTTCAAATCGACATCTACCAATACGGAATATGGGATTTCAACGTCAATATAATCGGCCTTGCACACAATCTGCCCGCTGTCGCGGGTCTCACAGGTCTGCCGGCCGGTAAAGCGGCGTTCGGTGCGGTATTCGGTTTCCTGGCGCTGGACTATATTGGTGGGCAGGATTTTGTACCATTTTTCAGCGCACAGGGTTTTTTCGGCCTCATATTGGGGCGTGGAACAGGATGCGATGAACAGCAGGGCGCCAGCCAATGGGACAAATTTTGCGAACATGGAAACCTCGGCAATGACCTTATGTTCGATCATATATGTTATTTTCTGGTAAACAAAGGGTTAATGTCAGCTGTCTTTGGTGTCGTTATCCATGTCGTCTGTATCGTCAGTGGCGGTCAGAAATGCCATAGGATCCAAATCGATGGGATCCACAGGTGTGGCATCCATCGCCAATAATGCCGCCATGTCATTATCGGGCGTATTTTCGGATTTGGCGGCATCGTCGTCCATGGCCAGCAATGCGGCCATGTCATCTTGGGGCGCATCATTCGGTGACGGAGGATCATCGGCATTCATCGCCAGCAATGCTGCCATGTCGTCAGTTGTGGAGCTGTCTGCTGGTGGCTGTTCCTGTGCCTGTGCCGTTGCCAGAACGCGGCGCGCGTTTCCATGTCACGATGCCGCTGCATATGATCGTAATGGATGGCATGGTCGTTCGTGTGGGCGACGTAAATTATTTCACTCCAATTGATACAATTTTGCGGATCCAGCAAAGCGATGGCAGTTCCGTCCTAAAGGTATCGGCGAAATCTGGTCAAGCCATGCTGGAAATTGATAATCAAGATCATGTGCCAATCCACCATTTGTCTGGTGCGGACGTGTCTGGCAAAGTCGAGGACCAGCCAGCCCAAGTGACAAGCGTGAAAGAGAAAGCATGCCGTCAAAAACAAAGTACATTCGTTATTGTGCGCAATGACAATTACCAAATGGCGATCCCCGTTGATGAACTGATGGGGCAACAATTGGTGCTGTTGCGTCCATTGCGCGGGGTTATGTCACGAATTCCTGATCTTTCTGGCGTGGCCCTGCTCGCCGGCGGAGAAGTCGGCATGGTCCTTGCAGTTAACAGAATGCTAGCGGCTTGAAATATTTATGATTTTGGGTTGTAGCACGAGGCATCATTTGGTTGGGACCAGGGGCGTATTGTAAATAAATTTACGTTCTTGCGGGGGATAAACAAAACTGCCCTCTGCGCCGTTAAAGGTAATAAGCCACACTATGGCAAAGGAGCGTAAGTATGACCGTATCTATCGCAAGATCGCGATACAAGCAAATGGATGCAGCCGCAGTCCCTGAAATCGAAAGCCCGTACAAAGTCGTTTTGGTGACCTTGACGGAATTGGATCAATCACTGGCCGTACTGGTGAACGCCAAGGTGAATGATCGTCGGTTGCCTGATGATCACATCAATCACTGCTTTACCGCGATTTACATTTTGCAATCCTCTTTAGATTTCGAACAGGGGGGGGGCGAATTGGCGAACAGTTTGTTCCAAGTTTACGAATATT
>CBFHVU010000159.1:0-4652 GCA_965659465.1 uncultured Paracoccaceae bacterium | reverse complement strand
TGTAATAATCAAAGTAGAAGCAATAAAATAATGAAACCGCATAACGCAAATAACCTGACCTGTTTGATGCAAGCTATCAAAATGCGTTATACGTTACGACCAAAACATATCTACAATTTTGCAAGGATGCTTTTTAATTTTTGCAAAGTGGCCAGTTACGATTGGCCGACTTTATCCTGCGTCTTTGTATCGAATTCGGATGCATCGTGGCGTTCGTGCAATTGCATTGCAGGATCGCCATGCAGCCGGTTGACCATCCGCCCACGTCGCACTGCGTCACGCGCGTCAATCTGTTCGGCCCAGCGCATCACATTTTTGTAGGATGCAACATCCAGAAATTCCGCCGCATCGTATTGCCGGCCCAAAACCAATTGACCGTACCACGGCCAAATCGCGATATCGGCAATCGTGTATTCATCGCCGACCATATATTGCGATTGGGCAAGGTGTTTGTCCAAAACGTCCAACTGGCGTTTGACCTCCATCGTGAAGCGATCGATGGGATATTCCATTTTATAAGGCGCATAGGCATAAAAATGGCCAAATCCACCGCCCAGATAGGGCGCGCTGCCCATTTGCCAGAACAGCCAATTCATACACTGCGTTTTTGCAGCCAAATCTTGGGGCAAAAATGCGCCAAAGCGTTCCGCCAGATAGAGCAGGATCGATGCAGATTCGAAAATATGCAGATCGGGCGACTGCGTCGTGTCGATCAAGGCTGGAATTTTTGAATTCGGGTTGACCGCGACAAAACCGCTGGAAAATTGTTCGCCATTGCCGATGTGGATCGGCCATGCATCATATTCGGCACCACTGTGGCCGGCGGCCAACAGCTCTTCGAACATGATTGTGACCTTGACACCATTTGGCGTGGCCAGTGAATGCAATTGAAACGGATGTTTGCCGCGCGGCAATTCTGCGTCATGGGTGGCCCCAGAAATGGGGCGATTGACCGATTGGAATGCACCCCCGTTGGGTTGTTCCCATGTCCAAACCTTGGGCGGCGTATATGCCGTATCTGTCATCTTGGTCTTGACCCCTTATGTTATACAAGCCCTACACTTAGGTCAGAGTTGCATATCTCTCAAGGGGTCAGACACGATTGGGGTGTTGTTTATTCCAAACGCGCAGGGAACCCATCGGCGCGCAGGTCGGTGTCCAACAGATCCTCAAGCAGTTTTGCAATCATCGGGGATTGGGCATCGCCGCCAAAGGCCGCCTTGGCCGCAACATAGGTTTGATTGGTCACCCCTGCCAAATCTAATGGCACGCCGAATTCGCGCCCGAACTCTAGCGCAAAGCCCAGATCCTTTAGCGCCAGGTCGATATTGAAGGCCACATCATACGATCCGTTCAATATCAACGCGCCCTCGGTTTCATGAACAAACGACGTGCCAGAACTGGCAGCAATGGCATGCCACGCTTGGGCCAGATCCAATCCGCCCCGCTTGGCCAGCATCAATGCCTCGGCGCTGGCTTTTAGGTGGATAAAGGCCAACATGTTTGTAATGACCTTAATAATCGACGCAGACCCCAATCGTCCCATGTGAAACACCTTGTTCCCCATCGCCTCAAAAGCGGGCCAATGCAGATCAACCATATCTTTGTCGCCGCCGGGTAACATGGTGATTTCGCCACGCGCGGCCAGATGCACGCCACCCGTAACCGGCAATTCCAACATGCGCACGTCATGATCGCCCGCCACTTGGGCAAATTTCAAAACATCATCACGCCCCAGTGTAGACATTTCGATCCAATGCTTACCCGCCATATAGGGCAGGATGTCGGTCAACACAGCTTCGGTCACACGCGGCGACGGCAAACAGGTGATGACGTGATCTGCGCTTTGCGCCACCTGCGCTGCACTGTCGGCCAGAGTTGCGCCTTGGGCCACCAATTTGGTCGCCGCATCCGCATTCACATCGTAAACGGTCACGGAAAACCCCGCCTTTAACAAACAGGCGGCACAATTTGCGCCCAGGTTGCCTAGGCCTATATATCCATAGTGCATGTCGCTCTCCTATTGGAAATAGATGTTATAGTTTTTGCGTATGATGTCATCCAAGTCGGGATCTATCATGCGACCTGCACTGTCTAGAATTTCATTTTTGCGTGCAATCGCTTTTTCAATCAAAATGGGACGATCTGCTTCGACCCATTCTTTGGGGCTCATCCGATTGCCAAGGGTGGGATAGATATATTCCGTTTGCATCAGGGCCAATGTCTGCTCTGATCCCAGATAATGACCGGGACCGCCTAAACAGACCTGTTTCATTGCCTCGATCGATACGCTGTCAGGTGTGACATCAATGCCGCGAACAGTCCGCAACACTTGTCCCAAAATATCGTCCCCCAAGACCAAGCTTTCTAAACAGAATCCCAACAGGGATGCATGCATGCCCACTGATTCATAGACCATGTTCAGACCCGACAAACCGGCCATCACATTTGTGATGCCCTGTTCCCAACCAGCCTGCATGTCTGGCAATTTGGAATCACTGATCCCCGCAGCTGCCCCACCGGGCAGTCCATAATATTGATGCATCTGCGCACAGCCTGCCGTCAGCAGCGCCTGTTCTGCAGAACCACCCGACATTGCGCCCGTGCGCAAATCAGACACGAAGGGCCATGTACCGAAAATTGCCGGATGCCCCGGTTTGATTGAATTGACATATACAACGCCGGCCAAACATTCCGCCACAGCCTGAACAATTGCCAGCGCAATTGGTGCGGGCGCGGTTGCCCCCGCCTGCCCCGCCGATAACAACAACACGGGCATGCCAGCTGCGATACAATGTTCCATCGCCGTGCAGCTTTCTTCGGCGAATTTCATCGGCGGTACGACAAAGCAGTTCGAATTGGAAATAAAGGGACGTTCGCACCAGGCCTGTTCCGACCCTGCGATGGTGTGAATCATATCCATACAGGGCGCCACATGGGATGGATCAGAAAACGATGTCCCCACGTGTTTTTTGGTGCCCGAACAGGCCGCATAAATCGTGTTCAGATCCATTTCCAGATTGTCAGTGATGTCGCGGCACACCATGGCACGTTGGAAAAAATGCACATTGTCTAAATTCTGCGTGATACGTGCCGCATCAAACAAATCTTGGGCAGTGGAATCACGATAGGTGTTGGTTTCCAGATCAACCACATGCACTGCGGCCCCTGCGGTTCCGAAATGAACATTCGTTCCACTTAGATGCAGGTCATATTTCGGATCACGCCCATGCAGGGTGATATCGCGCGCAGCAAGCGCCAACATGTCCTCAACCAATGCGCGGGGGAACCGTAGACGACCATCATCGCCCAAAATCGCGCCGGCCTTGGTCATAGCATCAACACCCGATTGCGGTGCTTGGGACAGGCCGATTTGTTCCAGCGCATCCAAGGCCGCCTGATGGATCTGGTCCTGCGCCTCTGGCGTCAGTGGTTTATAGCTGCCGCCCGGCAGCCCTGGTCGCACAGGTCGCAAATGTTCAGCCAATGGTGCGGTGCGTTCTGCCCGCCGTGCATTACGCCCGCCTGCCCTTGCGGCACGACGTGGTGCGCAGGTTGATGTATCCTGTGTCATCGGTATCCCCAAATTAGAATTCTGTTACGCAAAATTATCCCATCCGACCGCTTGCAAACAATCACAAATTTTGCATTATATTAATCGAAATATCCGATTAGATATCACATGCAAATTGAACTGATTGATACCTTTCTTGATCTGATCGACAGCCGAAGTTTTAACAAAACGGCTGAGCGTTTGGGTATTACGCAATCGACCGTATCAGCGCGTGTCAAATCGTTGGAAACCCAAGTGGGCAAACCCCTATTCCAACGATCCCGATCCGGCACGGAAATCACGGCTGCGGGCCTTGCGTTTGAACCCCATGCACGCGGCCTGCGCCACAGCTGGAGCGAGGCCCTGCGCGCCACGACACGCAGCGGTAACACCGCCGTCGCATTGCGCATCGGATTACAGATTGATTTGGCCGCCACCCATATTGGCGACTGGGTTGCGGGGTTTCAAAAACAATTTGCGAAAACGTCATTCTATCTGGAATTGGATTATTCAAACCAGATGTGCAGCGATTTATTGTCAGGGACCTTGGATTTCGCAGTTTTATACACACCGCGGTATTATCCTGATTTGCATTTTGAAACCCTAGGCGCGGTTCGATTTACGATGGTGTCAACCCAGGCCCGCCGATTGGATCAGGTAGATCCCAACAGTTTTATCACCGCAAACTATGCGCCCGCCTTTGACCGTCAACAGCAGCAAATGTTACCCGATCTGTCCAATTCACGCGTGTCCAGCGGCTTGAATGCCGCCGTTATGGGGTTAGTCACCAGCATCGGGGGCACAGCCTATGTTCTTGAGGAAACCGCGAAATGGTTGGTTGACACGGACCAAGCCCAGATCGTTCAAGACGCCCCCACATTGGAACAGTCCGTCTATTGCGGGTTTCATGTGCGGCATCGGTATTCACATGTGCACCTGAAACTGCGCGACACCGTGCGGGGGTATTTTTAAAGGGCAAATTGACAGACCTTGCGCAACCTGTAAGATCTCGCGAAAAGGGGGATCCATGACCTATACACCAATTGATTTGCCAGATCGTGTGCAACTGTCTGAAACCGATATGATGACTGCATCTGAA
>CBFHVU010000158.1:0-4667 GCA_965659465.1 uncultured Paracoccaceae bacterium | reverse complement strand
GATTTGGCGCATGGATGCAAAGCTCTCCAAAATGCCCAACAACAGGCCGGCCAAAATGGCACCTGGCAATGATCCCATGCCGCCAACAACCACCACAACGAATGAAATCACAAGGAAATCCATCCCCATGTGATAGTTGGGCGGGTTGATCGGGGTGTACATTACGCCCGCCAGACCTGCGACCGCAGCGGCAATACCAAACATGATGGTAAAGCGGCGGTCAATGTTGATGCCCAACAATCCGACAGTTTCGCGATCGGCCATGCCGGCACGGACGACCATACCGAATGTTGTGAATTGCAAAAATGCCAACACACCACCGACCAAAACAGCGGCAAAGCAAAAATAGATAATCCGCCAGTAGGGATAGATGATTGCACCTGGATCCATGCCAATCATTGCCCCAAAGTCGAACGATCCGAAAAATGCCTGTGGGGCGTTCATCGGGATCTGGTTCGCACCAAAGTAATATTTCACGATTTCTTGCAATACGATGGCCAGACCAAAGGTCACCAAAATCTGGTCAGCGTGGGGGCGTTTATAGAAATGTTTGATCAAACCACGTTCCATGATCACACCGATTGCGATCATAACGGGGATCGTAAACAATATCGCCAGTGGTACGCTCCAATCGATGATGGCTTGGCCTGTGGCCTCACCGAACCACCCATGTACATAGGGCACTTCGACCTTGAGTGGGTTTCCAAGAAAGTCTTTTTTGCTTTCATCGATGATCGTATGTGACAATGACAAAATTTGGCTGAGAGTGACCGCACAAAACGCGCCAAGCATAAACAGCGCACCATGTGCAAAATTCACAACGCCCAATGTGCCAAATATAAGCGTTAGACCAAGTGCAATAAGGGCATAGGCGCTGCCTTTGTCTAACCCGTTTAAGATTTGTAGAATGATTTGATCCATGTAGCCCCCTAGATCCCGCAGGCGAGATCAAGAATTTATAGCGGCCCAAGCCGCCGTTGATTTTCCCAAGAAATGGAGTGACCCCGCGTTTAACGCGGGGTCGATGTGCGATTATGCACCTGAGTTACAAGAACCCAATTCGCCACCAAAGATTGAGGCGTCATATGTCACTGCGGCTGCAGGTGTCACGTCAACGATTTCCAACAGGTCAAAGTCTGATGTTGGGTTTTCGTTACCCTTCACAACCAGAACGTCTTTGAAACACTGGTGGTCTTCGGCACGGTACAATGTTGGACCGTTACCCAAACCGTCGAATTCGAAACCTTCTAGGGCTTGGCCAATACCACATGGGTTGAATGTGCCCGCACGTTCACATGCGTCAGCATACAGCAGTGTCTGACAGTAAACAGTATGCGCCGCCTGTGAGGGTGGGAAGCCGTATTTTTCACCAAATGATTTCACGAATGCATTGGTACCTGCATAACGTGCGCCTGCAACGTTTTCCAAGGACCAGTGCCAGTTTGTTGAACCAAAGATGCCAGCCACGTTTTTACCCGCACCTTTCGCCATCAGGCGTGAATACAGAGGAACAACGATTTCAAAGTTTTTGCCATTCGCTTGGGCTGCGCGCAGACCGAACTGAACCGCAGAAGTCAAAGAGTTGACCATGTTACCGCCGTAGTGGTTCAGAATCAAAACGTCAGCACCCGAGTTCAGAACAGGCGCAACGTAAGAAGAGAAGTCAGTTTGTGCCAGTGGTGTTTTTACCGCTGCAACTGTTTCCCAGCCCATCGCTTCTGTAGATGTGCGAACTGCTTCTTCTGTGGTGTAACCCCAGTTATAGTCGGCTGTCAGGTGATACGCTTTACGGTCTTTGCCGTAACGGTCGGCCAAGATTGGCGCCAGCGCCGCACCAGACATATAAGAGTTAAAGAAGTGGCGGAAGCCATTTGCTTTCTTGTCTTTACCAGTTGTGTCGTTTGAGTGTGTCAAACCAGCCATAAAGATGATGCCTGCTTCTTGGCAGAGTGCCTGAACCGCAACAGCCACACCAGATGACGAACCACCGGTGATCATAACTGCGCCATCTTTTTCGATCATCGAACGTGCAGATGCGCGCGCGGCGTCTGGTTTGGTTTGTGTATCGCCTGTGACGTACTCAACTTTCTTGCCCAAGATGCCGTTACCTTTCAACGCCTTTGAGCTGAAAGTATTCATCATGCCGCCGTCGCCTTCACCGTTCAGGTGCTCGACTGCCAGCATGTATGCACGTAGTTCGTCCGCGCCTTCGTCAGCGTAGGGGCCGGTCTGTGGTACGTTAAAGCCCAAGGTTACGGTCGAACCTGTTGGTTCGTTAACATAGGCCGCCGCAGATGATGCTGTGAAGATAGTTGGCAGCGCAAGGCCCGCGCCGGCAACTGCACCGGATTTGATCACGCCACGGCGTGTCAGGTCTAATTTGGACATAAAATCCTCCCATAAAGTTTTTTTTGCAAATCGGCTCCTCCTGCCGACGCAATGCACAATTGTGCTGCGGTATTATTCCTGTCTTTCGGAAAATTTCGCAATAACGCTTTCAAATGAAATAATTAATTTGTAAAATATTACACAGTACGCGATAGTATATTGTAAATTAATTTACAAAAAGTGATGTATCGTGTTGTTACTTGGGGATTTTTTATGGTGTTAGATACGGGATCTACAGGCGCACGATTACGCGAACGGCGTATCGCCGTTGGGTTAAAGCAGGCAGAATTGGCCGAAATGGTCGGGATATCCGCATCATACTTGAACCTGATTGAACACAACCGGCGCAGAATCGCGGGCAAATTATTGATTAATCTGGCCAGTGCACTAAATCTCGATGCTGGTATTTTATCAGAGGGGGCGCAATCCTCGCTGGTGGGGCGATTAAAAGAATGTGCAAGCCATCAATCACCCGATAGCCAAGTTATTGACCGCGCAGTCGATTTTGCAACCCGTTTCCCGCGCTGGGCAGAATTGACAATTTCCCTGGATCGCAAATTGCGCCAAATGGAACAGACGGTGGATGTGTTAAACGATCGCCTGTCACATGACCCACATTTGGCAACGTCATTACATGAGGTTTTGACAACCGTAACCGCCATCCGATCAACGTCATCAATTTTGGCGGATACGGATGATATTGCCCCTGAATGGCGCACCCGATTTCATCGAAATCTGAACGAGGACAGCCATCGTTTGACCGAAGGTGCCCAAGCCTTGGTGTCTTATCTGGATACAACGTCCCAAGATACGGTTTCAATTGGTACGCCTTGGGATGAATTGGATGGGTTTTGGGCGGCGCATGGCTATTGCTTTGATGATTTTGATCGTTTTTCGCGTCCAGATTGGCAAGCCTATATTGCGGCTGCGCCTGAATTGGTATCAGCGCAGGCACGGTCCTTGGCAAATGACTTTGCCAACCGTTATGTCGATGATGCAGCCCAAATTCCCAAGCAAAATCTAATTGATGCGGTGGCGGCCTACGGCTTTGACGTGGTGAAACTTGCGCGGACGTTGCGAACTGATATTCCAGTTGTCATGCGGCGACTGACGTTTTTGTCTGCACAGGAATTGGGAACTGAAATCGGACTTGCCTGCTGTGATGCCTCTGGCAGTTTTATCATTCGCAAACCGGTTGCTGGCTTTCACATTCCGCGATTTGGGTCGGCCTGTGCCTTGTGGCCGATCTTTGCCGCAATTGGGCGGCCGATGACACCAATTTCTATGGTATTGCGCCATACTGGCCGCGAAGGGGGAACATTTGATACCATCAGTTATGCCGAGCTTCAGCCCGCCTTTGACACAACGCCCTATCCTATGACGCGGTCCTATATGCTGATCATTCCGCGGCACATTACAGATGGTGTTGACCCGCTGCGTGTCGGGGCGGCCTGTCGTGTGTGTGCGCGAAACGCCTGTCCCGCGCGGCGCGAAGGCAGCATTTTGGGGCATCAAGATCTTTGACAAAATTGATCATTCCGTCTTAGATAGATCAAAAACCGCGCAACGCGACAAACGGGGAGAACAGGATGAGCAAGACAGTCTTGCTGATCGAGGATGAGCCAAACATCATCGAAGCGATCAGTTTCATACTGTCGCGGGATGGTTGGACGGTTGCGACACATTCAAACGGACATGATGCGAACGACGTGATTTTGCGCCGCAAACCGGACTTGGTGATTTTGGATGTGATGTTGCCGGGCAAAAGCGGGTTTGATATTTTGCGTGATCTGCGACAGGACGCGCAATATCGCGGTTTGCCCGTCTTGATTTTGACAGCGCGCGGTCAAACCAAGGATCGCGAATTGGCCGAGGCATTGGGTGTCAGTCGGTTTATGACCAAGCCATTTTCAAATGCCGAAGTGTTGGCTGCGGCAAACGATTTGGTCCCGTAATAATGGCAAAGAAACCCCCAATATTTTTAGAACGCGACCGGTACCGTACGCGGCGATTGGTTGATGGATTGAGGGTATTGCCTATTTTAGCGGCGATTTTGTGGGTTTTTCCCGCAATTTGGACGCATGATGCAGAAAGCCCGCCAAATATTGCACAGGGTGCCATTTATTTTTTCTGTACCTGGGCCATTATGATTGGAGTTAGTTTTCTATTAGTGCGCCGATTGCGCCATTCGGCCGAATTTTGGCAAGATCGTCAATCGGGTCCAGGGGATCGTGATTGACATGATCAATATCCTGATTACAGCCAGTATGTTATACGTT
>CBFHVU010000157.1:0-4699 GCA_965659465.1 uncultured Paracoccaceae bacterium | reverse complement strand
TACCCACAAAACAGGCATCCAACCCCGCAGCCGTGTCAGAACTGGGCAGGCGCATCATCGTTGCAGGGCCGCCAGTGCGGGGCATTTCGTTGCCGCCCAAGGGTTGATTGTAATTCGCCATGATGCATATCCTTGTATTGATTGGGGCATGTCGTTTGCGCCAACTTTGCGGAAAACTAATCCAAGGCTCAAGCAAAAACTAGGGGCACAAATCGCTTGCCAAAGGCGCAGCTTCGCGTCAGCTTAGCCCCAAACCATAAATAGGACGAGGACACAATGCCCCCCATCACCGTCACCCAAGATCAGATCGACACATATCAACGCGATGGCGTTGTGTTAATCAAAGGCCTGTTCAAAGATCAGGTGGACCTGTTGCGTCAGGGGGTGGCCACCAATATGGAACAGCCCGGGCCCTATGCCGCGGAAAACCTGAAACAAGGCGAAGCAGGGCGTTTTTTTGACGATTATTGCAACTGGGATCGTATCGACGCATTTCGTGATGCCATTCATCAATCCCCCGCGGCCCAAGTGGCCGCAGATTTGATGCAATCACAATCGGTCCAGCTGTTTCACGACCATGTTCTGGTCAAAGAGCCCGGCACATCAAAACCCACCCCTTGGCACCAAGATGGCCCCTATTATTTTGTAGATGGTCAGCAAACCATCAGTTTTTGGTCGCCGCTGGATCCGGTGCGCGATGCAACATTGCGTTTGGTGGCAGGGTCGCACAAATGGGATCGCCCCGTTTTGCCAACGCGCTGGTTGGCCGAAACCAGTTTTTATCCGAACGAAGAGAATTATATGCCCGTCCCCGATCCCGATGCCCAAGGCATGGATATCCGCGAATTCACGATGGAACCCGGGGATGCGGTGGCATTCCATTTTATGACATTACATGGCGCGCGTGGAAATACGACCAGCGATCGGCGCCGCGCGTTTTCACTGCGCTTGGTAGGCGATGATGCGCGCTATACCGAACGCCCGGGGCGCACATCGCCGCCCTTTCCTGGGCACGATATGGTACAGGGGCAAAAACTGCGGACCGATTGGTTCCCGATGTTGTTGGATCGCAGCGCCTAGGTGCCCATAAATTCAGCGCGCTTGGCCTGATAGACGACCGCCGTTGCCGCATTGGACAGGTTTAGGGATTTGACCTGTCCACTGGGCATGGGCATGTGATAGGTCCGATCGGCATAATCGTCCAAAATCTCGGGCGGCAACCCTGTGCTTTCACGGCCAAACACCAGATAGGCATCGCGGTGATAGTCAGGTGTATAAAAACTCTCGCGGCCATGCTCTTCGAAAAAATAGAGCTGATCACGGCTGGGCGCACGTTGGGCCATGAAATCAGCCCAACTGTCATATTCTGACAAATTCACAAATTGCCAATACCGCGTGCCCGCCCGTGACACGGTGTTGGCGTCAATTTTGAACCCATAGGGTTTGATCAGGATCAATTCGACACCCAACGCCACACAGGTGCGCCCAATGGATCCCGTATTTTGTGGAATTTCGGGGTGGACCAGAACGATTTTCATATTATCAATGTCCCGCGCCTAATCACCCGCCAAAATATCATAGCGCTCACCCAAATAGGGCACATAGGCCTGCACCGCACAGGTGGCAACAACCGTGGTCACCGGATCTCCCCCCGCCTGGGTTTCGATATTTTGTCCCCCAAAGACAACATCAACCTTGGGCGTGCCCCGCGGAATGGCCGCCCTAATCACGTCAATATCAACCTGATCTGGGTTCTGAACGCCGATCGTGACATGGACCTGCATCACCGAATGGTCAATATCCAACGATCGAAACAGCGTGATCGAACTATGCCGCAGGGCGTTATCCAAGGCACGCAGCGCCGCCTTGGTATAATCCATGCCGTATAAATCGCTGCCTGATCCGATTTCCAAAATCAACCGTTTCATGCCCTGTCCCCCTTGGCTGTGATATTTAACGACACCTTGATTGCCGCATGCGCGATAATCGTGGGCGCGGCATCTGGCATTTCAGGTTTGGCAATATCCAATCCCCCTGCCACGGCCCGCGCCGAGATAGTGCCATAGGGGAATTCGGCGCGCACAGCATCCAAATCAACCATTTCGGGCTGGACGCAGGCAATTTCCACATCCACGATCATATCCGATTTTTGTGCGCCAAACACTTCGGCCAGGGAAATGGAATTATGCCATAATGCGTTTTGCACCGCGCGTTGGGCCGCTTTGGTATAACTGCCCGAACGCAGGGCGGTGCCGGTGCCCATTTCCAGCAACATTGGATATGTGGTCATGTCGAATTCCTTATCCTGTTTGATCTGTGTGTTGCGATATATTCATGACGGCAGCAAGCGAAATCAACCCCGATCACTGGCCCAAGGCGATCTGGTGGATGCTATGAAATCGACCACTGTCATCTTGGCCTGCGATGCAAATCTGTCCAATCGGCTGCGGCTGTTCCAAAATGGGGGACAGATGGCGTATCAATTCCTGTTCGACCGTTCTTTGCAACCCATGTTCGACGGGGCCTGTCAGTGTCATATGAAACCGAAATTCATCCAAGACATAGGGATAGCCCCAGCGCTGCAACAACGCATCCTGTTTGGGTGACAGCCGTGCTTTGCGTCGGCGCTGCAGGTCGGCCTCTGACAGCGGTTGGCGCAAGGGATCGCTGGTGATGACCAAATCCGCAGCCAGTTCAGAAATCAACGACATTTCATCCGACACAGTCAACGCAAAAAAACGGCCCAATTTCCCCAGTTTCAGCCGCAAATCAAACGCTGCGTGACGCCCAGCAACAGAACCAACAGCCTGTTCCAAATCGGCCAGAGTGTACCCATCTGCCAGTGCAAACGGTGCGGTCAGGGTTGCGTGAAATCCGTATTTTTGCGGACGTTTGACAATAGCGTTGTGATCAAACGCCAGTGATTTTGGCGGATCTATACTGTGACCTTGATTGATGTCCCAGCCCAGCCACGTGGCCCCAAAACGGGCCAATTCGGTGCCTTGTGGTACAAAGTATACTGCAAATCGCTGATAGCCCATAGTTTACCCGTGAATTTGAATGCCTTTGCAGTGATATACACTTGGATATAACGATCAAGCGCAAGCATCTATATTTGTTCAATACTCACCAAAAGCTCGCTTGCAAAGTTTGCAATCTGTTGCAAAATCTGTTGCAATATAGGTGCAGAAACTAAGGTAGAAGAATGGCTGTCACATTACAAGATGTTGCTAAATTGGCAGGCGTATCACGATCCGCCGTATCGCGAACATTTACCGCCGGCGCATCCGTATCGCCCAAGATGCGCGCGCGTGTTGAACAGGCGGCCCAAGAATTGGGGTACAGCCCGAATGCCCTGGCCTCATCCCTGACGACGGGGCGAACCAAACTGATTGGATTGGTGTCCAACAACTTTCACAACCCCATATTTTTGCAGGTCTTTGATAAATTCACCCGCGCCTTGCAGGATCGTGGGCTGCGGCCCCTGATTGTGAACCTGTCCAATGAAACCGATCCGTCTAATTCTGTGCGCATGTTACGGCAATATTCGGTGGATGCGGTCATTGTGGCCTCGTCTACCCTGCCGCTTAGCTTTGCTGAGGCATTTCATAACGCAGGTGTACCGGTTGTGCATACCTTTGGCCGACCATCGGCGGAAACACAGGTCCATGTTGTGGGGATTGATAACGTCGAATGCGGACGCATGGCTGCGCGGGAATTGGTGGCACGGGGCTATACATCGGTGGCCTATATGGGCGGCCCGAAAACGGCAACATCGGCGCAGGACCGATTTTTGGGGTTTGCGCAAGAAATGGGCAACCACCCCAATGTTAAAATGACACATTCATTTTCCGCGGCCTATTCCTTTGACGCGGGGCGGGCCGAAATGATGCGATTGCTGTCTGAAACACCGGCGCAGGCCTATTTCTGCGGGGATGATGTGTTATCCATTGGCGCGCTGTCGGCCATCCGTGACCGTGGGTTGCAGATTGGCCGTGATATTGGCGTGATCGGATTGAACGATATGGAAATGGCGGGCTGGGAACTGGTCGATTTGACCACCATTCACCAACCCATCAGCGAAATTGTTGCGACCTCGGTTCAGGTGGTCGAAACCCTGCTGTCCGATCCTGATCGCATGCCCGAGGCACGTTTGTTCCCCTGTCGTGTGGTTGAACGCGCAACATTGGCGCCCCGCGTTCAATGATTGCGCCCTAGCGGAACATCGGCGGGCGGGCATCCAGCCATGCGCCCGATTGTTTGGCAGATGCAACAGCGGCCGAAACCGCCGCCATGGATCGCAGCCCATCCACCGCATTGGGCAGGGCTAGACGGGCCGCGCCCGAAATTGCGTCTGCCAAATCGCAATAGATATTTGCAACCGCCAAGGGGAACCCTTCGGGATGGGCGATGGCCACACGCGACAGGCGCATGGCGTCCTCGTGCAGGCCGCCTTCACCCTTTTCGATGATCTGGGTGCGCCCACCTACAGGGGTATAGATCAGTTGATTGGGCTGTTCTGATGCCCAGCGCAAACCGCCCGTTTCACCAAAGACCTGAATATCAAACCCATGCTGCCGCCCAATCGCAACGGACGATGTCCAAAGCCGTCCTACGGTCCCTTGGGACATGCGAAAATTGACCATCGCGTCATCCTCTAGCACGCGGCTGGAAATGGTCGATGCAAAGTCGGCCGACA
>CBFHVU010000156.1:0-4801 GCA_965659465.1 uncultured Paracoccaceae bacterium | reverse complement strand
ATCCAACCTACGACTGATTGTCGTATTCCAAAAAGTAGGCACGGCTGTCGCCATATTTACGCATGTCCAATTGGGTCAGTTCGGGGGGGCATGTGATATCGCCGCCCTCTTCCCATAGGATTATAGCATTGGGGGCAATCCAACCGCCGGAAATGGCCCGCGCAATCGCGCGTTCGCCCATTTTTTTGCCATAGGGCGGATCCAGAAAAATTAGATCATAGGGTGTATCAAGATTTTCGGGCAGTTTGGTGGCATCCATTTTCTTGATGCTGCACCGCTCTGCCGCCTGACAAATCGCGATGTTTTGGCGGATCAGGCTAAGGGATTTGTGGCCCGTGTCCACAAACGTGGCCTGACGTGCCCCACGCGATAGCGATTCCAGAGCCAACGCGCCGGTGCCGGCAAACAAATCCAACACACGCGCGTCATCGATCGGATCGCCAAACCGCCCGCCCGACAAAATGTTGAAAATATTTTCGCGCACGCGGTCTGTGGTTGGGCGCAGATGTGCGCCTGCGTCCCCTTTGCCCAGGGCGGCCAATGCGCGGCCCTTGAATGTACCGGCGATGATCCTCACGCTTTTAACAGAGCTTTCAGGTCGGTATCGGGATCCGCAATAACGGTGGGATCTGGGGATTTGCCCATTTCAATCAACCGTTTGCCCACCATATAGGACCGGCTGTCGTTGATGGCATCCACCGCCAATAATTCACCACCGCGGTAATACCAAAATGACGGCGCATCTGCATTTCCGCGCGACACGACCCTGTCATAGCCGGTGTTTAACCCTGCAATCTGCAATTTGGCGTCGTATTGATCCGACCAAAACCATGGCATTGGTACATAGGTCAGATTTTGCCCCATGATGTTCAGGGCAACATTTTCGGCCTGATCGATGGCGTTCTGCACGCTTTCCAATCGGATTCGCCCCGATTTATAGGGGAACGATGCGCAATCGCCCGCAGACCAAATGGCGGGGTCTGATGTTTGGCCAAATTCATTGACGCGAATGCCGTTTTCGATGTCTAGGCCTGCGGCCTCGGCCAATTCGGATGCGGGGGCAATGCCCACACCGACAACGGCGAAATCAATGTTCAATGTGCTGCCATTGGTCAACTGTGCCGCTGTCACACGGCCATCGGTGCCGATCAGGTGGTCCAATCCCACGCCTTCGCGGATATCGACGCCGTTTGCGGTATGCAATGCACGGAAATAATCGGATGTCTGGGGGGCTGCGACCCGCTGCAAAATGCGATCGGCCATTTCGACCAGTGTGACCTGCACGCCCTTGGACGCTGCAACGGCTGCCGCCTCAAGCCCGATATAGCCGCCGCCGATAATCAAACAGCGCGCGCCGTTTTTTATTTCAGGGGCCAAGGCATCCGCATCGCGCAGATCGCGCATGGCATAGACACCCTGCAAGGCGCCGCCAATTTTTTCGGGCAGTTTGCGGGGCCATGATCCAGTTGTCAGGACCAATTGATCATAGCCAATATCGCCCTGTGATGTCTGTACCGTTTTGGTTTCGCGATCTATGGCGGTGACCTGTGTGTCCAGCATCAATGTAATGTTGTGATCGGCGTAAAATTCCATGGGCCGCAGGTACAGACGTTCCAGATCCATATCGCCCATCATATATTTTTTCGACAACGGTGGGCGTTGATAGGGCGGGGCGTTTTCGCCGCCAATCAATGTAATATCGCCTGTATATCCAGAATTGCGCAGTTTCGCGGCCAAGGCTGAACCCGCTTGACCTGCGCCAATGATTACTGTTTTCGTCATAATTGTGCCCTGTTGCCTATGGATGCCTGTTCGACGCAGCCTATATTGTAATCATGGAAAAACGCAATTGCAGAGAAGGAAAATAAATGACGATTTCAGTCGGTGATCGCTTGCCAGAGGCAAGTTTGGTTCGTATCGGCGACAATGGCCCCGAGGCTGTCGCATTATCGGATAAATTGGCGGGCCGCCGTGTCGCCATTTTTGCTGTGCCGGGGGCCTATACACCCACCTGTCATTCCGCGCATGTGCCCAGCTTTATCCGGACCAAGGATCAATTTGCGGCCAAGGGCGTGGATGAAATCATCTGTATCAGCGTGAATGACCCGTTTGTGATGCAGGCTTGGGGCAATGCTACAGGCGCCACCGAGGCAGGCATCACCATGTTGGCCGATGCCGAAAGCACATTGACCAAGGCCATTGGAATGGATTTCGATGCACCCCCTGCGGGGTTGATCGGGCGTTCCAAACGCTATGCCATGATGGTCGAAGACGGCGTTGTCACCGTGTTGTTGCCTGAACCCAGCCCAGGTCAATGCGATGTATCCGGCGGCGAAGCGCTGTTGGCCGAAATCTAGGAACCCGATGCAAGCTGGTCCATTTTTTGGGCCAGCTTGACATCCAAATCGCTAAGACCACCGGTGTCATGTGTGGTCAAAACCACCCGCACACGGTTATAGACGTTAAACCATTCGGGGTGGTGGTTTAATTTTTCTGTCCAAATGGCGCATTGCGTCATCCAGCCAAAGGCCGCAACAAAGGATGGGAATTTGAATTCTTTTTCAATGGCGCTTTGATCATCGTTGATGGCCCAGCCATTTTGCAACAACGTGGTGATTTCGGGGGAAGTGGCGTTTAGGGCGGTCATTGTTATTCCTGTTCCTCGACGTTTATGGATTTGAACGGGCCATAGCTGGTTAGAATTTCCATTTCCTCGGCATTGGCGGATTTTTCCGCTTGCAGGTAATCGGCGACCGCTTGCGCAAATTTGGGGTCATGGATCCAATGCAGGGAATAGGTGGTTGCGGGCAAATAGCCGCGCGCCAATTTGTGTTCGCCTTGTGCGCCGGCCTCAACCCGTTGCAGGCCGTTGGCAATAGCGAAATCAATGGCCTGATAATAACACAGTTCGAAATGCAAACACGAATGATGTTCCACACAGCCCCAGTATCGGCCATAAATCGCATCGCGCCCGACAAAATTTAACGCACCTGCAATCGCCTGCTCATCGCGTTCGGCCAGAACCAACATGACATCATCACGCATCGTATCGTGGACCAGATCAAAGAATTCACGCGTCAGATAGGGTTGGCCCCATTTGCGTGCGCCCGTGTCCTGATAAAACAGCCAAAATTGATCCCAGTAGTGCGGTTTGATATCATCGCCGCGCAATTGGCGGATGGTGCCGCCAAACCCCTGTGCTGTTTGGCGTTCTTTACGGATGTTTTTGCGCTTGCGCGCGGATAGGGCCGACAGGAATCGGTCAAAGCTGTCATAGCCTTGGTTGACCCAGTGGAATTGTTGCGTTTCGCGTTGCAACATTCCCACATCCGTCAGGCTGTCATATTCGTCGCGCGCACAGAATGTGGCATGCAGCGATGACAGCCCATTGTTGGCCGTGATTTGTATCGCGGCTTTGGCCATGACTGCGGGAATGGTATCGCGAAAATCGGGATGGGCCAAAAACCTACGGCCTGTGACGGGGGTAAAGGGTGGGGCGATTTGCAGTTTGGGGTAATATTGCCCGCCCGCGCGTTCATAGGCATGCGCCCATGAGTGATCAAAAATATATTCGCCTTGGCTGTGCAGTTTCAGATAGAGGGGGGCTACGCCCACAACCTGCCCTTTCAGGCGGGCGATCAGGTAATGCGGCATCCATCCGGTGCCTTGGCCCACCGATCCGCTGCTTTCCAGAGCCAACAAAAACCGGTGCGTTAGAAACGGGTTTTCTGGGAACTGGTCCGCAGCGACCCAATTGGCACAGGCATCCCAATCGGACGGCGCAATCTCCGTCAGGGAATGGATGATATCCAGTGTTATATCGCGCGCTGCCATGGTGACCCTGTCTTTGCCCTAGATGTGTCGCAGACCGGCCCAAGATCAAGGGGCAATCAGGCCAAGAACCCTTCGAATGTGATATTATCCACCATCGGGCCCAATGTTGTGGCCTGTTTGTGGGACCTAACCGTCCAGCACAGAATGGGGATACCGCGCTGGCGCAGGGTCGTCACAGCGGGGTTGGCCAGATCATTGACGTCATGTGACACGAATGCAGCCCCCAGCGGGTCGAAGTCGGGAATATCCGCCAATTCCTGCAATCGCTGTGCATCAACACCGGGCCAATCGTGTTGGGCAAAATCGCAGGTGGTCAATCCGCAGATTATGTCAGGGGCGACATCGCGCACGTGGAACATGGCATGGGGGTTAAACGACATGACCGCGGCTGGTCCGCGATAATCGGCAACAGCTTGGGCCACGGCGCGTTCCAATATGCCGTCCGTTTCGGTTAGGGTCAGGCTTTGATCCTTGATTTCGATCAGTATGGGCACGCGCCCCCCAATCTGCGCCAAAATATCGGCCAAGGGTTCGATCGTATCGGTCGATGTACCAATGGTCACACCAGACAGATCCGCAGCCGTCAGAGCGCGAACGGGGCCTGTGTGATCCGTCAAGCGGTCCAATGTGTCATCATGAAACACAACCGCCTGGCCATCGCGTGACATTTGTACGTCCAGTTCAATGCCATAGCCCTGTTCAATCGCACCGACAAAAGCCCCGCGGCTGTTTTCGTAAATGCCGCGCGCCGTATCGTGCAGGCCGCGATGTGCAAATGGCCTGCGCGTCAAAAAATCCAGACCATGCATGGTTATTTAATTTGAAAAATGCCTTCGATTTCGACGGCAACCCCCAAGGGCAACGCCGGCGCAGACACAGCCGCGCGGGCGTGTTTGCCTGCATCGCCCAATGCCTCGCCCAAGAAATTCGATGCACCGTTGATGACCTGAGGCTGTTCGGTGTAATC
>CBFHVU010000155.1:0-4804 GCA_965659465.1 uncultured Paracoccaceae bacterium | reverse complement strand
GATCAACACACCATCGCCGATTTTGGGATGGCGGTCGCTTTCCTCTTTTCCCGTGCCGCCCAAAGTCACGGAATGCAGCATAGACACGTTATTGCCCACAACGGCCGTTTCACCGATGACGATGGAATGGGCGTGATCAATCATGATCCCTTGTCCAATACGCGCTGCGGGATGGATGTCTACGCCGAATGCCTCGGATATGCGCATTTGGAACATGTAGGCCATATCTTGGCGCCCCTTTTGCCACAGCCAATGGGCCACACGATAGGCCTGTAACGCTTGGAACCCCTTGAAAAACAGCAAGGGTTGCAAAAACCGATGGCAGGCGGGATCACGTTCATATACCGCCACAATATCGGCCCGCGCCTTAAGCGCCAATGTTTCGTCATCTGCATAGGCCGCGTCACAAATTTCGCGCACCAATTGTTCCGACATTTCCGGCGACGCCAGTTTTGACGAAATCCGATAGGCAAGTGCTGCCTCAATGGATTGGTGGTGCAACACGCACAGATGCACCATGCCGCCCAACAGGGGTTCGTGTTCGACGGCCTCTTGTGCCTCGGCAACCAGTTGCGCCCAAACGGGGTCTAGGGCAACCAGATTTTCGCGTGTTTTGCGCATGGCGACATCCTTGTAATCTGTCCCACCACATAGGATTTTTCGCTCAAAAAGTCAAGGTCGCCCCCCATCCGCGCGCGCTATCCACGCAGTCAAGCGCGCCAAAACCAACTTATTTGCATGGCGAAAGTTGGCATCGCGCAAATCCAGTTCACAGGGCAATTTTTCCCGCGCGATCGTGGCCCGCAGCGTACCATCGCCCAATTCTGGCCGATAGCACCCTGATTTTCGCAATTTATCGGCCAGATGGGCCCGTTCGATCAAGGTATCGCACACGATTGCCCGCAGGTTCGGGGGGTATGTCATCAAAAACCGCGCGACAGAGAGTGAACCCGTTGTGCGAGGTTTTCTATATCTTGGGCAAAACTGCTAAGTGTCCGTTCCAGCCGTTCAAATTCAGCAGATAACGGATTTGCCTGGTCGTCCGGGGTGATTAAAATCATATGACTTCAGGTTCCTTTGCTAGGGTCCCCTGCCCAAACATGCCAGTCATGTTCAGCGCATTGGTTATGCCTGAAACAGCGAAAAAAATCCACAAAATCAATAATTTGCAACGCGCGTGGCGGTAACGGTTTGGCAAGACATAAAAAACCCCCACACAACATATTGTGCGGGGGTCTAAATAAAGTGATTCAGGTTTTGTTAACCACGGGATCAATCGATGGCGCGCTCGGCCTCGATCTGGCGCCATTTGGCGACATTAGCGTTATGTTCGGCCAAAGTTTCGGCAAAGGCATGACCGCCCGTCCCATCCGCCACAAAGAATATATAGCGGCTGTCGTCTGGGTTTACAGCCGCGGCAATCGCATCGGGCCCAGGGTTTGCGATGGGTGTCGGCGGCAAGCCACGGATCACATAGGTGTTCCAAGGCGTTTGGCCGCGCAATTCCGACCGGCGCAGACCACGCCCCAAAACACCCTGCCCCTTGGTGATGCCATAGATCACCGTTGGGTCCGTTTGCAGTGGCATTCCCTGATTTAACCGATTGATAAACACGGAACTGACCAACCCACGTTCGTCGGGAACGGATGTTTCCTTTTCAATGATAGAGGCTAGGATCAATGCCTCTTGTTTGGATTTCAGCGGTAAATCGGCGGCGCGGTTTGTCCATGCCTGATCCAATATCGACGTTTGACGCGTCACCATATCCGCGATCACAGACGCGCGTGTGTCGCCTGATGCGACCTCATAGCTATAGGGGGCCAATGTGCCCTCGGCTGGGATGTCGGTTAGATCGCCTTGCAACACCTCGATCCCGTTGATCGCTTGGACCACTTGCCAGCTGGTCACACCCTCGGCCATGGTGATGCGGTGGCGGGTGCCCATGGCATCCAGAACACGGGTGTATTCACTGGGCGCGTTATCACCCATTTTGAATTCGGCCCGTGCCACAAACCGTTCGGTCGCCGGATCCAATTCGCGCACCTGAACGGTGGTCGATGCCACACCAATGCGATAGACGATTTCCGTCCCGCAGGTATTGGCCCCGCCCTTGGTAATCAGGTCAACGACCTGATCCATGGATGCCGCCGCAGGGATCAGAAAACTGCCTGCTTTCAACTGGTTGGATTTGCCTTGGTACTCGGCACCGATGCGAAACAGCGATGCGCTGGAAATGGCGCCCTGTTTTTTCAAATCATCCGCGGTGTCGTAAAATTTGCTGCCAGGCGCCACGCGCAGGCAAATCCCCTGATCCAGGGGGCCCGCCTGCGTATATTCGTTTTTCGCCCATAGGCCGGCAATACCGAAGCCCAAGAACAAAATGATCAGGAACGTTAGTGCGTTTGATGCAACGCTACGCCACATTACGATACCTTACCCAACAACAAACTGGCGTTTGTTCCACCAAATCCAAAGGAATTGGACAGCGCATAATTGATTTTGCGTTCGCGTTTGGCATTGGGGGCCAAATCAACCGCCGTTTCAATCGCAGGTGTGTCCAGATTGATGGTGGGTGGGGCCACCTGATCACGGATCGCTAGGATGGTGAATATCGCCTCGACCGCGCCGGCGGCGCCCAGCAGGTGACCGATGGATGATTTGGTCGATGACATGGTCAATTTGCTGGCCGCATCGCCCATCATGCGTTCCACCGCGCCCAATTCGATGACATCGGCCATGGTGGATGTGCCGTGCGCATTGACGTAATCCAACTGTGACGGATCCAAATTCGCCTTGGCCAGCGCCGCGCGCATGGCACGTTCGCCGCCCTCGCCGTCCTCAGACGGTGCGGTGATGTGATAGGCGTCACCTGACAGGCCATAGCCCAGCACCTCGGCATAGATTTTGGCACCACGCGCTTTGGCGTGTTCGTATTCCTCAAGCACCACAATGCCCGCACCTTCGCCCATGACGAACCCGTCGCGGTCCGCGTCATAGGGGCGTGATGCAGCCTTGGGGTCGTCTTCGCGTTTGGTGGACAGCGCTTTGCAAGCGTTAAATCCAGCGATCCCGATTTCACAGATGGCCGCTTCTGCACCGCCAGCAATCATCACATCTGCATCAGATGTCATAATCAACCGCGCCGCATCGCCAATGGCATGCGCCCCTGTAGAACAGGCGGTCACGACCGAATGGTTTGGCCCTTTGAAGCCGTATTTAATCGACACCTGACCCGAAATCAGGTTGATCAAGGCCCCCGGAATGAAAAATGGGGATACACGGCGCGGGCCTTTCTCGGCCATCATCAAGGTGGTGTTGGCAATCGAATTCAAACCGCCGATACCGGACCCGATCATAACACCGGTGCGCAGTAGGCTTTCTTGGTCCTCGGGCATCCAACCGGCATCTTCGACGGCCTGTTGTGCGGCGGCAATGCCATACAGGATGAAATCATCCACCTTGCGGCGCTCTTTGAGCTCCATCCAATCGTCGGGGTTAAAGGTGCCGTCAGTGCCATCGCCATAGGGCACCTCGCAGGCGTATTTCGTCGTGACGCGGGACGCATCAAAGCGGGTGATCGGCCCTGCCCCAGACTGCCCCGCCAACAGACGCGACCATGTTTCTTCGACACCGCAAGCCAACGGCGATACCATTCCCAGTCCTGTTACAACCACTCGACGCATGTTCATGCCCCTCTTATTTAATAATCTTGACCTAGGACATACCGCGCTTTGCCCCTTATGGGCAAGATCTACGCACCGCGATCACGGCGGTTTTCCCAATTTTTTCGCCACAAAGCGCAGAAATAAAAAACCCCCGACCATACGATCAGGGGTTTCAATTTCGAAAATCAGATCCGCGCGCTTATGCTGCTTCGGAAATGAATTTGACCGCGTCACCAAAGGATTGGATGTTTTCAGCCGCGTCATCAGGAATTTCAATGCCGAACTCTTCTTCGAACGCCATGACCAATTCAACTGTGTCCAAGCTGTCCGCGCCCAGATCGTCGATGAAAGACGCGCTTTCGACAACTTTGCTTTCGTCGACGCCTAGGTGATCAACAACGATTTTTTTTACGCGGTCTGCGATATCGCTCATTTTAATATCCTCATATTTTTTGGGCCAGGCCCGATGTCATACCCACCTGTATCAGGCCGGAACAATACCCCGTATTAGGGCGGTTTATACTGCAAAGCAGCCAAAGACGACCCGCATTCGCCGGCCGACCCTTGAAAGCGCTATACCATAATGTTCAGGTTTGGCAAATAATTTCAGCATCAGAATATGACGTAAGGGCATGTATTACCCCCGCAAATGCGCATTTTTTTCGGATCACCAGATCTGTGTGCCAAAAACATCGAACCGAACCGGCCCCAGATCACCCCAAACGGGAATCATTATCAATGCACAATAAAAAACCGGCCATTCCTGACTGGCTTTCGCAAATTTGAATGATAATCAGGTCAGATCATCGCCATGCCGCCATTGACGTGCAATGTCGATCCGGTCATGTATCCCGCCTGTTCAGACGCCAAATACAACACCGCCGCCGCAATATCGCCGGGCTGGCCCATACGTCCGGCCGGAATTTGCGTCAGGATGTTGGATTTCTGGTCATCGTTCAATTTATTGGTCATGGCCGTCTGGATAAATCCGGGGGCCACTGCGTTGACGGTGATACCACGGCTTGCCACCTCATAGGCCAATGATTTGGACATGCCGATCATACCCGCCTTGGACGCGGCATAGTTGCCCTGACCGGGGTTGCCGGTGGTGCCCACAACCGAACTGATGTTGACGATGC
>CBFHVU010000154.1:0-4818 GCA_965659465.1 uncultured Paracoccaceae bacterium | reverse complement strand
TGTCGAGGTATCGCCCAAGGCGCCGAAATCATCCTCGGCGATTTTGCGCAAAATGCGGCGCATGATTTTGCCCGATCGCGTTTTCGGCAAACCAGGGGCCCATTGGATCAGGTCAGGCGATGCGATGGGGCCGATTTCCTTGCGGACCCAATTGCGCAATTCAAGGCGCAATTCGTCACTTGGCTCTTCTCCGGCCATTAGGGTGACGTAACAGTAAATGCCTTGGCCTTTGATATCGTGGGGGTAACCCACAACGGCGGCTTCGGACACTTTGGAATGTGCAACCAAGGCGCTTTCAACTTCGGCGGTGCCCATGCGGTGGCCGGATACGTTGATCACATCATCGACGCGACCCGTAATCCAGTAATACCCGTCTGCATCACGACGGCAGCCGTCGCCTGTGAAATAATACCCTTTGTAGTCTGAGAAGTATGTTTTCACAAAACGATCATGGTCGCCGTAAACTGTGCGCATTTGGCCGGGCCAGCTGTCTTTCATGCACAAAACGCCTTCGGCCTCAACTGTCGTGATTTCTTGGCCAGACTGTGGATCAAGGATGATGGGCTGCACGCCAAAGAATGGGGTTGTGCAAGACCCTGGTTTGGTCGCGGTTGCACCGGGCAGGGGGGTCATCAAATGCCCGCCAGTTTCGGTTTGCCACCATGTGTCCACGACGGGGCATTTGCCTTGGCCGACCACATCATTGTACCAATTCCACGCTTCGGGGTTGATGGGTTCGCCCACTGTACCCAGCACTCTCAACGATGATAGGTCACATTTTTCAACGAACTCTGTGCCTTGGCCCATCAAGGCGCGGATTGCGGTTGGGGCGGTGTAGAATTGGTTGACTTTATGCTTTTCACAGACCTGCCAGAACCGTGATGCGTCGGGGTATGTGGGAACACCTTCGAACATCAATGTGGTCGCACCATTGGCTAAGGGGCCATAAACGATATAGCTGTGGCCTGTGACCCAGCCCACGTCAGCTGTACACCAGTAAATGTCACCTTCGTGATAGTCGAACACATATTCATGTGTCATCGCAGCCCAGACCAGATAGCCACCGGAACAATGCTGCACGCCCTTGGGTGCGCCTGTGGATCCTGATGTGTACAGGATAAATAGCGGATCTTCGGCGTTCATGACCTCAGGCGCGCAGTCGGCGGATGCCGCTGCCATGGCGGCGGTATAGGAATGATCGCGGCCGTCTTTCATGACCACTTCGCCACCTGTGCGTTCAACGACCAGCGTTTGCACATCGCCGCAAATATCCAGCGCCTTGTCAACGTTGGCTTTCAGCGGCGTGTTGCGCCCACCGCGTGGGGCCTCATCCGCGGTGACGATTAGGGATGCTTTGCACCCATCAACGCGTGCGGCCAATGCCTCGGGCGAAAAT
Source organism: uncultured Paracoccaceae bacterium (assembly GCA_965659465.1). Lineage (GTDB taxonomy): Bacteria > Pseudomonadota > Alphaproteobacteria > Rhodobacterales > Rhodobacteraceae > CAJXSD01. The sequence continues at coordinate 3,422 of CBFHVU010000154.1, read as the reverse complement.
CCGGCAAAGACGATGGAATGGATGGCACCAATGCGCGCACATGCCAGCATCGCATAGGCGGCCTCGGGGATCATTGGCATGTATAGGATAACACGATCCCCTTTGCCAACGCCCATTGATTTATAGACATTTGCAAGTTTATTCACATTTTGCGAAAGCTCATTATATGTGATGTGCTTGCTTTCGTCTGGATTGTCGCCTTCCCAGATGATGGCTGTTTGATTGCCGCGGGTTGGCAGGTGGCGATCCACACAGTTTGCGGCAACGTTTAATTCGCCATCTTCGAACCATTTGATGGACACATCAGGGTGACTGAAGTTTACATTTTTAATTTTTGTGAAAGGTTTAATCCAATCGATGCGTTTGCCATGCTCGGCCCAAAATGCGTCAGGATCATTGATCGACTGCGCGTACATTGCATCATATTTGTTTTTGTCGATATGCGCGTTTGAAATGAAATCTGCGCTGGGTGGATACATTTTATCAGACATAATTTCCCCGTATTCTTGATTATTAGGGTCCAGAAAGGTTTCAGGGCAACCGATCGATTACCCTGTTTTTTGATCAGATCGCTAGATATTCGGCGCGAAGTTCTGCGTTGTCCAGAACCTCTTTGGCGGTGCCGTCAAACACCACGGATCCCGTGTCCAAAATAACGGCGCGATCCGACAGGTTCAGTGCGCGCACGGCGTTTTGTTCAACGATCACGGTTGTGATGCCCTGTTCACGGATCAGATGCAGCGTTTTTTCAATTTCGTCCACGATCACAGGCGCCAAGCCTTCGTATGGCTCGTCAAGCAACAAAACCTTGATGTCGCGGGCCAAGGCGCGTGCGATAGCAAGCATCTGCTGTTCGCCGCCAGACAGTGTGATGCCCTCTTGTTTGCGACGTTCACCAAGACGCGGGAACAGATCATACAATCGATCAATTCCCCAACCGATGGGTTCAACGATCTGCGCCAGTTGTAGGTTTTCCTCGACGGTCAGGCCGGGGATAATGCGGCGATCTTCGGGGACCAGGCCGATACCTGCTACGGCTGCTTCGTGGCTGGCCATGGTATGCAGATGCTGGTGGTCCAGCCAAATTTCGCCTTTGACCAGCTGGGGGTTGTCCAGACGAGCAATGGTGCGCAGGGTCGATGTTTTGCCTGCGCCGTTACGCCCCAACAGGGCTAGAATTTCGCCTTCGTGAACATTAAAGCTGACGCCTTGGACGATATAACTTTCACCATAGTAGGCATGAATATCATGAACCGACAAAAATGCGGGCGCATGCGTTTGTGTTGCAAGATTTCCACTCATCATGCTCTCTCCTTATTGTGTTTCGCCCAAGTAGGCTTCTTTGACCTTGGGGTGGCCCTTAATGTTTTCGGGCGTGTCTTCGACCAAAGGTGTGCCTTGTGCCAAAACGGTAATACGATCGGCCAATGAAAACACAACATGCATGTCATGTTCAATGATGGCGATGGTGATGTCACGCTCTTCTTTGATCTGTTTTAGCAGATCAATCGTGTTGTTGGTATCCGCGCGCGCCATACCTGCCGTAGGTTCGTCCAACAACAACAGACGTGGGGTTTGTGACAGACACATGCCAATTTCCAAACGCCGTTTATCACCGCGCGACATGGATGCCGCGTGCATGTGACGTTTGTCGGCCATGTTCATGTCGACCAACATTTCCTCGGCTTTCTCCGTCACATCGCGGTGCGATGTTATTTTACTTAGCGCGTCCAGTTCGAATGCACCGTCGCGGCGGGCAAAAATTGGGATCATCATGTTTTCGAAAACTGTCAGATCGCCAAAAATCTCGGGCGTTTGGAAAACCCGTGAAATCCCCATTTGGTTAATTTCATAGGGGCTGCGACCCAAAACAGATTGCCCATCAAACATGACGCTGCCCGTGTCGGGAATCAGTTTCCCAATCAAGCAGTTCAACAGCGTCGATTTACCCGCACCGTTGGGACCAATAATCGCATGACATGTATTTTCTTGGACACTTAGGTTTACATCGCCCAGCGCTTGTAGGCCGCCGAAACGTTTGCCTACGTCTTTAATATCTAGAATACCCATTTTTCGTACTCCTTATTTCGTAGACTTAGTTTGATCATCGCCAGAGGTTCGCGACAGTTTACGCGAAATGCGCTGACCCAATTCGACCAGACCACCTGGCAAGAAAATGATAACGGCCATAAACATCAGACCCAGCGTTAGGTGCCAACCTTTACCGATAAATGGATAAATGATGGCGACAACGAAATCTTCTGCGCCGTCTGGTAGGAATGCAAACCATTGGTGCAACAGGTTCTCGTTGATTTTCGAGAAAATGTTTTCAAAGTATTTGATCAAACCTGCGCCAAGAACTGGGCCGATTAGGGTGCCGATACCGCCTAGGATGGTCATCAAGACAACTTCGCCGGATGCGGTCCATTGCATACGCTCTGCACCCGCCAATGGATCCATAGCGACCATCAATCCGCCCGCTAGGCCAGCATACATGCCCGAAATGACAAAACATGCCAACATGTAGGGACGTGTATTGATGCCAGTGTATGTCAGGCGTTGTTGATTTGATTTAATAGCGCGCAGCATAAGCCCAAAAGGCGAGCGGAAAATGCGAATGGCAATGTAGAATGCCACCAACAAAACGACGCCAGCCAGATAGTAGCCGACATTAAATGTCCACAGCCATCCCGCGACGTTGATTTGCAGGCTATCGCTCATTTCCAAACCGAACAGGTTGGGGGCGGGGATATTACCCGATGTATTTGCACCGTCCAAAATCCGTGGATCATCCAAGGATGTTTGCAAACCCGTTTCACCGCCTGTGATCGGGGTCAAAACCGATGCAGCCAAGGCAAAAGACATCTGCGCAAACGCAAGTGTCAGGATTGAGAAATAGATCCCTGATCGGCGAAGCGAGATAAAGCCGATGAAAACCGCGAACAATCCGGCAACAACAGTGGAAACCAAAATTGCCGGAATGATATTCACTGTTAGCAATTTCAACATCCAAACACCAGCATAGGATCCGGCGCCCAAAAATGCGGCGTGACCAAAGGACAGGTATCCGGTTAGGCCAAATAAAATATTAAACCCCACCGCAAAGATACCAAAAATAACAAACCGCTGCATAAGATCTGGATAACCGGCATTAAATTGTGCCATTGCAGATCCCTCTGGGAAGGGGTTCAAGAGGATTGGCGCACAGGCAACCAATACGGCGACAGCGAACAATAGGGTCGTGTCTTTTTTGTTTAAACCTAGCATGAATTAGTCCTCCATCACGCCTTTACGGCCCATCAAACCACGCGGACGGGTTAACAGAATTACGATTGCAGCAAGATAAATCACAACTTGGTTAATACCTGGCAGCAGCTCGATGATTTGACGCATAGATGCAAAGCTTTCCAAGATACCCAATA
>CBFHVU010000153.1:0-4821 GCA_965659465.1 uncultured Paracoccaceae bacterium | reverse complement strand
AATGACCATGATGATCGGCCCATTGGCGAAAACATAAACCCAGCTTGGTTTAGATCTAGTTTGGAAACAGGGGGCCTAGGGGTTCCCTGTTTTTTTTGACTGATTGTACATATTGCGCGCGCGGTGCCGTGGCTGTGGTCGGGTCGGGATTTCTTTTAACAGACCGCCAATGGCCATTTGCGCGAAATCGCCATCATTTGGCGAACACCCACAGACCACCCGTGACAAAACCCAATCAGCCCCATTTAACGCAATGGACCGCGCACATCCCGGCAATCCGATAACGGGTCGATCGCCAAGGTTGCCGTAAAACAACAGATTTCCGGGATCCACGGGCATACCAAATCGCACAACATGACCCCCCGCCTGACGCAGGGCGGCAGGTGCGGTATCATTTTCATCAGATGTGGCAGATCCCGTTAGAATTAGGATCAAATCACTTGTCACACTTGCCAAGGTATTGGCCAACGCACCTGTATCATGTGGGCAATGTCGGACCTGTTCCACCGTGATGCCCAAGGCATCACAGCGCGCCGCGATAGCATCAGCTCCGCCTTCATCCGGTTTGGGACCGGTATGCGCACAAATCAAACAGGCGGTTTTGAGTTGAACGGGCAGCAAGGATACCGATGATTGTGCCAGATCCATCGCCTGCGCCAAATCTGATTTAGGGACCGCGTAGCTGATGATTTTGACAGTCGCAATCAATCCGCCCGCGGCCATTTGCTGATATGGGGGCACGGTGGCCACCGAAATCATCGGATTTACCGAATTTGCTTGGATCAAACGATCAGCGTCCAACCGCACAACGCCTGCACATTTTGCAATGATATTAACACGCCCCGTATGAGCGGGCGTCAAGGTCACATGGGCCGCGACGGGATCGGTGCAAATGGCGTGGGCAAATTGGGTGGCTGCATCATCTTCGTGTATATCATCGGCGTCCAGCTGCGCTGTGACGACCTGTGTGATATTATGCTTTTGCAACTGGTCAATATCATCTGCATTCAAAACACAGCCCTTGCGCAGGCGCGTGCGGCCCAGTGCGATTGAATGGGCCAAAATATGCCCAATCGCATCACGAACCGGTGTTTGTCCAAAAATCATTTGGGCATCCTGAGGGTTTGAACAATCTGGCCCAATATGGATAGAGCGATTTCGGCGGGGGTTGCCGCACCGATATTTAACCCGATGGGCCCCTGAATGCGCGCAATCTGATCATCGTCATAGTCCAATTCGCGCAGCCGTTCGACGCGCTTGGCATGGGTCCGCTTGGACCCCAAGGCACCGATGTAGAACACCTTTGATCCCAACGCGATTTGCAACGCAGGATCATCCAGTTTGGGATCATGTGTCAGCAATACAATCCCTGTGCGTGCATCGGGTCGCAGGTTCTGCAATGCCTCGTCTGGCCAATCGGGGATAATCTCGACATCCCCAAACCGCGCCTGTGATGCAAACCCGTCACGCGGATCAATAATTATCGGATCAATGCCCACCAATCGCAGCATGGGAACCAAAGTTTGCGCAATATGCACCGCCCCTACAATGACCATCCGCACCGGCGGATTGTGCAACCCGACAAAGGTCTGCGTTCCCTCTTGGACGCCAGAGCGGTCCAAACGGAACAATTCATCATATCCGTCATACGCCAAACGACGCTGATAACTGTCCAAATCAACGACATAAGCCACCGGTACACGATTGGCCCGCGCCTCGACCAATTCACGCAACATCTGCGGCGGCAATCCAGCATCGCTGACGGGTTCCAGCAAAACACGAATTTTGCCACCACAGGCCAGTCCAACGGCAAAGGCATCGCCATCTGACACGCCATATTCCAAAACGGCGCAGTGCCCCTTTTGCAAGGCCTCTCGCGCCTCTAGGATCACGGCACCTTCGACGCAGCCGCCCGAGACAGACCCCTGAATATCACCATCCGCATTAATGACCATTTGTCCACCAACGCGCCGCGGTGCAGACCCCCAGGTTTCAATAACGGTGGCCAAAACCGCACCCTTGCCAGCGCTGTGCCATGCCAGTGCGGTTTCAGGGATTTGGTCAAAATTCTGATCTGTCTGTTGCATGTAACGATCCTATCAGTTTGCCAACATGGCCATTAACCTAGATTTTTCGCCCGTATCATGTGACACGGAAATGACGCGCGCCAGATCTTCGAGCGATGAAATGGAATGCGCGGCACGGAAACTGTCAACATAGGGCAGCATACCGCGGATACCAGCCGCCTGTGGGGCAAAACCGTCCCATCGCAGTAGGGGATTTAGCCATATCAAACGCCGTGCAGACAATTGCAGGCGCTGCATTTCATGCGATAAATTATACTGGCTGTCCCGATCCAACCCATCGGTGATTAACAATACAACTGCCGCCTGCCCCATCACGCGGCGGGACCAATCGTGATTGAACCGGTGTAATGCGCCGGCAATGCGGGTGCCGCCCTGCCAATCCTGTGCCTGTGCGCCCGCACGCGCAAGGGCTGCATCGACATCACGTTGCGCCAAATGGTGGGTGATATTGGTGAGCTGTGTCCCAAAGGTAAAGGCGTGTAATTTTGCCCATCCCTGCCCCTGATGGTTGGCAACCGCGTGCAAAAAATGCAGCACCATACGACTATATTGCGACATGGAACCCGAAATATCGCACAAAACAACCAAATTTGGCCATTTCAATCGGGGACGCCGATAGGCCAATGCGCCCCAATCCCCCCCCCGCCGCAGAACAGTTTGCATCGTGCGGCGTGGATCAATCTGTTTTTTGACATGGCTGGCATGGCTGCGCCGCGATTGCATGGGCCGCACAGGTAAACGCAACTGCGCCAGCATACGCTTTGCCATAGCAATTTCGGCGGTACTCATTTGTTCAAAGTCTAATTTCTTTAATTTTTCTTGGGCCGACGCGGTAAAGGACGCATCGACATCAATGCGTGTTTGTTCGCCGTCCTCTTGACGCTCTGGCGCCTCGGGGCTGTGACCATCCAACAGCGCCTCGGCGGCACGTTTTTCTGCCGCATGCGCTTTGCGTTCCTCTTGGACACCGCGCACGGCCGGCAACATCAGCGACATCATATGTTCCAAAAATCGCGGATCGCGCCAATACAGCCTAAAAATCTGCGCAAACACTGCGCGATGTTCCGGCCGGTTGACAAAACAGGCATGCAGCGTCCAATAAAAATCGGCTTTGTTCGTAAAACCAATGGCCTGAACCGCACGAATGGCATCTAATATTCGCCCTGGCCCAATCGGCAAACCAGCACGGCGCAGGGCGCGCCCGAAATGCGTAATATTTTCGGCCAGTTTTGGATGATCAGGTATCGAAATGGGTGCGTATTCTGCCATATTCGATCACGTGTCCGCCAAGGATTGTTTAGCTTGTTCCAACAAATGCGCGGCTTCGGATCCGTGGATTTTGGCAATGTCGTCTTGGTATTTCAACACCGCGCCCAACGTATCTGAAATCACCTCGGGTGTCAGGGACACCACATCTAGGGCCAGCAAACATTTGGCCCAATCAATCGTTTCGGCGACACCTGGTTTTTTGAAAATATCCTCGGTCCGTAATGCCTGAACAAAGGCCACAATTTCACGGCTAAGATCCAATGCCACATCCCCCACGCGGGTTTGTAGGATGTCCAGTTCAGTTGAAAAATCTGGATAATCCACCCAATGATACAAACAGCGCCGTTTTAACGCATCATGCACCTCGCGGGTGCGGTTTGATGTCAATATCACGATGGGTGGTTCAGGGGCACGGATCGTACCCAGTTCAGGAATTGTGACCTGAAAATCTGATAACGCTTCTAGCAGAAATGCCTCGAACGGGGCATCCGTTCGGTCCAATTCATCAATCAACAAAATTGGCGCACCACGATCATCGGGTTCCATCGCCTGCAACAGGGGACGTTTGATCAGAAATTCATCTGAAAACAAATCTGATTGTAGCGTACTGCGGTCTGTTTGGCCCGCCGCCTCGGCCGTGCGAATGGCAAGCATCTGCGCCGCAAAATTCCATTCGTAAACGGCAGTTGAGGCATCTAGCCCTTCGTAACATTGCAAACGGATCAATCGCCGATCCAAAACTTGGGCCAAAACCTTGGCAATTTCGGTCTTACCAACGCCTGCTTCGCCCTCAAGAAACATGGGACGCCCCAATTTCAACGACAAAAATAACACCGTGGTCAACGCACGTTGACTGACATACCCCTGCGCGTGCAGGGCCGATTGCATTTCATCGATCGCGCTAAAGTGAACCATTCCGTCCCCCATCGTTTCCCGATATGCTGCACGCCAGACACCTAAGGTCAAGCAAAACAATCGAATTTAGACACATTCACACTTGGGACAGCGCGCAATCCACGATAGGATCAGCGCTGTATGTCAATAAAGTATGTCAATCAAGGGTCCCAAATGCGCCATTCGGTCATTACATTTGCGCACAATCAAGCCCATCAAATTTTGGAATGGGTCAGTCATTACAAAACGCTGGGTATCAGCGATTTGGCCGTGATATCGTATCCCAGCGACGATGACACCCGCACAATGTTGTCGATCCTGCACGATCACGGACATATCACACATATTCTGCAGGATGCCTATTCCGATGCCTCCGCTACGCCACAACAGGCAATTGCCACTGCGTCAAAAACGCTCGGACTGACGGAAACAGATTGGGTTTTATGCGTGGATATGGATGATTTTTTGGCCATTGACCTAGATGGCGGTACTTTGCCCGATTTGACGTCACAGATCCCTGATGGAACAGGCCTGTGCCTGTCGCGGCGGTATTTTGGCAACAACGGTTTGG
>CBFHVU010000152.1:0-4822 GCA_965659465.1 uncultured Paracoccaceae bacterium | reverse complement strand
ATATGTCAAAGGCGGGCGCAACGTGGTGCTGAAACTGCCACGCGGCTAAACGGCACGGGCGCCCAAACGCGCGTGGTTCTTTGACGCTGATCACCGCACGATGTTATAATACTGATAAATTAAGGGTGCATCCTGTCGCTAGACAGAATGGAACCACACACATTAAACCCTAGGGCGGGCCCATGTACGAATTTTTATCCCAAGCTGCAATTTATCTGGCCGCGGCGGTCATCTCTGTGCCATTGTCCACGCGATTGGGGTTGGGATCTGTTTTGGGGTATCTGTTGGCAGGGTTGGTGATTGGGCCCATTTTGGGATTGGTCGGGTCCGAAACCCAAAGCCTGCAACATTTCGCCGAATTTGGTGTTGTTATGATGCTGTTTGTGATTGGCCTGGAACTCACCCCGCGAACATTATGGAATATGCGTAACAAACTGCTTGGCTTGGGCGGATTACAAATTACGCTGACCTTGGGGGCCATTGCAGGGTTTTGTTATCTGGTTGGGTTTGCATGGCAATCCAGCATCGCGATTGGGATGATTTTGGCGCTTTCGTCGACTGCGATCGTGCTGCAGACCCTGTCGGAAAAGGGATTGATCCAATCCGCAGGCGGACGATCTAGCTTTGCCGTGCTTTTAACCCAAGATATCGCCGTGATCCCGATGTTGGCACTGTTGCCATTGCTATCTGTTGCCACCATAGGGGGCGATGATGGCCATGCGGACGCGGCCCATGGCGCAACAAATCTGCTAGAAGGCGTGCCGGGTTGGGGTGTCACATTGATCACACTTGGTGTGATCTGTGCCATCATTATTGGCGGTATTTTTCTGGTACGCCCTGTGTTTCGCTATATCACCGCCGCGAACCTGCGCGAAATGTACACCGCGCTTGCACTGCTGATTGTTGTGGGCATCGGATATGCCATGTCTGTGGTGGGCCTGTCGCCGGCTTTGGGGACGTTTCTGGCCGGCGTTGTCTTGGCAAACTCGGAATTTCGTCACGAATTAGAAAGCAACATCGAACCGTTCAAGGGATTATTGCTGGGCCTGTTTTTTATCACCGTGGGCGCGGGATTTAATTTCGACATTCTACTGCGCGAACCGATTTTGATCCTAGCCCTGACACTGGGTGTGATTACCATCAAATTTCTGGTCCTAATGCTGCTTAGCGTGATTTTCCGGATCAAGGGTCGCAGCCGTTGGCTATTTTCCTTGTCACTGGCGCAGGCGGGCGAATTTGGATTTGTGCTGTTATCCTTTTCGACGAACCTAAATGTTTTGCCCACCGCGCTGGGGGAACGGTTACTGATCGTGGTGGCGCTGTCGATGCTGATCACGCCGTTGCTGTTCATTTTCTATGATTATCTGCACAAACGCATGCGCGATACCGCAGGCGATACGCCCGATGATGACGATATTGTCGATGAACATGGACCCGTGATTATTGCAGGCATTGGACGATTTGGTCAGATTGTCAATCGCTTGGTGCGCAATTCTGGATTTGAAACGGTGGTCTTGGATAATGATTTCAAAACCATCCAATTGATGCGCCAATTCGGGGCCAAGGGATTTTTCGGGGATCCAACCCGCCCCGATGTGTTACGCGCCGCAGGGTTAAACGAGGCGCGCGTTTTAGTCATTGCATTGGATGATGCCGAGGCAACAACCCGATTGGCCGCCTATGCCCGCAAGGAACGCCCAGATCTGCACATCATTGCACGCGCACGCGACCGCCACCATGTGTTTGACCTGTACAAAGCGGGGGCAAATGACATCGTTCGGGAAATGTTTGACAGCAGCCTGCGGGCAGGCCGCTATGTTTTAGAACAGGTGGGCCTGACCGATTTCGAAGCGGCCGAGGCCGAGAAAGCATTTTACAAACATGACCGCATGGCATTGCGTGAATTGGCCAAGGTCTGGCGCGATGACATCAAGCTTGAGGATAACCAAGCCTACCGCCAACGCGTTCAGGAATTGGAACAAGAGTTGGAAGCATTGTTAATCACAACCCTATCAGAATCGCGCGCTGACCCTGACAAGCCAGAATAGCGCCCCGGGCACAGGCCCCAAAACCCTCCCACACCTGCGCACAAAAAAGGCCCGGAACACGCCCGAGCCAATTGTAAAAGTCACGCAGTCAATTACGCGGCGCGTGATACCAACACTTCGTCCACACGCTTGGCGGCCGCTGCCTCGTCACCATCTGCAACCGCAGCCACTTCGCGCGTCAAACGCTCAAGTGCTGCTTCGTACAACTGACGTTCGGAATAGCTTTGTTCGCGCTGATCGTTGTTGCGGTGCAAATCACGCACAACCTCGGCGATGGCGATCAAATCACCCGAGTTGATTTTTTGTTCATACTCTTGCGCACGGCGTGACCACATGGCGCGTTTGACTTTCGCCTTGCCTTTTAGTGTGCGCATTGCCTGTTCCACCACATCCGGCGATGACAGCGACCGCATGCCAATTTCTGTCGCCTTATAGGTCGGAACGCGCAATGTCATTTTATCCTTTTCAAAGGAAATCACAAAAAGTTCCAAAGAAATGCCCGCAACCTCTTGTTCCTCAATGGATACAATCTGGCCAACCCCATGGGCCGGATAGACAACGTATTCATTTGGGCGAAACTCTGGTTTCTTGGATTTATTCATAGTCAGTCCCCTAATATTGCCGTAACACGCGAAAAAAGCGACACCGTCAACTCATGCAAGTTGTCGAGATCACTTCATAAATATCTGAATTCAAGACAGGTTGTTCATCCGTCTCAGTGCTGCTGTTACCCTTAAGGGATCAGTATAACACAAAAAACGGGTGATTCCTAGCGCACCGCTGATTTGGCCAGTTTTCGCGATATCAGCCACCCTCGCCGGGTGCTTCTGAGAAGTACTTTTCTAGCTTGCCGGTTTCACCATCGCGTTCCTCTGCCTCTGGCAGGGGGTCTTTCTTGGTGATGATGACGGGCCACATTTCCGAATACTTGCGGTTAAATTCGACCCATTTTTCCATATCTGGTTCAGTATCGGGGCGGATTGCATCTGCAGGACATTCGGGTTCACACACGCCACAATCGATGCATTCATCAGGATGAATGACCAGCATGTTTTCGCCCTCATAGAAACAATCAACGGGGCAAACCTCGACGCAGTCGGTATATTTGCAGGCGATACAATTGTCGTTCACGATGTATGTCATGACTTTGATCCAGTGCTAATCTCTTTGTGACTTGCTAATCCAACCAGCCAAATCATTCAAGGCCTGACCAACGGATAAGATCAAGACTGCGCCGATCCTTTTTCGTGGGACGACCATTTCCCGATCTTTGCGGTTTTGCCAGATCTTTTTCCCGCTCGGGCGATTGATCCAGATATAGTGTTTGCGCCTCGGGCGCTGGCCCGCGTCGTTCGCCCAGCGCCAGAACCTGCACCACGCGAATGTGATCGCGCTGCGCAAAGGTCAAGACATCATTCACGCTGACGGTGGTCGCTGGTTTGGATATTTTTTGTGCGTTAATTCGGACATGGCCACCCGACACAATTTTGGCGGCCAAAGTCCGTGTTTTGAAAAAACGCGCGTGCCACAACCATTTGTCCACGCGCATTTTTGCAGGGCCCTCGGTCAAGGATCAATCCTTGCCTTTCAACCCCATCAATGCCGCAGCAAAGGGGTTGTCTGGGTCAATCTTGTCCTTTTTCTCAGGACGGGATTGGAACGATTTTGCCTTGTCGTTGCGATCATTGCGGCCCGGCTTGCCCTTTGGTTTGCCTTTGCCGCGGGCTGGTTTGCCACCATCACGCTCGCCAGCGCGCGGTTTGCGGCCCGCATTTTGCGGTCGTGCTGCCGGACGACGGCCCCAAGTAAAGGTATAAAACACCTCAGTCTCGGGGGGTGTTGCGTCAGCTGCTGGCGCATCTGCGGTCTCTGACGCGGCTGCGGGCTCTGCTTCGGCGGGTGCCTCAACCTGTGCCTGATCCGCGTCTTGTGCAACGTCCTGCCCCTGCGTCGCAGGTGCTGCTGCATCTGCGTCTGCAGCGGGTGCATCAGTGGGTGCATCTGCAGGCTTGGCAGCAGCTTTGGGCCGTTCGCCTTTTTCAGCGTTATAGCCCAAACCCTGCATCAGGTCTGCGAATTGTTCCAATGTCATCCCAGTGATGGACAACATATCTGGTTTCGCTTCGAACCCTGCGCGGCTGTTTTCTGCGCGCAACAAATCCGCCAAACGTTCCAGCATATCAATGCGGATTGCGCGTTCGCCGGCATTGCGATACCCGGCCATGCGGTCATAACCCACGGGCGCATCAGTATCGACAGGCACCGTCACCAGACCCGGTGGGGGTGATTCAGGGAAAATATCCATTTTTTGGTGCAACGCCCACAAAACCAAACGCAAACGCGTCGGCGCCGGTTTCAAAAGCAAAGGCATGAAAATGGTAAATTGGCCAAAACGGATACCGAATTTACGCAACGCGCCGCGCGCCTCTTGGTCTAGGGCTTTGACCTCATCCGCGACATCGCTGCGTTGCAAAATGCCCAAACCTTCGACCAATTGAAACGCAAATCCGCGCGCCAGACCGGTCAAGGTTTCATCGCGCTGCAAGTTCAACAAAGGTTCAAACAGGGCCGCAATTTTGCGATCAACGAAATGCTGTAGGCGACGTTGCACTTTCTGTGCGACATCTGTCCCCGCTTCGTCATCGACAAATACCGTAATCGAGGGGCGCAACGGGGTATCGCCGGCCACCAGTTTCCCAACCGCTTGGTCGCCCCACATCAGGCCACCCTGTTCAGTGAAATCGATTTCGGTATCTGGCGCATTATAGAACCGA
>CBFHVU010000151.1:0-4938 GCA_965659465.1 uncultured Paracoccaceae bacterium | reverse complement strand
GCATTTTTTACTTACTTACGACAATCGCATTGACCTATTCGCTGTCTAAACGTGACGTTGACTATGGGCCACTTTGGCCGGCAGCTTTGTGGCGACGTGTTCTTGCAGCGGTCGTTGATCTCGCTTGCCTAGGGGGGATTGCATTAACGATCCATAGCTTCGTGTTTGCAGCTCCATTCAGTCTTGCCGTCATAGATGAACAGATTGCTCGGGCACTGCTGATTGAATTTTTGGTTCTTATTGTAATGAATTTTTTTGTATTTGCGGCCTTTTTCAGCTCGTCGTGGCAGGGAACGTTAGGGATGAAAATTTTTGGCATTGCCATTGTGGATCAGGTTGGCGATGGCTTGAGCTTTGGCAAAGCCGTATTGCGTCAATTCGGTTCTGTTTTGACGCTTCAGTGGCTTGGATACGGGTATCTGGCCGCATTATTTACGATACGTTCCCAAACACTGCATGATCTAATGGCAACAACCTCGGTTGTGCGATCAAGGGATCTGTAAAATATTGGGGGGCCAGTGGCCCCCCGAAATTGTTATGCCAGCATGCCCATTGGGTTTTCCAACCCATCGACAATGGATTGCAACAAATGTGCCCCCAACGCGCCATCAATAACACGGTGATCAACAGACAATGTAACAGACATCACTGTTGCAACAGCCAAAGAGCCGTCCGTAGAGACAACCGGTTTTTTCACACCAGCACCAACAGCCAAAATGGCCCCATGCGGCGGATTGATCACCGCGTCAAAGTTATCGATGCCGAACATCCCTAGGTTGGAAATCGCAAAACTGCCGCCTTGGTATTCGTGGGGCGCCAATTTTTTGTCACGTGCACGTGTTGCCAAATCTTTCATTTCGGATGACAGCGCAGAGAGTGACTTTTTGTCTGCGTCTTTCAACACAGGGGTAAACAATCCCCCTTCGATCGCGACGGCGACGGCCACATCCGATGGTTTCAGTTGCAATACGCGATCACCGGCCCAAACCGCATTTGCGGCAGGCACGGCCTGCAATGCGTTGGCGCAGGCTTTGATGATGAAATCGTTTACCGACAGTTTCACGCCGCGTGGTTCCAACTGCTTGTTTATCTGCGCGCGGAATGACAACAAATCATCAATACGAATGTCACGCCGCAGATAGAAATGTGGTATGGTTTGCTTTGCCTCTGTCAGGCGCGCGGCGATCGTTTTGCGCATGCCGTCCAGTGGAATTTCGGTATATTCCCGATCAGCATATAGTTTCGCAATCGCATCCGCCGATACACTGGGCGCAGCGGTTGCTGGGCCCGCACCAGCAGGGGCGGCGGTTTGTGCCGTAGGCGCAGTCGTGGCAGCAGGTGTTGCGGTTAGAACATCTGCCTTAACAATTCGTCCACGGGGGCCTGACCCTGAAATCTGGGATAGATCCAATCCCTTGTCCGCAGCAATGCGGCGGGCTAAGGGGGATGCAAATACGCGCGTCCCATCGTGTGCAGGTGCCGCTGGCGCTGCTGCGACCGCCGGTTCAGCAGCCGCGGCCGCGGAGGGTGCCGGCGCAGTAGTGGGCGCCGCAGCCGGGGCGGATGCGGCTGCCACATCATCCGCAGTTTCGCCATCCTCTAACAGAACGGCGATGGGGGTGTTCACCTTAACGCCTTCGCTTCCTTCGGCGATCAGGATTTTGCCGATAACGCCTTCATCGACGGCTTCGAATTCCATCGTGGCTTTGTCGGTTTCAATCTCGGCGATAATATCGCCCGATGATACGGTGTCGCCCTCTTTGACCAGCCACTTGGCTAATGTGCCTTCCTCCATCGTAGGGGATAGGGCGGGCATCAGAATTTCTGTTGGCATTTCTTGTCCTCCTAGCGATAGGTCACTTGTTTTACAGCGGCTACAACTTCGTCAGCTGTAATCAGCGCATGTTTTTCCAAATTCGCCGCATAGGGCATTGGCACGTCTTTGCCGTTGCAATTGATGACAGGTGCGTCCAGATAATCAAAGGCGCGTTCCATGATCGTTGCTGACAGGTGATTGCCAATCGATCCGACAGGCCAGCCCTCTTCTACGGTGACACAGCGGTTCGTTTTCATCACTGATGCGATAATTGTGTCGTAATCGATGGGGCGCAGGGTGCGCAGGTCGATCACCTCGGCGGAAATGCCATCTGCGGCCAATTTATCTGCAGCCTCAAGCGCATAGGTCATGCCGATGCCAAAGGATACGATGGTGACATCACTGCCTTCGCGCCAAATGCGCGCCTTGCCGAATGGAATTGTGAAATCATCCATGACCGGTACATCAAAGGACCGACCGTAAAGGATTTCGTTTTCCAAGAAAATCACAGGGTTATTGTCGCGAATTGCGGTTTTCATCAACCCTTTGTAATCAGACGCGGAATAGGGCATGACGACCTTAAGCCCCGGGATCTGCGCATACCATGCGGCGTAATCTTGGCTGTGTTGCGCGCCCACGCGCGCCGCAGCACCGTTGGGACCCCGAAACACCATTGGCGCACCCATTTGACCACCCGACATATACAGCGTTTTCGCAGCCGAGTTGATGATGTGGTCAATCGCCTGCATGGCAAAGTTAAAGGTCATAAATTCCACAATTGGGCGCAACCCACCGAATGCGGCACCCACACCGATACCCGCGAACCCGTGTTCTGTAATAGGCGTGTCAATGACACGTTTTGATCCAAATTCGTCCAACATCCCTTGGGAAATTTTATAGGCACCTTGGTATTCTGCGACCTCTTCGCCCATCAAAAACACGGTTTCGTCACGGCGCATTTCTTCGGCCATGGCGTCGCGCAACGCTTCGCGGACGGTTTGTTGTTTCATTTCTGTGCCCTCGGGCCAATCGGGGGATGCCTTGGACACAACCTCGACCGCGGCGGGGGTGGCTGCAACGGCGGGGGCCGTTTCAACGGGTGCTGCGGCCGCTGCCGCTGGGGCAGGGGCGGCTGCAACGTCGGAAACGGTTTCGCCGTCCTCGACCAGAATGGCAATAGGGGTGTTTACCTTAACGTCTGCAGTACCTTCGGCGATCAGGATTTTGCCGATCACGCCTTCGTCGACGGCCTCAAATTCCATTGTGGCTTTGTCAGTTTCAATCTCGGCGATTATGTCACCGGACGCCACGGTGTCACCCTCTTTGACCAACCATTTGGCCAGTGTGCCTTCCTCCATCGTGGGGGACAATGCGGGCATAAGAATTTCGGTTGCCATAGTGTTCGTCTCCTTATGCGTAGATGTCTGTCCACAGCTCGTCCAAGCTGGGTTCAGGGCTGGTTTTGGCAAATTCTGCGGACGCGTTTACGATTTCCTTGATCTCTTTATCGATCGCTTTCAAATCATCCTCGGACGCATGACCGCCGGTTAACAACATGGATCGCACGTTTTCGATAGGATCACGTTCGTCGCGCATTTTCTGCACCTCTTCGCGGGTGCGGTATTTGGCGGGGTCAGACATGGAATGCCCGCGATAGCGATAGGTTTTCACCTCTAAGATATAGGGACCTTTGCCGGACCGACAATGTGCCACGGCCTTTTCGCCGGCGGCTTTGACGGCCAAAACATCCATGCCATCAACCGCCTCGCCGGGAATTCCAAAGGCAACACCGCGGGTATAGATGTCGCGCGATGATGTGGACCGTGATTGGGCCGTGCCCATGGCGTATTGGTTGTTTTCAATCACGAAAATAACGGGTAATTTCCACAATGCTGCCATGTTAAAGGTTTCATAAACCTGACCTTGGTTTGCGGCGCCATCACCAAAATATGTAAATGTCACACGACCATTTCCAAGGTAATTGTCAGCAAAGGCCAAGCCTGCCCCTAGCGGGACCTGAGCTGCGACGATACCGTGGCCACCATAGAAATGTTTTTCCTTGGAAAACATATGCATGGATCCGCCTTTGCCCTTGGAATATCCGCCTTCGCGGCCGGTCAGCTCGGCCATAACGCCGTTTGCCTCCATGCCGCACGCCAGCATGTGTCCGTGATCGCGATAGGATGTGATGCGCTTGTCGCCTTCTTCGGTCGCGGCCTCAAGGCCTACAACAACGGCCTCTTGACCGATGTAGAGGTGGCAAAATCCACCGATTAATCCCATGCCGTATAATTGGCCCGCTTTCTCTTCGAAACGCCGGATCAACAACATGTCGCGATAATATTTGGTTAGCTCTTCGGCCGATACATTCGGTTTGGCCGAGCCTTTTTTTACAGCCATCTCAACACCCTCGTGAAAATTAGTTTAGTGTTAAACTATCTCTTACATGAAAATTCCCAGCGTTGCGAGAAAAATTTTCCAAGACATGGCAGATATGTCCGCCATGCATAAATAGGGGGCCAAAACTGAGCCCTGGCGTTATTGAATGATGATTTCGTCTGGGCGCACCTGACCCAAAATATCGCGCACCTGTTGATCCAGCAAATCCAGATCCAGATTATCATCTGACATGCGGCGTGTCAGATTTTCCATGCGTGCCACTTGACGCGACAGGCGATCCAATTCGGATTGCAATTGGGTGTTATGGGCGACGATTTCTGCACGGCGGAACAGGCCGTAATCGCCCTGTACCGCCGCAAAAGTGAAATACAGGCTTAGCGCCAACGCAAGGGCGACCGCCCCCAACATTCCCCATGGTGGTGTATTTCTCTTGCTCATGGTTTGCCTCAATGGTCCCCCGTATTTTCGGGGTTATTCCACGACTATGTCACAAGTGATTCGTTTTGTGAATCCCTGTTTTTGAAAAAAATGTAAAAACGCGCCTAAGTAGCGGGTTCAATTGGATAAATGCCTATACTTTTGTAGGGTTTGGCGTTTGATGCGTCGTAAATTCCCTGAATGGCCGCATCTAGGGCTGTGTTGAATTCAGCATCGGTTTGTTGCGCGCTTAGCGTTTCGGTTAGCGCGCGTGAAAATGATGCGATGATCCCGCGGTTTTGGGC
>CBFHVU010000150.1:0-4938 GCA_965659465.1 uncultured Paracoccaceae bacterium | reverse complement strand
GACCCCAAGCCATCTATTTGGGTACATGCTGCCGGATCTGAACATCATCGCGCGGCACTGTATCTATGTGAACGTATTTGGGGCATCACAGGACATGTATGCAGCTTATCTTCACATGATGCGTGGCCCGCTGCCGCTGATACCCCCAATCCAGCATGGGTCTTCCAAAGCCAGATCAACGACGCCCCAAGCCTATGGCATAGCCTGCCAGACACAAACACACACCTTAGCGTCATTTGGGTCGGTTCACCAAAATTCAATGGCATCGCACGGTTAGCTGACCGCGACAGGTTAAATATAATTTTGGCGAATATATCCCTGTCTGATATCCCACAAAAACGGTTGGGCCTGTTTGAAACCCACAGCCTACGGGTCATCCGTGATGCCACCTTGATTTGCGTCCAGACCCCTGAAACAGCGGACCGCATTGCGCGCGCATCCGTCCCTATGGACCGCATCAAAGTCACGGGCGCCTTGCAACGGGCCGTATCCGTCCCCGCCATTTTGGGCGACCCCCATGAATTTGACATGATCAAACAACGCCCCCGCTGGGGCGCGCTTAACGTATCCGCGCCCGAATTGGGGTCCGTTTTAGCCGCGCATCGGATTGTATTGCGTTCAAATCACCGCATGCTGTTAATCCTTGCACCACAAACCGAAGACTTAGAAAACGACTTTGCCGCGCAGATCGAAAATATGGGGTTGCGCGTCGCACGGCGCAGCCTGGATCAATATCCAGACAATTCAACGGCCGTATATTTAGCCGATGGTCCCGATGAATACGCGCGTTGGATTTCTTTGTCCGGTGCGGTATTTTTGGCAAATTCGCTATCCCCCCAAGGTCGCGGGATTGATCCATATCAAACCGCCGCATTGGGTGCTGCGATCTTATATGGACCCTATATTTCAAATTACCTTGAGGATTATAGCCAGTTGACCAAAGCAGGCGCCGCAAGGATCATTGGGGACAGTGACAGTTTGGCAACGGCTGTGTTACAAACATCTAATCCCGCTTTGGCCGCCCAGATGGGCGTCGCCGCATGGGACTATGTTTCGGCCGGGGCCGAGGCGACTGACAGCGTCATTTCATCTATTATAGCACATCACGAGGGATAAAATGCAGGCACCTAAATTCTGGTATCAGTCTATTGGTCTTCGTGCCTGTGCGCTTTGGCCATTGGGGCGGCTTTATGCTTGGGCCACGGCAAAGCGGGTCAAAAATATAACCAAAACTCAGCCGGCTGTTCCCACAATATGTATTGGGAATATTAACATCGGTGGCACGGGTAAAACGCCCACGACCATTGCCTTGGCCCAATATTTTTCCGAACGGGGCATTGCAGTGCACATTGTCTCACGCGGATATGGGGCAAAAATCACCAGTACATTTGCCGTGGATCCAATGAAACACACCGCTGCCCAGACAGGCGATGAACCGCTTATAATGGCGGCCTTTGCCAAAACATGGGTCACCCCGAACCGCGCCATGGGTATTCAAGCCGCGGCAGAGGCAGGCGCGCAGGTGGTATTGGTTGACGACGGTTTTCAGGACCCCAGTTTCGCCCGAACCCTATCATTGGTGGTCGTGGATGCGCAGCAGGGGTTTGGCAACGGCCTATGCCTGCCGGCCGGACCATTACGCGAACCCGTTGCGGCCGGTTTGGCGCGGGCCGATGGCATGATTGTCATTGGCGACGACCCGATCCGGCCCGATTTACAGCGAACCATTACAGAATTTGCAAACCCTGTTTTGTGCGCCGCATTGCATCCTGTCGAAACAGGGATGGACTGGACGCAAGGCCGCTATCTGGCCTTTGCTGGCATTGGGCAGCCGGACAAGTTTTACAAAACACTAACCGCCTTGGGCGCCAATATTGTTGAAACGGTAAATTTGGATGATCATCAACCCCTGACGCCTGCGCTGATTAAACGGCTTGCCCATCAAGCGCATAATTTGGGGGCAGATTTAATCACCACAGAAAAGGATGCCGTCCGCCTACCCAAGGAATACCAAGGCAACATCCCGTTTCTGCCTGTTCGGTTACAGATGGCCGATACGGATCAACTGTCGGCGCTGTTGGACCCTGTAATCGCCGCGGTAAAGGCGGACGAGTTGTCCTGACCCAGCTTGGGCGATGGGCGATCCAGTTTCAATTCGGCATCCGAAAATACAAATGGCGCGCGCACACCAGGCACACCATCAAGGTCGATACGCAGATTACGTGCAACAACTTGGGGATCGTCAAAGACTTCTCGCAGCGTGTTAATCGGGCCTGCAGGAATGCCGTTATCTTCGCACTGTTGCAATAAATCGAGCTTGGTAAATTTTTGTGTCCGAGCGGTGATCAGATCAGATAACGCGTCGCGGTGCGCGATACGATCTGCGTTGTGCAGATAATCTGGGTCCAATGCCAAGTGATCCAAGCCCAAGACAGCGCACAACCGCTGAAACTGGCCATCATTACCAGTGGCAATAATGATATGCCCATCTAAGCAGGCAAAGACCTGATAGGGCGTCAAATTCGGATGCAGATTGCCTGTGCGCTCTGGCGCCTGACCTGTGGACAGATAATTCATCGATTGGTTTGCCATGACGGACACGGCGCAATCCAACAATGCCATATCAATATGCTGGCCTTTGCCTGTGGACTGGCGTTGATGCAATGCAGCTAATATGGCGGTGGTGGAATAAACACCAGTAAAGACATCCGTAATTGCCACACCGGCACGTTGCGGTTGGCCCTGCGGGTCGCCGGTGACGGACATGAACCCGGACATGCCTTGAATGATATAATCGTATCCTGCCCGATGGGCATATGGGCCAGTTTGACCGAACCCCGTAATTGAACAATAAATCAAACGCGGATTAATCGCGGACAGGCTGGCAAAGTCCAGATTATATTTGGCCAAACCGCCAACCTTGAAATTTTCGATGACAATATCTGCATCACGGATCAGATCGTGGACCTGCGTCTGTCCCTGGGGGGTGCGAAAATCAACCGTGACCGATGATTTTCCCCGATTGCAGCAATGAAAATACGCAGCCGATCGTTCGCCATCATGATCGATGAATGGCGGCCCCCATGCACGGGTGTCATCCCCTTGGAGGGATTCAACCTTGATCACCTCTGCGCCCAAATCAGACAGGGTCTGACCCGCCCAAGGGCCGGCCAGAATTCGGGCCAATTCAACGACCTTGATCCCGTTAAGCGGTGCCGACATTAATCGGCCAATTGTTCATCAAGCAGGACAGCCAGTTCATCATAGGACATGTTCGAATGATTGACCCCATTAATGATCAAGGTCGGCGTCGAGCTCACATCATCACGGGTGACGTTATCACGATACCACCCCACCAATGCGCCCAATTTATCACGATCTTGCAAACAGGCCTGAATTTCATCGCTTTCCAAACCAGCCATAGCACCTAGTTTTGACAATTCGTTCACAACCGCCAAATCGCTGCCTGCGCGGGCCCAAGTGTTGAGGTTGTCGAAAATCAAACCCGATACGCCAAAATATCGATCTGGCCCAGCGCATCGGGCGATCAGCGATGCCCACATGCCGTATTTGTCAAAATACACTTCCCGAAACACAAATTTGATTTTGCCGGTGTCGATGTAATTCGCCTTTAGCTGTGGCATGACATCACTGTGAAACCGCTGACAATGCGGGCAGGTAAAGGATGCATATTCGATGACTGTAACAGTTGCATCATCGGATCCCATGGTCATTTCGATCACTTCGGGTGCAGGTGTTTCGGCGTCTTGTGCCCACAATCCAGTCGCAGGCACGGCCAAAATCACCGCAGAGAGAACGGCAACAACAGCACGGCGGGTGATATTTAGCATTTCGTTTCCTTTTCCATAAATGGTCATTTTTGCTTTGATAGAACGTTCTTGGCCAAACCTTCAAGGGCGCGTTTCAAATTTGCGTCACTGACCCCTTGGGTCATGGCATCTGATGCCTGCGCTATAGCCGGATTCGGCGTCAATGGGGTTTTGGGTTTGGGAGTAAATTCAACCTGCCCTTCGGCAAATCCGGATGGGGCCGTTTGGGTAACACGCACCTTGGATATGGCGTTGTATCCATAGACCGCATTGACCCGTGACCGAATGATATCCTTTTGCATTTCAATCATCGGGGCAAAAGGGCCAGTTGTCAGAACAGACAGGGTCGCCCCCAAACCGGATTTTTGATATTTCACGTCAATTGGTTTGCAATTTTGCGCCAAATCCGCCCCAACAATATCCACCCAATGGGTCAGAATTTGCACATGTGCAAAGCCGCGCGTTTCACTGGCCTGACGGATTTGTGTCTCCATCAGCGATATGGCGCGCTTAAAGCCATTGGACCGTCTAGGCTTGGGGTACATCTGATCTCTCTTGCGTTTCCTGCTATCTTACTGTTTTGTCCGGTCACCGCCAGTCAATTCTAGGTATAAAAGGGATCAATCTTGCGTGAAGCGCCAAAATCTTTGGATCTGTTAAAGTGGTATGACCATCACGCGCGGAAAATGCCGTGGCGGATTGGCCCAGCACAGCGCCAATCTGGGGTAAAACCCGACCCCTATCGCGTTTGGCTGTCCGAGGTGATGTTGCAACAAACCACCGTTGCGGCTGTGCGCGACTACTTCACCCGATTTGTTAGCCTGTGGCCAACTGTCAATGATCTGGCGCTGGCCGATGATGCGGATGTCATGGCGCAATGGGCAGGGTTGGGGTATTATGCGCGGGCCCGCAATTTGTTGAAATGTGCACGCGTTGTGCATCGAGATATGAACGGTGCGTTTCCAGACACATATGATGGATTGATTCAATTGCCCGGGATTGGGCCCTATACTGCCGCAGCGATTGCATCGATTGCGTATGATCAGCCTGCCACCGTGGTGGATGGCAATGTCGAACGCGTGATTTCGCGAATTTTTGATATACACAC
>CBFHVU010000149.1:0-5035 GCA_965659465.1 uncultured Paracoccaceae bacterium | reverse complement strand
TCGTTAATGCAATCCCCCCTAGACAAGCGAGATCAACGACCGCTGCAAGAACACGTCGCCACAAAGCTGCCGGCCTAAGTGGCCCATAGTCAACGTCACGTTTAGACAGCGAATAGGTCAATGCGATTGTCGTAAGTAAGTAAAAAATGCCTGGGGCGAACAGCCATAGTTCTGGGTTATCTCGGAGAAATTGTGAAACACTTGAATCATTCAGCATATTGCCACCTTAAAATCTTGGGTTGTATTTTGGTTGCATGTCTTGTTCCGGCTCAGCGGTTTCCCCAGACAGTTTTCCCGTTCGTATATTGGAAGCCTGTCTGGTCCGTTTCGATTGTGGAGCCTGAATGACCAACGTTTTGGCCAACACATCATGTAACGCCACTTTCTGTCGCGTAACGCCTGCCAAAAGATAACCAAAGGTAAAAGTTAAATAATTGAAAAAACAGCAAAAAAATCGTAAATAAGCCCTTCCAAGGCTAATTCCTTGCCCGCTCCTGTCGACAACTTGTATGCCCATGGCCAGTTTTCCAGGGGTCGCTTTCAGCTCAGAGCTTTCAAATACTGCAAAGTAAGTTAAATAAAGGAAAGTTGCCATTAATAACAATATGACACTGGGTCCAGCATAGACAAGCTTTTGGTCTGGCACAATCGCACCAAAAACAAAAATAAGTACCAGCACGCTAGAACACACAGAAATGATCGTCGTGTCTATATAGTATGCCCCACAACGTTGCCAAAACCCGGCATATTGAAATACATCCATGTCGTCGGGCTGCGGGCCATGAGATAAGAATGCAAATATACCAAACAAAGCCACAAGAAGAAAAAAGAATGTAACTATAAACGTCATTGGCTACCCCTCGCACTTGCAACTCTCCTTAGGATAAAAAAGACTTGGGCGAAATTATGACAAATATTCAATAAAGTACGTCTAATGCGATCCCGAAAAGACATTTACCAAAATAACACCTGAAACGATCATCACCATTCCAAGGACAGCCTGCCATTGCAGCTGTTGGGCATATATAAAATATCCAAGACAGGTAATCAAAAATACGCCCATACCAGACCAGGTCGCATAAACAATCGCCAATGGAATATCGCGCAAGGCCAGCGTTAATAGATAAAAAGACACCGAATAGCTTGCAACAGTGGCTATGGTCGGCAAGTGCCGCGTGAAATTTTGCGTTGCCGGCAATAATGCCGTTCCCGTCACTTCGAACATTACTGCAATTGCTAAATAAACATAGGCCATAGCCAACGCTATCGTGCATCAGGTCCTAGGGTCAATATGCATTCACTTTGCGTTCTTTGGCCAAGTCTCCATTCGGGTCGCAAGTCCGACTTTACCACGGGATTGCATTTGGTTTTTCACACTTTCAAAATCAGATTGCACCTTGTTTTGCCCCAGTTTGGCCTTGGCTTCGATCCGATCGATGTCGAACCGAACAGCATCAATTTCAGCAAGTTTAGCGTCTATATATTCGCGCGGAGCATCGCGCATTTTCCATTCACGCGATTGATCTGTTTTTTGTTCGTGTAACTTGGTCAATTGACCAACAACTGCGCGTTTGGTTTTGACATCATTTTCAAAAAACAATCGCCAATGCATATGGACCACCTGGTAATTCCATGTCGGAACCTGTTGATGTGTTTGGTGTTTTGAAGGATACCAGTTGGGCGAAATATAGCTGTTTTTCGCGTGAAACACGAAAGCGGCACCTGACCCGTTTTCCAAGGTGCGATGCATATCATTGGCCAATGCAATATGTCCGATAAGACTGTTGTCCACCCACATCATTGGTAAATGATTTATCTCAAAGCTGTGACCATCATGCGCAATACAACATCCTAATGGAAAACAATCCACCATTGATCGAATTTCCGTCATATCCGTCTCCGAAAAATGAACTGGAATATACATGTCGTATCCCTTTACCTTGTGAACACAGCGGACCTTTTCAAATCTCTGGGATTTTCATTTTTATACAACCCCAAAAACGACAAAAGCCCGCGAAACCGCGGGCTTTTGAAATTTGGAAATACGTCCAGATTAACGCTTCGAGAACTGGAACGAACGGCGGGCTTTTGGCTTACCGTATTTTTTACGTTCAACAACGCGGCTGTCACGTGTTAGGAAGCCTGCGGCTTTCAACGCGCCACGCAGCGATGGATCGTACAGTTGCAACGCTTTGGAAATGCCGTGCTTAACCGCACCCGCTTGACCGGACAGACCACCGCCAGAAACGGTTGCCATAACGTCGAATTGATCTTCGACACCAGCAACTTGGAATGGTTGACGCAAGATCATTTGCAAAACAGGGCGTGCGAAATACGCAGCCATTTCTTTGCCGTTTACAGTGACTTTGCCTGAACCTGGTTTGATCCAAACGCGTGCAACTGCGTCTTTACGTTTACCAGTCGCATAAGCGCGACCCAATGCATCACGAACGGGTTCACGAGGAGCGGCAACTTCTACAACGGCTTCGCCGCCTGCAACAGTTTCCAGATCGCTCAAGGATTTGATTTCTTCAGCCATTATTTCGCCACCCGAGTGTTTTTAGAGTTCATGGATTTTACGTCCAGCACTTCTGGTTGTTGTGCTTCGTGACCATGTTCGGTGCCTGCATAAACACGCAGGTTCGTCATGATCTGACGGCTTAGACGGTTGCCTGGCAACATACGCTTAACAGCTTGGATCACAATGCGCTCAGGATGGGCGCCGTCCAGAATTTGCTGTTTTGTGCGTGACTTGATCCCACCTGGGTGACCAGTGTGCCAGTAAAAGTTTTCCTGACGCTTGTTACCAGTCATCTGGATTTTGTCCGCATTTATAATGATGACGTTGTCACCACAATCCATATGGGGCGTAAAGGATGCTTTGTGCTTGCCGCGCAAACGCATCGCAACAATTGACGCCAAACGACCCAGAACGATGCCTTCGGCGTCGATCAGGATCCATTTTTTGTCGATGTCTGCGGGGGTTGCAGAGAATGTTTTCATCGAAGGTTACCCTTGGTTCTATAGTTTCTGCAAAACGGATTGCTCCATCTTGACCGTGATGAGCGGGTTATATCGATTGTTTGCGCGCAGTCAAGGGTGTGCTATCAATATAAAACCAGCAAAAACAATAAGTTATAAAATAGGTATTAAAATACCCCAATATTTGCATGGCACAATTTGAAAAAATTATGCCATGCCTTGTGGTTTACTGCCAGAATGGCAGATTGCTTTCTTGATAGGCCTGCGCGCGGGTTATTCCAATGTCACGCAATTGATCATCTGTGAATCCGGCCAACTTGATCCGCGTACGATGATTGCGGCGCCATTTGCACAACACCACTGTCAACACCAAGGTCCAATGCGCCATGACCGGCAACGTTTGCATCTGCGCCAGTTCAGATAACAGGGATTGGTGTCTTGAAATGTGAGGTGTCATGGCCTTATTCCTTAATTGTATCGATACACTAATATTTACTTTAGTCATATTATAAATATTTTAGTGATACAATTTTCGAAAACAAAACATTGTACTGGATACAATAATCATGCAACCAAACCTTGCAAAATACGTCACCTTGATGAACGTGATCCAAAAGCAAATCGAAAATGGCACATTAAAACAACGGGATAAATTGCCATCTGTGCGCAATCTGTCCTTTGACATGCAGGTGACCCCAGGGACGGTTGCGCGTGCATACAAAGAATTAATTGACCAAAATATTCTGAAGCCCGCGTAGGTGATGGGACGTTTGTACGCGAATACAAAGCCGCCGTATCCCATACACCCTCGGATCAATTGTACCTTTTGTCCCCTCGCCTGCCCGATATCGGACAAGTTGCGATTTTGCGGCGTGGATTTATCGAATTCGGCAATTCCGCTGGCTTTAGTAAATTGATGGCCTACCCGCAACGCATGGATACGGTTTCGCTTCTGGCATCATATCTGCGCTTTATCGGCGATGTTCCCTTGGGTCAGGCCTCTGCCCGGGATGTGGTCGTGACACATGGCGGACAACATGGCGGTGTCGCGCCCCTACAAACCATTAGTCAGCATAAACAAGGCGATGTCATCACAGAGGATCTGTCCTATCCCGGATTTCGCCATGCAGCCGAATTATCCGGCACAAAATTGCGACCCATGGCAACGGACATAGATGGACCCATACCGGAACATTTCGAACAAATTTTGCGGTCGCATAAAATTTCGGCATTTTTCACATCCGCGCAGGTCAATAATCCAACCCTGCAACAAACATCGAATGAACGTCGTCACATTTTGGTCGATCTTTGCCGCAAACACGATGTCTATATTGTCGAAGATGATTGTTATCGTATCGGTACCTATCAAGGGATGTCGTATCGCGCGATTTACCCCGATGGGGCGTGGTATGTGACCAGCTTTTCCAAATCCATTTCGCCTGCTTTGCGCATTGGCTGTGTGGTTTGCCCAGAAAACATGGCCGATCATCTGCGTAATATCGTTTTCTTTAATTCGCTTGGGGTTTCACAGGCAACATGCCGCGTGGCAGAATATGGCATGAACCACCCCAGAATTGCCGAAATTCAGGTGCAAATTGCCAATGAAACCAACCGTTATGTCCAAGCGGCCATCAACGTATTGGGGCAATTTGATATTGCGTGGCGGGACGCAATACCGATGCTGTGGCTGCAATTACCGCGCGGTTGGCGGGCGGCGGCATTTTGTCAGGCAGCCAAGGATCGCAGTGTGCTGATCACGCCGGCAGACGCCTTTACCGTTCGCGATGGCAATGCCCCCCAAGCGGTGCGAATATCCGTGAACGCGGAACATGGGCTGGATCGGTTCACCGCAGGCATCGAAACACTGGCGAACCTGCTGCGCACCCCACCCGCGGTCGAGGTGGTTTAAGCACCAGATATGGTCAAATACATAACCGCCCCAAGCGCAAGGCTATAAACAACGCTACGCACCCAGCTGTACCAATTGGGCATGAGCAGCCTCATTTGAGTGGTCCATATTAATTGTTAGTGCATGGTTGGCCTCTGATCCAGC
>CBFHVU010000148.1:0-5079 GCA_965659465.1 uncultured Paracoccaceae bacterium | reverse complement strand
AGAATCAAAAATCAGCCGATTTTGAGACATTGTAAATGCACCCATCGCAATGGTTCCATCGTCGTCGTTCGTTGCAGAGATGATCGAATATTCCAAGGTTGATCCGTCATCTTCTGGATCAACATCATCAAAGATCCGGTCGAGGTCATAATAAATAAAGGAATCTGCCCGCGCCCCCAAGCCAAGTGCATCAAGCGTCATATGCGGTGCATTACCTAGATAGTTTTCCGGCTCAGCATTTCCACGGATCTCAATCTTGATCTGCTCTTCGACCGATGCACCGTGGCTGTCGGTTGCAATAACTGTGGCCCACAGGTTAACAGTTTCGCCGATTTCTAAGTCGTCATAAAACCCGTTTGGATCAAAGGTCAAAGTTGTGCCTTGCATGACCAAGACGTCGCCCTGTGGGGTATTTCCATCGGCGTCCGTTAGGGCGGTGACACGGTAATCTAGTGTTGTCCCATCGTCATCGGCATCCAAATCGTCAAAGACGCGTGCAAGGTCATTAAGACAGAGACTGATCCGATTCCATAACTAGTTCTGTTTGCGGATATGGCGCTCGATTACCCTCATAGTTTCCGGGATCGGCTAATCCAAAGATCGTGATTGGTATTATTTCCTGAACCGATGCACCGTGGCTGTTGGTTGCAACAATTGTGGCCCACAGGTCAACGGTTTCGCCGAGTTCTAAATCGGCATAACTCCCGTTTGGATCAAAGGTCAACGTTGTACCTTGCAACACTAACACGTCGCCGCATGGGGTATTTCCATTTACGTCTTGTAGGGCGATGACACGATAATCCAGTGTTGTCCCATCGTCATCGAGATCTTGGTCAGTGAAATATTCGGCCAAATCGTGGCCCAATTTATGATTTGCAGATGTAAGATACATCAAACGCGATCCTAAGACTGGGGCGTTGTTATCTACAATAATATTTAAGGCATCTAAAGCCATCACAGTAACTCCAACAAAAAACTAGTTAACACACAGATAAAATATCCAAATTAACCATACATTAATACTAAAGTTTAATCAAAATAACTTTTCAGGTATAGTTGGTGTGATGTGACTTGAATTATTAATATCCTTAAACCCTAGCTTGCCTTGAAATTCGATCTTTAACCCTAGTGTGAGTTTTGTCCTAGTTAGCTGGTGGCTGAACAGTGCAGGTATTACGCGCCTAGCCACAAAATCGCACAGGTCCGTTTTCGGCGCGCGGCCTTGTCGTGACGCTATTGAAAGAACGAACAGAGCTGTCGAAAAACATGCATAGAAATTAATTGAAAAATAAATGCTACTTAAAATTGAAAAATAACATCAAAGCAAACATCGTTTTGATCATAGAGATATCTGTTGGTTTTGAATAAAGGTGATATAAATGATTAAATTGGATATAGATATTCCGCCGGAGCTGAGTGAGGTAATGAACGCTCACGGATATTTCTCTCTCAATGATGTTCTCCGGCAAATTTGTTTGAAAGGGTACAGGTGATTCAGCCAGACCTGCTTGAAGCGGGTGAGCAAGAGGCTATCAACGAATTGGATCACGAGGTCATAACGCATATTGCATCTGTCATACGACCAAGCGAAATCTCGCAATCGTTTGGGAAACACATCGAAGATTTCGGCGGAATAGATCAGGCAATTGATTTTATTGCGTCCCAGACCGTAGTGTATATGAACATGTCCAAAGACCCAGAATGGTCAGTGTTGGACGAAAGCGATGTCGATTACGATGATCCCAAGGTCAAGCTGACTATGTTACAGGATCAATTTAATTCAACGGTCCATATGTGTGGGACCAACATACAAACCATTGAACTGTTTTGTGATGATCCAGCAGTCGCCGAGGAATATCGTCAGAAAAACCGAGATCTAATCGCCGAAATCAAATCGATCGGAACGGTCGAAAATCTGGTGGAAAAGTGTGGAGGACTGGATGAAGCGCTGGGATTTTTGATGTCCAAAATTTCCGCTTGTTTGTCATCGCATGATCCGCAGCCCGACATTTATGAGGCAATCGACGAGGGCGACATTGAAACGTTAACAGAATTATTAAAGCATGAGGACGTGAACCAGCGCCATGGCAAATTTGATACAACCCCGCTTTATGCTGCAATTACAACCGTTGAAGCGCCCTTTGATATTATGAACCTGTTGCTGGATCATGCGGCGGATCCAAATTTAGGATTGACCGAGACGAATGTTTTGCACGGATTTGTCTTTGGTTATTTTCAAGAAGATCAAGTAGACGCAGTCACACACGTGGTGCAACGCTGTGTAGATTTGGGGGCCGATTTGGAACAATGTTCAGATCATTTGCAATGGACCCCGCTGATGACAGCGATTTATGAAATGAATATGGCTGCAATGGTGGCGTTGTTGCGGGCAGGGGCCGACCCAAATGCCCGCGCCGGAGATGTTGCGGGGGCTGTAAGCGATGGAAAGAATTGTTTGGAAATGGCAATGTCGCCTGAGTTTGTAAAAGTGTTGTTGGAATTTGGTGCAGATCCTGCGGCCAAAAATGCGACCGGTCGATCTGCGATTGATTACATGAAATCGCTGGTGGTGCAGGCAACATCCCAAGACTATCGTGACACATGTTCAAAGAGTTTGGATCTGATGTTGCGATCGCAGAAGCGGCATTAGGTCATAGGGTAATATTATCCCGATGGTTAAGGCATCGGGATAACACATGTTTTGGCTACACGCGGTCTTTGTTGGCCTCTTGCCATTCGCGCGGTGCGTTTAGGAAGGTTTCGACCTCGGCCAGTGTTTCGGCGTCAAAGCTGCCTTGGGCTTTGGCCTCGGCCAGAACATCCCACCATGTGCACAGCGAATGCAGGGTGACACCATGATCGCCCAGTGTTTTTTCGGTTTCAGGGAAAATACCATAGTAAAAAATAACGGCTGTATGGGCGCAGGTTGCCCCCGTATCGCGGATGGCGTCTACAAAGGATAGTTTCGATCCGCCGTCAGTTGTCAGGTCTTCGACCAAAAGCACACGCTGGCCTTCGGACATTGCGCCTTCGATCCGAGCGTTGCGGCCGTATCCTTTGGGTTTTTTGCGTACATAGGTCATGGGCAATGCCATGCGTTCGGCAACAAAGGCGGCAAAGGGGATGCCGGCCGTTTCGCCGCCTGCGATGTTGTCGAATGCCTCAAAACCTGCGTTGCGCATGACGGTGACGGTCAGAAAATCCATTAAAGTCGCCCGGATGCGGGGATAGCTGATCAGTTTACGGCAGTCGATATATGTTGGGCTGGGCAGGCCAGAGGCCAGTTTGAACGGGTCGCGCGCGTTAAAATGCACGGCCTGGATTTCCAAAAGCATACGCGCGGTCAGGCGCGCAATTTCGGTGGAGTCTGGGTAAGAAGAGGGGATCATCACGCTGTTCCTTTGAGTTTGGGCGAAGGCGCGGTTGGGACGCCTTCGGCGAGAGTATTTTTGCAAAAATGAAAGCTAGGTTGCCGACCAATAGATATCAAAGCCGGGATCAAAAACCGTGACGGGGCCGTTTTGGGTGTCGATTTTGTTCGGGAAGGTGACGGGCGTATCAGATTTTGTGAGTGTGAGTGTCCCTTGGTTTTGTGGCAGATCGTAGTAGGCAGGGCCATTTTCGCAGGCGAATTTAGAGAGGTTTTGCAGCGCGTTTTCCTGTTCAAAGACATGCGCAAGGAGCGGCATGGTGTTGGTCGCGGTAAAACATCCCGCGCATCCACAGGCAGAAAGTTTATCATTGTCGAGATGTGGCGCGCTGTCGGTGCCCAAGAAAAACCGTTTGTCACCGCTGGTTGCGGCTGCGCGCAAGGCTTGGCGGTGGGTTTCACGTTTTGCGACTGGCAAGCAGTAATAATGCGGTTTTATACCACCAACCAAGATATGATTTCGGTTGATAATCAGGTGGTGTGTGGTGATTGTTGCACCGAGGTTTTTATCAGCGGACTGGGCGTAGTCTACCCCGTCCTTGGTTGTGATGTGTTCCATGACAACCCGCAGGTCCGGTATGGCGCGGCGCAGCGGGTCAAGAACGGTGTCGATAAAGACAGCTTCGCGGTCGAAAATGTCGATGTCTGCTGTGGTCACTTCGCCATGGACACAGAGGGGACAGCCGATTTGCGCCATTTTTTCCAATACGGGGCGCACGGCGTCGATGGAGCGAACGCCTGATGCTGAGTTCGTTGTGGCGCCCGCGGGATAGAGTTTCACAGCCTTGATCAATCCGCTGTTATAGGCGGCGGCCAGATCATCAGGGTCTGTGGTTTCAGTCAAATAGAGCGTCATCAGCGGCGTGAAAATGCTTCCCTCGGGGCGGGCGGCAAGAATTCTTTCGCGATATGCGGCCGCCTGATCGCCTGTAACCACGGGCGGGACCAAGTTGGGCATAATGATTGCGCGATCAAAATGGCGTGTGGTTTCTGGCAAGACGGCTCGCAGCATATCGCCGTCGCGCAGGTGAAGGTGCCAATCATCGGGGCGGGGGATGGTCAGGGTCTGTGTCATAGGGCTGCGTTACACAATGTTTGTATGAGGTTCCAGTGTTAATTCATGCAAGTCAGGGGTCAAGCGTGGATCAAAGTGTTTTCAATCGTTTTATCAATTGAACATGAAAACCTGTTAGGGGTTGGCTGGGCAACAGCATCAGTAGGCGCTGGGCTAGGTTTGTGATATGTTCGTCTTGCATAATTTGGGGCAGGATGTTTTGACGCCACTGCCGGCTGCTTATTTCGCAGTCTTGCATCATGGGCAGGCTGCGCAGGTGGTGCAAAAGGTACCGGATCTGTTTCGTTTTATCCTTATCCGGTTCAATTGTTTCGAAATTGAAATTGTGATCTATCCAAAATGCCAAGGGATCCAGAATATGCTGGGATTTGGGGGCGTTCGCGGCCAGATCGATCAAAAAGTCGCAGACCGACCGCAGCGGATAGCTGTTTAACTGCGCCCATGCAAACCGATCGGCATTCAGCACCCGTGCACGTTGGGGAAATTTCAACGCGCGCCCGGATCCATCCAGCCATTCAGCGTGGGTTGGATCAGACAGCCGGTGCAGATGGGCGGGCTGTCGGTTTGGGATCGG
>CBFHVU010000147.1:0-5120 GCA_965659465.1 uncultured Paracoccaceae bacterium | reverse complement strand
CAGCAACCGCACCGATTTCGGCATCGGACAGCGACAGCGCATTGGCCACCCAACAAAGCGAGCGGCAGACTGTTGTTGCTAGTATCGTCGAAGGTGGAGAACCAACGACTGAACAACCCACGAAAGTCGATGACACCAGCGGTCTGACAGTGACCGACGCGACTGGTGAAACCGGCGAAATTCCAGAAAATACAGAAAATGCAGACCTGCAACAGCCTGCGCCTGCAGCGACACAGGATGCGGTGGACACCGAACAGGCCCAGATGAATGGCGTGTCTGAAACGGACACAGAGACACCAAAACAACCCCAAACGGACCTTTCGCCCAGCCAACCCACCGTCTTTGCCGCAGATGCCAGCGGTGTTAAGGTTTTGCAAGGCGGTGAAACTGTGCCAACGGATCAGATTGTCATGGATGCCATCAGTTATGATGCCGCGGGCGGTGTGATCCTGTCTGGTCGTGGTCAGGCGGGGGCTGTGCTGCAATTTTACCTGGACAACGCATTGACTCAGACCGCGCAGATTGATGCACAGGGATATTGGGCCCAAGATATGTCCAGCGTCGCCCCAGGGATATACACCCTGCGGCTGGATCAATTGGAAGGCGCAGGTCAAGTCACGGCACGCTTTGAAACCCCGTTCAAGCGCGAAGATCGTGCAGCCCTTGCGGCCGCTGCTGCGCAGGTTGCACAGCAGGCTGCCGATGCCACAGCCGCGGCGCAGGAACAATCCGCAGATACCGGCGCCATGGCTATATCAGAACCCACCGCCCCACAATCAACGACAATTGCACCGGTTCAGGCCATCACAGTGCAACCGGGCAATACTTTGTGGGGCATTTCGCGGGCACGCTATGGGCAGGGGATCCTGTATGTACGTGTGTTTGACGCGAACCGCGACAAAATTCGCGATCCTGATCTGATCTATCCTGGTCAGGTTTTTGTCCTGCCGTCGCAGGCGGAATAGGGATTTGGAAGAAAAACATCTGTCAGGCCTAGCATCTTGGGCCTGACAGGAATATGTCAGACGCAGTTGATAACAAAGGCGTCCGATTATGACAGCACCCCAAACCCCCGATATAACCGCAGCCGCTGAACGCCGTTCGGCATGGCGTACAATTTCACGGGTTGGACCGTATCTATGGCCAGATGATAAACCATGGGTCAAATTCCGCGTTGTGGCGGCATTGGTATCGCTGGTCTTGGCCAAAATCATATCGGCCTATACCCCGTTTTTGTACAAAGGCGCGGTGGATCAGCTGACGGGTGAAAATACCGATCCTTTGTTGATTGGGGCGGTTGGATTAACGGTGGCCTATGGGATTGCGCGGATGGCAAACGTTGGGTTTCAACAGCTGCGCGATGCCGTTTTTGCCAAGGTGGGGCAACGCGCCTTGCGCACGCTGGCGCTGGAAACCTTTGAACATATCCACCGCCTGTCCATGCGGTATCACATCACGCGCAAAACCGGCGGGCTCAGCCGGATCATCGAACGCGGGGTCAAGGGTGTCGATTTTCTGTTGCGCTTTATGCTGTTTTCCGTTGGACCGCTGATTTTGGAATTGCTGATGGTGGCGGTCATTCTGTTTTACTGGTTCGGCTGGCAATATACGATCGTGATCGTGGTCACCATTGGGTTTTACGTCTGGTTTACCTTTGCCGTGACCGAATGGCGCGTGAAACTGCGCCGGCAAATGAACGATCAGGATACGGACGCCAACCAAAAGGCCATCGACAGCCTGCTAAATTTCGAAACCGTCAAATATTTCGGCGCAGAAGCCCGCGAAGGGGCCCGTTATGACAGCGCGATGCGCGGCTACGAAGAGGCCGCGTTGAAAACCAACTACTCATTGGCCTTTTTGAACTTTGGCCAGTCGGTGATCATTTCATTGGGCATCATTGGTGTGATGGTCATGGCCGCCCAAGGGGTGCAGGCGAGCATATTGACGGTGGGCGATTTCGTCATGGTCAATGCGTTTATGATCCAGATCACACTGCCGTTGAATTTTTTGGGAACGGTTTACCGCGAAATTCGCCAAGCTTTGGTGGATATGGGGGAAATGTTTGATCTGTTAGAACAGCCTTCAGAAATTACCGACAAACCCAACGCGACTGATTTGAACATCACTGGCGGGCATGTCCGCTTGGAGAAAGTCGATTTCGGCTATGATCCCGCGCGGCCCATTTTGAAAAATGTGTCGGTTGATGTGCCAGCCGGAAAAACCGTGGCGATTGTTGGATCATCCGGTTCGGGGAAATCCACGATTGGTCGGTTGTTGTTCCGGTTTTATGATGTCATCGGCGGATCATTGACGATCGACGGACAGGACGTGCGTGATGTGACCCAAACCAGCCTGCATGCCGCGATTGGTGTGGTGCCCCAAGATACCGTGTTGTTTAACGACACGATTTATTACAACATCGCCTATGGTCGCGACAATGCGACCAGAGAAGAGGTCGAACAAGCCGCTCGGGACGCAAAAATCCACGATTTCATCCTGTCGCTGCCGCAGGGGTATGACACGGCGGTCGGCGAACGTGGGTTGAAGTTATCGGGCGGTGAAAAACAGCGTGTGGGCATTGCGCGCACCCTGTTGAAAAACCCGCCCATTTTGCTGCTGGACGAGGCAACATCCGCCCTGGATACTGAAACTGAACAGGGCATCCAAGACGCGCTGGAACGCGCGGCCGAAGGGCGCACTGTGATTACCATCGCGCACCGTCTGTCCACCGTGGCAGACGCGGATCATATCGTTGTGTTGGAACAGGGTCACGTTGTTGAACAGGGCACGCATGATGATCTGTGGGCCAAACGCGGTCGATATTATGATCTGTGGATGATGCAGCAAAATAACGACGCGGCTCCCTAAGGCTCAAGACATGAAAAAGCCCTGCAGATTTTGCAGGGTTTTTTTGTGTTTGAATATCGAAGATGATCTCGACCTATTCCGCGGCCTTAATCATGTTCGGATCGTTCAGATCAGGATCAGTTGGTTCCGCCTCTGTTTCGTCTGGATCGGGCAGATCAGACGTGTCGGATGACCGGTCTGCATCATCCCAAATCAGATCGCCCACCTTGGTCTGGCGTGCCGCGCTGCGCAGCGCCCAGTCTTGGGCAATGCGGCCCCTGCGCGATGCGCCCAAACGCACCAACCCGCGCCCGATGGCCGCGATATAGACCCAAAACCATACCCGCAATGCCAACAGCGCGGGGGTGAAAATCAGGGTCAGAACCGTTGCAACCCCCAGACCAAAGACCACTGCAGTGGCCAGCTGTTTCCACCACAGCGCGGTGGGGC
This sequence comes from uncultured Paracoccaceae bacterium, assembly GCA_965659465.1. Classification (GTDB taxonomy): domain Bacteria; phylum Pseudomonadota; class Alphaproteobacteria; order Rhodobacterales; family Rhodobacteraceae; genus CAJXSD01. The sequence continues at coordinate 1,823 of CBFHVU010000147.1, read as the reverse complement.
TATCAACCGAATACCCACCGCCAAAGAAATCCAGGCTAAGCCCGTACATCATGGGCGCAAGACCGGCCATTGTAGTGATGGTGGTCAGCAACACGGGCCGGATCCGTTGTTCAGCGGTGCGAATGATCGCCTCAATCCTTGGCATTGTGCGCGTCCATTCCTGATAGGTATCGATCAGAACAATGTTGTTGTTCACCACAATCCCTGCCAGCGCGACGATGCCCGTGCCGGTCATGATGACCGAAAATGATTGCTGCATGACCAACATCCCGATCAACACACCCACCGTAGACAGCACAACCGCCAACAACACCACGACCGAGTTATAAAAGCTGTTGAACTGCGCCAAAAGGATGATGAACATCAACCCCAAAGCTGCCGAAAACGCAGAGGATAGGAATTCCTGGCTTTCTTTTTGGTCTTGTTGATCGCCCGTCCATTCCCAGCTGATCCCAGCGGGCAGGGGAGTTTCCTGCAGATACTGGGTCAGATATTCAATGCGTTCGTTCGCATTGGCCGCCACTTCGATGGTTTGCCCATCGGCATCCATTGTTGTGATAGTGGTATCGGCTGCAATCCCTGCTTTGACATCGAAATATCGTTTTTGGTCAATGCGGTTGATTTCTGCCAATTTTGCCACAGGTTCGCGGGTAATGAAATTTGACAGCGGGACCAAACCATCGCGCGTGCGCACTTTGAGCGTGTCCAAAGTAGATAGCAGCCGATATTCAGCCGGCAAACGCACGCGAATTTCGATTTCTTCGTCACTGGTATCAACGCGCATGGTGTCCAGCAATATGCCCCGCGTGATCAGCTGGACCATTGCACCCACGGTTGCTACATCGGCGCCATAGCGTCCTGCCTTTTCCACATCGACGTTGATTTGCCAATCAATGCCGGGCAGGGGGCGGGTATCTTCGATCTGGGCTAGTCCTGGGGTGTTTTCGAAAACCTCGCGCATAAAGGCAGTTGTTTCGATCAGTTGATTCAGATTATCGCCCGCCAATCGCAAATGTACAGGTTTGGCTGATGCAGGGCCGCGCGATAATTCCAACACCTCGGTCTGGATACCGGGAATTTCGTTCAAGGCTGCGGTCAGTTCCGCCATGACCAGATTGCCGTCCAGTTCAGGGCGATCGGTGCGGTTTTCCCATGGGATCGTTTCCAGCTGAATTTGGCCAATGGTATCTTTGGGCGAACTGGCGCCGGCGGTGTTCTGGTTTAACCCGCCGGCCCCCGCAAAGGCAAAGGCCGATTGCACACCGGGATGGGCCAGAACGATGTCTTCGGCTTGGGCGACCAACATATCCTTTTCATGCAGGGATAGGTTGCCGCGGGCCTTGACGTAAACGATGGCCTGTTCGGGTTCGGATTCTACGAAAAAATCCACCCCGCGATTGTTTTCACCATAGTAGCCAAAGACCGCAATCGCAAAACCGATCACCGCTGCAATGGAAACCAATGGCATGACTGGATTGCCCGCAATCAGTTTGATGAAATGCCCAAACGCTGTGCGTTTATAGCCATATTCCACCCGTGTTTTACGCCGTTCGATTTTGGCGGCCGTCATTGTGATTGATGCCATGAACGCAGCACTTAGGAACATAATCATGCCCGGAACGTGTGCCATACGCCCTATGTCGGTGCGATCCAAACCCAGCAGATAGGCGGGGTTTAGAAATTGCATGGCCGACACAAACATAAACGCCATTGCCGCAACCACCAAAAGCGCACGCACCACCCAAGGCAGACGATGTTTCAGTACCGCTGCCGCGTTTTCAAACACACGGCTCAGTCGTCCTGAAATACCGCCCAAAATAGGC
>CBFHVU010000146.1:0-5384 GCA_965659465.1 uncultured Paracoccaceae bacterium | reverse complement strand
ACTATCCTAGAAAAGCTGCAGAAACCTTAAACCATTGCCGATAGCGATTGAGCAGCCTCATTTGAGTGGTCCATGTCAATGTTTAGGAAATGGAGGACCACCAATGGCGAACAAACGAGCGAGGCCGGTCAGTTGAGCGTGGTCGTGCCAAAATGTCAGGAATACAAAACCCCTTTGCCTTCTGAGCCGCGCATCATCACAGCGGATTGCGCTTTGCGAATTTCTTCCCACATGGCAAGCCCATCCGCGCTAAATGTATCGCGCGGCGGGGCATAATTCACGAAATTGCCGTTTCGATCTGCGCCGCGCACCAACATGGCGTAATCTTTGTCGCCAACCTCTTGGCGCACGTCAGGTCCAACATACCGCACAACAAAGGCAATGCGCCGATCATCTGTCGTGTTGGGACCCGAACCATGGATGGTCAGGCCGTGATGCAAACTTATTTGCCCTGGATGGATTTCGATGGCTGTTTTGTCCTGTGGTGCGACATCAACTTGAATCTCTTGGCCGCGTGACAACAGGTTCAGATCGTCAAAAGTATCTTTGTGCGGCATGATTGGATTTTTATGTGACCCTTTCACAAAATCCATACACCCCGATGCGGGCGTCGCGGGCGACAGGGCCAGCCAAACCGTGACCATTCTAGATGTCGCGCCCAACCCCCAATAGGTTAAATCTTGATGCATCGAAACCATATGTTTGGTGCAGGGTTCTTTGATGAAATATTCTGCGCCATAAATAAGGATGTCGGGTCCCAGAATGCCTTCGACCACGTCCAAAATGCGCGGATCAGAGGCCAAACGATAAGACAAAGGCATCACCGCATTAGAGTTTACGCGTTTATAGGCATTTATTGGTTTTGGCAGACCCGCATCCAGCCAATCATGTTCCAACTGTTCCAGTTCGCGCCGCGCGGCTGCGGCTTCGTCGTGGGACATGATTTGAATCGGAAACAAATATCCGTCGTCCCAATAGTTTTGAATTTGGTTTTGTGACAAAGCACCATTGATCAAGGGTAAAGGGGTCAGCATAGGCTCTGCTCCGTTGTTTGGGAAAAGCGTATCATGGGCGTGCAATCGGTCAATCAAAATTACCAAGACCTATATCAAATTAATGGGTCGCAAACATCGTTTTGCGTCGCAAACTGACAGGACAGTGCCCAGTTCGGCGACTTTGATTGACCAAACAAAGGAGGCACGCATGTCGTTTGATGCACATGACTTAATCAACCTATCAAAGTATCCCATTCACCAAGAGGGTGATCAACGTGACGCATTGCTGGCACAGATCAGAAGTAGGTTGAAATTTGACGGCTGTGCCGTGCTCAAGGGGTTTTTGACCCAGCGTGGGATCGACACATTAGCGTCAGAGGCTGATAGCGTCGCCGACAAGGCACATCGTTCCTATAATCGCACCAACGTTTATTTTAGCGCTGATGACGAAACTTTACCCCCAACCGATCCAAGACGCAGATTTTTTGATCGGTCGAATGCCTTTATTCCTGCGGATAACTTTATGCCAACGGGGGCTTTGCGAACCATTCATGACTTTGACGGGTTTGACAGCTTTATTAAGGCATGTTTCGAGGAAGAGAAATTTTATCGCTATGCTGATCCCTTGGCCGATGTGATCATCAATTCGGCGGTCGAGGGCAATGGATTTCCGTGGCATTTTGACACCAATAATTTCACGGTGACCCTTGCGATACAAAATGCGCACGGCGGCGGACATTTCGAATATGCGCCCGGAATTCGGCAAGGTTCAGAAAACTTCGAAGAAGTTGGTCGCGTTTTGGACGGCACATCAGATAAGGTAAGCGTTCTTGAGCTCGAACCGGGGGATTTACAGCTGTTCAGGGGGCGTTATTCCCTGCATCGTGTGACGCCCCTTGTGGGGGATCGCCCCCGCTATGTCGCGATCTTTTCCTATGTCGAAGAACCCGACATGGTGGGCAGCCCGGAGCGCACGCAGCAGCTTTATGGTCGGACGCTGCCAATTCATTGGGAACGCGCTGGGCGGCGCGCCGATAGTTACATCGATTGACGCCATAGTAGGTTTAATTGCACAGTTGTTGAAAACCGGTGGCGAAAAAGGAGTGTATCGATGAGAGATCGCAAGCTTTTATTGCTCATTATCGACGGTGTGCCCTATAGCAACTGGACGCGTCTGTTTGGCAATCTAGAAGGATGGGTTCAATCAGGTGAGGCGCATCGATGGAAAATGTGCTCGGTCCTGCCAAGCACATCGGCAAGCTGCTATGCCTCAATCCACACGGGGGTCACGCCACAGGTTCATGGATCGACTGGAAATGATCGTGTCTTTCGCTTGGCGCAACCTGATATCTTTTCACAGCTGCGGCGCATCAACAAAGTGACGGGGGCGGTCGCGCATAGTTTCTGGTCAGAATTCTTTAATCGTGCGCCCTTTGATCCTGTGCGCGATTTGGAATATGACGAACCACAAAGCGACAGCATTAATCATGGCCGATTTCATACGATGTCGGGCTATGGTTTGATCAATCAGATGACACCCTCAGATGCGGATTTATTTGCAACCCTGACGATGCTGTGCGAACGGTTTGCGATTGATTACGGCCTTTTGCACACCTGTACATTGGACAGCATGGGGCATCGGTTTTTTCACGACTGCCAAGAAATGGATCACGCTTGTTTTCAAATGGACGAAATGTTGGCGCGCTGGATAAACCGTTGGCGCGACAATGGGTATGATTTGATCGTGACGGCGGATCACGGCCAAGATGCGCGTGGTCACCATGGTGGTCATGACCCGCTGCAACAAGACTTTGCGCTCTATTATTTTGGGGATGCGCAGTACTGCGGTACGGACGCGGCGCTGTCGCAACTCCAACTCGCGCCAACCGTGCTTAGTTTGTTTGGGGCAGCGATCCCCGAAACGATGACCGCGCGGCCTTTTTTGCGGCCATAGCGCAGGTTTATTTCTGTGGGCGAGGGGAAAAACGACATCACTGCCGCCTTTGGGCAATATATTGATTTAAAGTTGTAAAACACTGGGCCGACACAAAAGAATAAACTAGGTCTGGTCTTGTATGTTTGAACGACGCATTCCCGAATGGCTGCGACACGCGCCCGCGCCGTCAATCAAAGGCTTTGCTGCGATCTCTGGCTTTGAGGCGGTGACGCGCGGCATGCTGATTTCGATTTTCCCCGTCGCCGTGTTTGATGCACTGCAAAGTGCGTCGCGGGTCAGTTCGATGTATTTTGTGATTGGGGTTTTATCATTGCTGGTCGGGTTATTGGTTCCCTTCCTCAACAAATTCATCCCGCGCCGCATTCTATACGTCGCAGGCGCCTTTGGTTACATCACCGGATCACTGCTTGCCGCAACGGGGACGCCCGAATTTGTGGTGCTGGGCCTTTTGCTGAATACGCTTGCAACGGTTGTGACCTTTGTGTGTTTCAATGCCTATGTGCTTGATTACATTTCGCGGGTCGAGCTGGGCAAATGCGAAACGCTGCGAATGTTTTATTCGGCGCTGGGCTGGTCGGTTGGGCCGGTGTTGGGGGTCATGGCGTGGAAATACTGGGCACCTTTGCCGTTTATTGTGTCGGCACTGTCAGCGGTATTCTTATTGGGCACCTTTTTGTACATGCGGTTGGGCAATGGCAAATTGATTTCCAAGGCCAAAGCGCCCGCGATCAATCCGTTGAACTATATTGGCCGCTTTATGGCGCAGCCACGTTTGGTTGCGGGTTGGTTGTTCGCGGTCATTCGGTCGTGCGGTTGGTGGGCCTATGTCGTCTATCTGCCGATTTATGCGGTTGTGAACGGGCTTGATGAACAGGTGGGGGGCATTTGTTTGTCGATCACAAACCTTGGATTGTTCCTGTCGCCCATCATGCTGCGCTTTCTGCAGGCGACATCGGTTCGGTTTGCTGTGCGGACCGGGTTTATGGTGGCGACCGTCATGTTTGTGTTGGCAACGCTTGTCGGCGACTATCCATGGGCGACTGTGGCTTGCCTGTTTATTGGCAGCTATTTCTTGATTTTGCTCGACATTTGTGGGGGCCTGCCATTTTTGATGGCGGTCAAGCCATCAGAACGCACCGAAATGTCGGCCATTTATTCCAGCTTTCGCGATGTGTCTGGCATCGTAACGCCCGGGATTGCATGGATTATTTTACTGGCCGCGCCGATTTCTGGCGTCTTTTTGGCATCGGGCGTGGCCAGTTTGGTCGCATGGGGTATCGCGGGGCGGCTGCATCCGAGATTGGGGCAAAGCAAATTGGCGATTGTGCAGTAAAGCATCACAGCTGTTTCGCAATCGGAGTGCCGCGCGCGTCTCCCCAATCGGCGCGATAGACGGGTTATAATGCGCCAAGGCCCACGCAGCCCCTCGGGTATCTGCGATACCAATTCTCACGCTCAATCGGGCATGCTGTAATCGACGGGTCATATCGTCAAACATCACCTCTTCCCCACCCAAAAGATGGGCAGACCCAGTGATATCCATAATCAATCCGTCCACAGTATCGGGCGCGACCCAAGGGCAATACCTGCGCGCCCATCGCACAAGGCCATTTAAAAATGTTTGATCTGCGTGGGGATCATATGGTTCGACCCGCAAGCGTGGGCACAAGGCATGTGCATCCGATAATGACATCCCCCGTTCCAAACCAGCACGCGATGCATCATGGTTCAAGCATAGCACGCGATCGGTATTTTGCGCATGCGCTGTAATAGCAAATGGTCCAGACACAGGCCGTTGTCGCAAAACGCGATCGCTATGCAGCCTTGGAAACCACACAGAGACGATGCGTTTCTTCATTCCAACAAATATCCCAACTGGCCAAAGTGCCAGATTTATTTTTCACCACAGACCATTGCATCAACGCGTCATGGGCATCAGAAAACTTTGGCTGTACCTCCCAGCGGGTGTGTGTTGCATTGCTGCCCATGCCATTGGGAATGATCATCAGACCCGTAGCCTTGCCCGCATCCGCCGCCAGTTGAAGCCTGCGGCCCGCTTTTAACGTCAGCGGTTTGGTCACTTCGGCCACGACAAAAGACACGACACCCGAACGAAGCGCTTCTTCCACAGCGGCCAACACATCCATCGCAGTTGGACAGCGCCCAATCAACACAAGATGCGGATCACAATACGGGATAAGACCAACAGGATGAACCATATCCGGCACCCAGTCTTCGACAAACCAAAAGGCTGGGCTGCGCGATAACCCGATGGCAATCCCCGCAAAGGCATAGGCACATGGGCCATAAACCTCATGCGTGCGGCCTTGCTTTAATGGAAAGATATCCGAGAATCGATGTGACATGCCCGCATTATGTTCTTGTTTTGTTCTTTTATCAATTCCCTTATACCAAGGTGTTTTCACGTGACC
>CBFHVU010000145.1:0-5425 GCA_965659465.1 uncultured Paracoccaceae bacterium | reverse complement strand
TCGCCCGCTTTGCCAATTTCGGGATCAACAATCGAACTGCCCGTTGCGCTGATTGTTTCGGGCAGATCACCCATCAAAAAATGCACCATATCAAAATCATGGATCATCATATCGCGAAACAACCCGCCCGATACCTTGACATAGGACACCGGCGGCGGCGCGGGATCAAAGGACGTCACACTGACCAATTCTGGCCGGCCAATTTCCCCGCCCCGAATGGCCGCTTTCAAAGCCGCAAAATTTGGATCAAAGCGACGGTTAAATCCCAACATCACTGGCTGACCATTGCCCGCAACACGTTCCTGACACTGCCGCGCCCGCCCCAAGCTAAGATCGACCGGTTTTTCGCACAACACTGCCTTGCCCGCTGCGGTTGCTGCCTCAATCAAGTCAGAGTGCGTATCTGTCGAGGTCGCAATTAACACCGCGTCGATCGCAGGATCAGCCAGAATTTCGTCCGATGACTTGACCACAGCGCCATACTTGGATGCCAAGGTGTGTGCGTTTTGTGTGACAACATCCGACACAGCAACCAACCGGCTGCCTGCATGTCCACAGATCGTCTGAGCATGAACTTGGCCAATCCTACCCGCGCCGAGCAGTCCAACTTTTAGCATGTCACGTTAACCTCGAATCTTGTCTCGTGATCAAGGATAGCATTTTTGCAACCGGTTGCAATAATAAATACAGCGATGGTGAAACCAATCAAGGGATTGGGTGAAATTATAGCCATTTCAACCAAGTTTGTTCAATTTTTATTCACACCTTTACGGACTGCACCCAAGGGCATATTGTACCGCAAAACAAAGGGACAAGGGTGGCGTATTTTAACATCGTACTGATCGGGTAAAATGGCCGGCTAGGCTATGAAGCCGCTTTATTCTTGGCATCCCTACGAAAAAACAGCCCAAATTTTCGCGGTCAAGTCTTTGTCGCAACGCCGCAGAGTGGCCCACGGTGGCAAACCGATCCCACCCTAACAGATCCAAACATCCTAAGTTATATCGCCAGCAATGGGGCGCAGCTGATATCATTTGAAAACAAGGTGTTTGGAAAAACTTATCCGCACGGGAATAAAATCGAATGTCTCAGCGAACTCCCCAAAGGGCAGCCATTCGTGTTTTTCGACAGCGATACGTTAATCCTAGAGGATCTAGATCAGGTCCCGTTTGACTTTATGAACCCCAGTGCATCACATTTGGTCACACAGACTTGGCCCAATATCACGGCAGATAGCCCAAGCTTGGCACAGATTTGGGGGGCGCTCTATGACCTCTTTAATTTGGATTTTCCCAGTTCGTGGGATACCACCTATCCAGATCAGGATTGGCGACGCTATGCCTATTACAACGCGGGATTTTTTTACTATCAATGCCCGCACGAATTTGGCGCACACTATTTGCACATTGCCCGCACCATCTGGGAAAATCCACCGCAGGAATTATCTGGGCAGCCCCTGTCACCATGCCTTGATCAAATCAGTCTGCCGCTTGTCTTGCACCGATTGGGTGGCGGGCGTCATCGGCTGCCTGCTACGATGTTGGACAGCACTGTGAGCTATCATTATCGATACCTGCCTTTGCTGTTTGCCAGCGCGCCAGACCTTGTTGTGGCCGCCTTGGAATACATCGCACAACAAGATGCGATAAAATCGCTGCTGTCCCAATACCTCCCTTTTGCGCGGTTTTCATACGGGTCCGCAGGGCGCGATACGCGCGAGCTATATAACCCAAACCTGCGAAAACCACCGGAACATAAAATCCGACAGATCCTAAAGCAACATGGCCTGTGGGAACGGTAAACGCACAGGTTGCGTTTTTGCATTGTTGCCGGTTGCAAACTTAGATTAAGGTGTCATCAACGACACGATACCACAGCAAGGAGTTTCCAATGAGCGACACACCATCCTATGGATTTGACACCCTACAAATCCACGCAGGCGCACGCCCTGATCCAGCAACAGGCGCACGTCAAACCCCGATTTATCAAACAACGGCCTATGTGTTTCGCGATGCAGATCACGCCGCAGCCCTGTTTAACCTGCAAGAGGTGGGGTATATCTATTCCCGTCTGACGAACCCAACCGTTGCGGTATTGCAAGAACGCATTGCCACGCTAGAAGGCGGCGTTGGAGCCGTGTGCTGTTCCTCAGGCCACGCCGCGCAGATTATGGCGCTGTTTCCGCTGATGGCCCCTGGTCGCAATATCGTTGCATCCAATCGTTTATATGGTGGGACAATCACGCAGTTTAGTCAAACAATCAAACGCTTCGGCTGGTCAGCGACCTTTGTTGATTTCGATGATCTGGATGCGGTCAAGGCCGCAATTGACGACGACACACGCGCCATTTTCTGCGAAGCGATCGCAAACCCTGGCGGCTATATCACGGATCTGGATGCCATTTCAGCAATTGCGGATGATGCAGGTCTGCCCTTGATCGTGGATAATACATCCGCGACGCCTTATCTATGCCGCCCCATCGATCACGGCGCGACATTGGTGGTGCATTCGACCACAAAATACATGACAGGTAACGGCACGGTCACGGGTGGTTGCGTTGTAGACAGCGGTAAATTTGACTGGTCTGCGTCGGACAAATTCCCATCGCTTTCTGCGCCAGAACCGGCCTATCACGGGTTGAAATTCCACGAAACATTCGGCCCCTTGGCCTTTACTTTCCACGGGATTGCAATCGGTCTGCGCGATTTGGGGATGACAATGAACCCACAAGCGGCGCATTACACGTTGATGGGCATCGAAACCCTGTCGCTGCGGATGCAACGGCATGTGGAAAACGCGCTGACCGTATCCAAATGGCTGGAACAGCATGAGGCGGTGGATTATGTGACCTATGCCGGTCTACCTTCATCCCCCTATCATGACCGCGTCGAACGCATTTGCCCCAAAGGGGCGGGCGGATTGTTTACCGTCGCACTCAAGGGCGGCTATGACGCTTGTGTGAAATTTGTGGACAGTCTGGAAATCTTTAGCCATGTGGCGAATTTGGGTGATGCGCGGTCACTGGTCATCCATTCGGCATCAACCACACACCGTCAATTGACCCCAGAACAGCAAACCGCTGCGGGGGCTGGACCCAATGTGGTCCGCATTTCGATCGGGATCGAGGATGCTGCCGATTTGATCGCAGACCTTGACCAAGCCTTGATCAAATTGCAGGCCTAGATGGTGCAATTTAATCTGGGGTCAGGCAACCTGCCTGCCCCCAACAGTCCAAACCAAAACAAGCAATATTAGAAATGGCGATTTATTGCTATCGGGTCGGCCAAAGGGGTTCTTTTTCTTTTCCTTTGAGCAACAATGAATTAAGCTGCGCCCGTTGCAACATCTGAGGACGCATTTGAAACAGGTTCATCCCATCTGCGAATTACACCTATCCTTTGACGGCATTGCGCTGATGCACCATGCGGATGGGGCGTGGTCGCGCGTCCACAACATCGACTTGGATCCCGACACATTAGAACGGGATATGGCCGATCTGCGTAATCATGTCCAAAGTCTTAGCCATGAACAGGCGGCTGTCAATTTGGTCTTACCCCAAGATCAGATCAAATTTTTGGTGCTGGATCACGATCTAGATCAGGCCGACGATCAAATAACCAAGGTAATTGCACACGAACTAGAACAGAACACGCCCTACTTAATTTCTGAATTACGATATGATTACAAAATATTAGATAACAAAGTTCATGTTGCGGCAGTCGCCCTTGAAACCCTGCAAGAGGTAGAAGAATTCGTAACAACCCACGGCTTTGACGTGATCGGATCACGCGCGGCCGAACAGATGGGTGGGTTTGAAAACGGGGCCTATTTCGGTCGTGCCAGTGATCATGCGGGGCGCAGTGTTAGACCGGCTATCGCAGATATCCCCAACACAACGATCACGCCATCCCCAACACAATCCCCTGCTGTACCCCCCGCCGCTGAACAAACAACAGCGCCAGCGCCACAACCTGCACCAGCACCTGTTGCAGGGTCTGTAACGGATACCGCCAAGAAAACCGCCCCTGCATCGGCCAATTTGGTTGCAGCCCCGATGCCAACCAAGCCCACGCCAGTGATCAATGCCGCGGCGGCGCCAAGCGTTCCATCAAAATCCGAGGCGGCCGCCACCATAGTTGCGCAGAAACTGGCCGCCATTAGTGTTGAGCGCGCGGCAAAAACGCCCCCATCCGCACGCGCAACGCCTGCAAAAGAGAAACAGACATACATCGCATTGGCTGTCGGTTTGGCCGTCATTTTACTGCTGGGGCTGGGCTGGTGGATGGCAGGACCAGCTGACACGCCTGACACAGACACCGCCCAGACTGAAACGATCCCGACAGATGCCACACAGATCGACGCCAATCAGCCCGAGCGAATCGAACAAATATCGCTGAGCGATCCTGCAGCCACACCCGATACAGATCTGGGCGCGACAGCTGATCCAGCCGTGCCGTCGGACGATACCGGTGATACACTTGGTGTGCAAACGCCACCGCAAACACCGGCTGGGACCACAGAACAAACCAACACGGTCACATACAGCGACCAAGACGTTCAGCGCATCTATGCGGCAACGGGCATTTGGGTGCGTGGCCCTGATAGCGAGCCTGCCAAATGGCCCGAACCCTTGGGCGATATCTATATTGCCTCAATTGACCGGGTTATCGAATTACAAGACGCCGTCGCCCTGCCATCGCCGCAATCCTATCAAACCGATACCGGCATCCGAACCCCCGCTGTCCCTGCGCCAGCTGGCACGATTTTTGAACTAAACGCCCTAGGATTGATCCAAGCCACCGCCCAAGGCGCGCTTGCACCAGAAGGATACACCGTTTTCTTGGGGCGGCCCAGCGTTACCCCACCGGAAAACCCGCAGGCGGATATTGAACCAGTGCTGAATGACGCGCGATCAATATTGACCACAAATGGAACCCCGCTAATCGATCTGCGTCCGCGGCCACGCCCTGCTCTGTCTGTGCTTGAGGCGCCCGCACAACAACAAACCGATGCCTTGGCATTGCTGCGGCCCAAAACGCGCCCAGACACCATCTCCGCCCTGTCCGATGCTATGGCAACACCCGCCCCTGACACTGGCCTGACCGCGGTGCCAACGCCAAAAATTCGCCCAAACGCGTTGCAAACAACTGTCCTATCCCCAGAAGAGGCCGAGGGTGACGAAGCCGCCGTGACATCCGCCGCGCCCCGCATACCATCAAATGCCAAGGTCGCCGAAGAGGCGACAATTCAAAACGCTTTAAAGTTAAACGATCTAAATTTGATTGGCGTATATGGATCGGGATCTAGCAAACGCGCCCTAGTCCGGTTTGCCAACGGCAAACGGCAAATGGTATCGGTCGGTGATCGGTTGGATGGGGGCAAGGTGGCCGCAATTGGCGACACCGAACTGCGATATATCAAAGGC
>CBFHVU010000144.1:0-5435 GCA_965659465.1 uncultured Paracoccaceae bacterium | reverse complement strand
AGCCAATCAATGGTTGACGGCGTCTCGGCTTGCGCTTACTGCGACTATGCGCGGTGGGCTGGATGATCGCGGGTGCCACGCACCCGAGGAAAGTCCGGACTCCACAAAGCATTGGTGCCAGGTAATGCCTGGGCGGGGCAACCCGACGGAAAGCGCCACAGAAATGAAACCGCCTGCGGTCCACGCAGGTAAGGGTGAAACGGTGGAGTAAGAGCCCACCGGGGATCTGGCAACAGATCCCGCATGGCAAGCCCCACCAGGAGCAATGCCAAATAGGGACCTTGCGCAGGTTTGATCGGGCAACCGATATCACTGCACGATTGCTTTGATCGAAAGGTCCGGGTTGGCAGCTAGAGGTCTGCAAGCGATTGCAGGCCAAGATGAATGGTCATCCAAGGGGGCAACCTCTGGACAGAATCCGGCTTATAGGCCCACCGCGCATATTTTTGTCTGAAAATAACCGAATGCCTGTTGACTCGGACGCGTTCTCCTTTAAAAGGCATGGCTCATAGGAATTCGCGGGCAACCTCATCGCCCGCCGCAGGAGATGTAAAATGGCGAAGCCAACCACGATCAAAATCCGCCTGAACTCGACCGCGGGCACTGGCCACTTCTACGTGACCAAGAAAAACGCGCGCACCATGACCGAAAAAATGGTTGTGCGTAAATATGACCCCGTTGTTCGCAAGCATGTCGAATACAAAGAAGGCAAAATCAAGTAAAATCACTTGATATCCAATACAAAAGGCCGCGTATCACACGCGGCTTTTTTTTTCAGTTTTGCGAAAATACTCTGGGGGAATTGTTCAAAATTAAAATTTTGAACAAGGGGGCAACGCCCCAGAACCAGACGCTCAAAGACGCTCACTCGAAAAATACGAAAGGGGCCGCAAACAGCGACCCCTTTGTGGTTGTCTTCTAGCCGGTGGTTATTCGCGGTTGCCCAAAAACTGCAACAAAAACATGAACAAGTTCACGAAATCCAGATACAGCTGCAACGCGCCAAAGATTGCCGATTTCTCCAACCAAGCAACATCACCATGCTGGGCATGCGCGATGTACGTGTTTTTAATGTTTTGTGTGTCATACGCGGTAAGACCTGCAAAAATCAAAACACCCAAAGCGGAAATTGCAAAGTGGATGGCGGGCGACCCCAGGAAATAATTCACGATTGATGCAACAATCAGACCAATCACACCCATAATCAGGAACGATCCCCAACCGGAAATGTCTTTCTTGGTTGTATATCCCCACAGCGATAGGCCGGCAAATGCGATTGCTGTAATCAAGAATGTCTGTACAATCGAGAACGATGTATAGACCAAAAAGATCGAGCTAAGTGACGCACCCATCAGTGCAGCATAGACATAGAAAAACAACTGCGCACCTGCGGCTGATGTCCGCTGCGCAACCGCGCCAAAGGCAAATACCATTCCCAACGGGGCCAGCATGACCACCCATTTCAACGGGGATGTGTATAATGCAACCCCCAGACCTGTCAGCAATGTGCCATTTTGCATCTGCGCTGCGGCGCTTGCTGGATCTGTTGTTACGGCCAACCCGGCCAAGGCCCATGCCGCCAATGCGGTGATGATAAGGCCGACCGACATTGTGCCGTATACTTTATTCATGTGGGCGCGCAGTCCCTCATCAATCCGTGTGGCGCGTGCGCCAGCTGCGGACCGTAATGATTCAAATTGTGCCATTTTAGCCTCCGATTACTTGGGAAGCCTACTTCCCATACTGCTACTGATATTGGGAATGCTATCCCAATATTCAAGATATTTTGTCACGAATTCCTTAAGTTTACATCAATTTTTTGTGCGCAAGAATGGATTTAGTCAATCGTGATCACCACTTTGCCAGTCGATTTGCGCGCCTTCAGCAAATCTATTCCCTTTTGCGCCTCGGCCAGTGGGAATGTGGCACTGATATGTGGGGTTAATTTACCCTCTTGGTACCATCCGGTCAGCTTGGCCAGACTGTCGGTGATAACGTGGGGTTTGAATTTCAGATATCCACCCCAATAAAATCCCTCAACTGTGATATTTTTGACCAACAGGTGGTTCGCCGGTATCTGCGGGACTGACCCACTGGCAAATCCGATTACTATGATGCGCGCCTCGGGCCGACAGGCGCGAAAGGCTGCTTTGAATTGGTCGCCGCCCACTGGGTCATAGACGACATCGACGCCACCCAGTGCCTTTAACTGTGCCAGCAGATCACCTTGGGTCGCATCAATGACGTGGTCGGCGCCGGCCTGCTTGGCGATGGCCAGTTTATCCGCACCACGTGCTACGGCGATGACGCGCGCGCCCATCAATTTGCCCAATTCAACCGCCGTCATTCCAACACCACCGGCCGCACCCAATACCAACAGGGTTTCGCCCGCCTGCAATTTGGCACGATATTCCAATGCGACGTGACTGGTGCCATAGGCAATTTGAAACGCAGCCGCATCTTGGAACGACATTGTGTCTGGGATGACAACACAGCGATTGACGTCAAAACACCCCATTTCTGCCAAACCTCCTTGACCGCCAAACACGGCAACGCGGGTGCCTGGGGCGGGGCCATCCGTGTCCGGACCCAATCCGTCAACCACGCCGGCCACCTCCATCCCCAAGGTAAAGGGGGGTGTTGGCGTATCTTGGTATGTGCCATCTTGCATCAAAATATCTGCAAAATTTAGCCCACATGCCTTGATTTTAATCCCAACTTCGCCCATGTGTGGTTGGGGCGGTGTAATTGTTTCCAAATGCGGTGATGTTTCAAACGACGAAACGCGATACGCTTGCATGGGTGCCTCTTTTTGTGACAATGTGCGATTATGTGTTTATATTGCGTCAGTTTATGGTGCAAATGTGATAATGTCGCAACCTCTGGTGTAGATACTGGCTACACTTCTTGCGATTGAACCTATACGTTTTAGTATTCGTATAAAGTTTGTATTGTGTGTTATTGTATCTGTGGTTGAGTTACAGTTGACCGAGTGTGTTTTGGGCTTGGCGGGTCGTTTGCATGTTAATGTGCATCGTCTTGTAACTGTTTGGTAATTATTTCCCGCCTAAGATGCGGACAACGACAAAGGACAATAAAAAATGACCCATCCCGTTGATGTGCATGTTGGAAAACGCATTCGCCACCGTCGCTGGTTGGTTGGTATGACCCAACAACAATTGGCAGAGCAAGTAGGCATCAAATTCCAGCAAATCCAAAAATATGAAACCGGTGCGAACCGCGTCAGCGCATCGCGTTTGTGGGACATTTCGCGCGCACTGCAGGTCTCGATCAGCTTCTTCTTCGAAGGTATTGAAGATCAGGTTGACGGTGCAGAGGCAAAAGAAGCGCCAACAGATATCATGGCCGACAAAGAGGCATTGGATCTGATCCGTTCATATTATGCGATCCCAGAAAACCAACGTCGCCGGTTGTTTGATCTGGCCCGTGTGCTTAGCGATGTTGCTTGATTTTTTGTGATGCGTGCCTTAGCCCTCATGTCTAACCAATGGGGGCAAGATGTTAGAAAATATACCGCAGTCAGAATATTCTGATATTTTAGAGATTGCACATGAAATGGCCGACGCTGCCCGCGCGGCCATTTTGCCGTTGTTTCGATCAACGGTATTGAACGCCGATAATAAATTGGCCCAAGGGTTCGATCCCGTCACCCAAGCAGACCGCGCAGCGGAAGAGGCCATGCGCGATGTCTTGGCGCGACGTCGCCCGCAGGACGCCATTTTGGGCGAAGAGTTTGCGGCAACATCAGGCACATCACCGTATCGCTGGGTTTTGGATCCCATTGATGGGACGCGCGCATTTTTATGTGGTGCGCCAACCTGGGGTGTGCTGATCGCATTGGAATATCACCAGCAGGGCCCCGTGTTTGGCATGATTGATCAACCCTACACTGGCGAACGGTTTGTTGGATATGGTGATACAGCGTGGCTAACTACGATGCAGGGTAGCGTTGATTTGTCCACATCACAGCGGCAGAAATTGGATGACGCGATTTTATGCAGCACCTTTCCCGAAATCGGAACGCAGAACGAAAAACAGGCCTTTGATCAGGTGGCCGAGCGGTGCAAATTGGTGCGGTATGGGCTGGACTGCTATGCCTATGCGTTGTTGGCGACGGGGCATATTGATTTGGTGATCGAGGCGGGGTTAAACGCCTATGATGTTCAGGCGCCGATTGCGGTAATTCAGGCCGCAGGCGGCATTGTGACCAACTGGACCGGTGGCCCCGCGCATAATGGCGGGCAAATTATCGCAGCGGCCAATGCGACCTTGCATCAACGGGCGCTTTCCTTTTTGCAACCCTATGCCGAGGGATAGGTGATGACAGCACTTTTAATTCAGAACGCAACCCATGTCTTAACGATGGACGACGATCGCCGCGAATTATCAGGGGTCGATATCTTGATCGAAAACGGGGCTATTTCGAACATTGGCCCATCCCTTATGGCCCCCACGGATGCCGCCATCGTGTCGGGCCGCAACTGTGTTGTGACCCCGGGTTTGGTCAACACCCACCACCATTTGTATCAAACCCTGACACGCGCGGTGCCCGGTGCGCAGGACGCGCTGTTGTTTGGATGGTTGCAGCGGCTCTATCCCATTTGGGCGCGTTTTGGGCCTGATGAAATGCGTGTCTCTGCCATGGTCGGATTGGCAGAATTGGCATTGTCGGGCTGTACTATGACATCGGATCATTTATATCTGTACCCCAATGGATCGCGGTTGGATGACACGATCGAGGCCGCGCAAACCGTGGGCTTGCGATTTTTCCCAACACGCGGCGCCATGAGCATTGGCGAAAGCGATGGAGGATTGCCCCCCGACAGTCTGGTCGAAGACGAAGACGCCATTTTAGAAGATTGCATCCGTGTGATTGATGCGTTTCATGATCCTGATCCGGCGTCGATGGTGCGGGTCGGCATTGCGCCCTGTTCGCCCTTTTCCGTGACGCGGGATTTGATGCGCAACACGGCCCTGTTGGCACGGGACAAGGGTGTGTTTTTGCACACCCATTTGGCCGAAAACGACGAAGATATCGCCTATTCCCTGGAAAAATTTGGCTGCCGCCCTGGCGAATATGCCCAAGATCTGGGCTGGACCGGTTCCGATGTGTGGCACGCGCATTGCGTCAAATTGGATGATCGCGAAATCAAATTATTTGCGGGCACAAAAACGGGTGTGGCCCATTGCCCCTGTTCAAATTGCAGGTTGGGGTCGGGCATTGCGCCCGTGCGCGTGATGCGCGATGCGGGCGTGCCCGTGGGGTTGGGCGTGGATGGATCAGCCAGCAATGATTTGGGCAATCTGATGGATGAGGCCCGCCAGACACTGTTATTGCAGCGTGTCCAAAATGGCGCAGATGCCATGAGCGCACGCGAGGCCTTGGAAATTGCAACCCGTGGTGGGGCCGATGT
>CBFHVU010000143.1:5198-5457 GCA_965659465.1 uncultured Paracoccaceae bacterium | reverse complement strand
CTGATGTCTATTTTGGCGATGGAACCGGATGTGATCGTCTTGGACGAACCGTTCAGTGGGCTAGACATTCCAACGCGGCGCATTTTGGGTGATGTGTTCCAATCCCTACCACAAACCTTGATCCACATCACGCATGATCCGGCTGTGATTGAAACCTACGATCGGATCCTATGGCTAGATGCAGGACAAATCCACCGTGTGGGTACACCGGAACAGGTGTTGCCTGAATTTATGGATGCTATGATGACCGCATCGGGTC
>CBFHVU010000143.1:256-5188 GCA_965659465.1 uncultured Paracoccaceae bacterium | reverse complement strand
GCTGACCTATAGCCCGCAAACGCCGCTGCATGCCCTATCAGCCCCAATAAAATTAATGGCGCTGTCCGGAATCACAACGGCTTTGTTCATTATTCCGACAGGGTGGGCCAGTATGGTTTTGGGCGGCGCGGCCTTGGCGCTATATGCGGCCATGGGTAGTGCGTTTTTGCGCGCGGGTCTGCGCACATTAAATGGGCTATGGCCCTTTGTCGTCGTTTTGGGCCTATGGCATGGATGGCAGGGCGACTGGGACGGCGGTATTTTGATCCTTGCGCGTTTGATCACGGCAGTCGCTTTTGCAAATTTAGTTACAATGACAACACCGCTGCAGGATATGATTGCATGCTTGGTGCGCCTGTTGCATCCATTTCGGCGACTGGGATTAAACCCCAATGCGGTATCCTTGGCGATTGCGATGATGATCCGCTTTATCCCTGTGTTCATGGCCCGTGCCGAACAGTTGAAAATGGCCCATCGCGCGCGGTCCCACCGATCTGGTCGTTGGACTATAATTTTTCCACTTGCACTGGGTATGCTTGATGATGCAGACACCGTTGCCGAAGCCCTACGCGCCCGCGGCGGCATAACACCGAAAGATTGACCAAAATGGAAAAAGCTACCGTTCACATCGCCCTTTTTGCAGCCCTGATTGCTGCCCTGGGGCTGATCCCAAAACTGATGCTGACCAGCGGCGTTCCGATCACGGCACAAAGCATGGGCATCATGATGGCCGGTACGATTTTGGGCGCAAAACGAGGTGCAGCGGCGGTTGCGCTGTTTGTCGCATTAACGCTGGCTGGCTTGCCGTTGCTGTCTGGCGGACGTGGTGGTTTGGGTGTTCTGGCGGGGCCAAGCGTTGGGTTCGTCGTGGGTTTTCCAATTGCGGCATGGGCGACTGGATGGATCATGGAACGCCTGCACGCCCTGCCGGTCAGTATTGCCGCAGGCGTTGCGGCCATGATCGGTGGGATCGTTATTCTGTATATCCCAGGCGTTGCGGGCATGGCCCTGATGTTGGATAAATCATGGTCGCAAGCGGCGATGCTGATTACCCCGTTTTTGCCCGGCGACTTTATCAAGGCAGTCATCACTGCGATCCTGACCCAAGCCATTTTTGCCGCACGGCCCGCCAGCGTATTTTCGCGATCAGGATCGTCGCTGTAACACGACAGCTGTGCCTAAACCGCCAGCCGCAGCAATTGCCGCCAACCCAAGGCCGGCGTTTGCAGCCATGATTTCGTGAAACAACCGCACCGCCAGCACCGCCCCCGATGCCCCGATGGGATGCCCCCGTGCCAGTGCACCACCCTGTAGATTAACGCGGTCCACCGGCAATTTGGTCAGTTGGGTGCATAACATCGCTTGGGCGGCATAGGCCTCCATCATTTCGATATGGGTCAGAGCATGGGGGGTGATGTTTAGCGTCGCCAACACCTGATCAATCGCATAAACGGGGGCGATTGCAGGTTCATGCGGGGCTGCGGCAACTGTTTTCCCGAACACCACATTCACACCCGCAAGATCGTGTTTTTTGGCAAATTCGGGCGACACCATAATAACAAACGCCGCCCCATCCGCCGCAATCGCCGTATTGGCATAAGTTATAGGCCCATCAATCTGCGGCGCGCGCGCGCAGAGCCGATCAGTCAGTGGACGGGCATAGGGATCATGCGTCACGTCCGAGCCAGCGACCGCAACAATTTCGCGCTTCAATCTGTCACGCGCGGCAATCGCATTTGCGTGACTGCGCATGGCCCAGTCGTCCATATCCCTTTGCTGCAGATCATATTTTTGCGCAACCTGGGCCATGGCCCGATCCATGTCAGGGTCAGGCATGGGGGCGGGGGCAAAGGCAGGGCGGTCATAGGGCTGCGCCACCGCGGCGGCATGTTGCGATGCCAGACGAATGGGGCGCGTCGAATAACTCTCGACCCCGCCTGCGACAATGACATGGGCTTGGCCTGCCTCAATCATGGCCTTGGCCAACAGCAGGGCATCCAGACCGCCCACACATTGGCGATCGATGCTAAGCCCTGCAACAGCGTGGGGAATACCCGCAGCAAGGGCGCAAAGCCGCGCGGGATTACCACCGCCGCCCAATGCATTTGAGACGATGACCTCATCCACCTGATCTGGTGTGATCCCCGCCTGCGCCAAACAGGCCCGAATGACTGGTGCGGATAGATCGGACAGGGACATACCCGCCAAGGCGCCATTTTTGGGGGCAATTATTGTACGCTGCGCGGAAACAATCTGGGTTGTCATAGGCGGTCTTTCAATTTTGCCAGATCGGGTTTTCCCGACGCCAGCACGGGCCAATTATCGGGGGAAATAATGTCGATCTGTGATGGGATCATATATCGGGGCAGATGTTTGTTCAAATGCGCCAAAACAGTCGTGGCCAACAGTGGATCAAACGCGCACACCATGGCACAAATTCGATTGCCGCGCAGGGCATCGCTGCGCCCCAAAACAGCGCAGGACATCACACCGGCACAATCCATGATGCAGGTTTCAATTTCTTCGGGATGGATATTTTTGTCACCGGCCAAGAACATTCGCGACCTGCGACCCGTCAAAAATAGATATCCGTTTTGATCCAAAAACCCGCGTTCGCCCACACATATCCAGCCACTGTCACGCCATGTGGTCGCGCTGGCCCCACTGGTATAGCCATCGAACAAATAGGGCGATGTGACCCAGACATCGCCCTGACCATCACTAGGGTCGATATTTCGAACATCAATTTGCACATCGGGAAAGGCGCGCCCGACTGACCCCATGGGTGTATCCTGATCTGACAGGGTGATAAAGCTGGTTTCAGCCGCCCCATAAAATTGCAAAACCTGCGCATTTGGGGCAGCCTGTTTCACCAAGGCCTGTGTCCCTGCATCCAATACCCCCCCACCAATCATCACATATCGCAGGTTACCTAACGCCCCTGCCCCATCGCCCATGCACAGCAGCCGAATTTGCGTAGGCGTTGCATAAAGAACGGTGACATCATGGCGCGACAATATTTGCCGCTGGGCAGCGGGCTGTTTGACCTGCACTGGGACGTAATCCGCGCCCGTGGCCAGTGCCTCGGCCCCAGCGTACAGCGTCAATGAATGGCTTAGATGACCCAATGTGGCATAGACCTGATCTGAGCCGAACAGGCGCATATTATGTCGAAACGATGCCAACCAACTGTCACAGCTGCGGCGCAATTGTTTTGGAGCCTGCGTGGTCCCACCCGTTTGGCATTGAAACCCCGCACCATCCCCAGCAGCCGTGGGCGCGATATGGGTGGCCCCGACCACAGGTTCAAACCTACGATCACGGATCAATGCGAAAAACTGATGCCACGCGGGGACGCAATCATCCAACGGCACAGGCCTAGAAACGGGTCCCACCAATCGCTTGTGATGCGTATTGCCCTGCGGATCAATCAGCGTCGCGTTGGGCGCCCAATCAAAACATATGATCAAACGATAGCTCCTACGAAAAAAGCGTTAGGAAATGCCTAACGCTTTGCCCGTGATAAGTCATGTAAAACCGCGACTGTTTTTAAAACAAACCCTCTTGTTTCGCGATCAAGGCGGCCTGTGTCCGATTACCCGCCCCAATTTTGCGGTACAATGTTTTGACGTGCAGTTTGATTGTTGGTTCTTGCAGGTCCAAATCCCGTGCAATTTCTTTGTTTGATTTGCCTTGCGACAGCCCCTCTAACACTTGCAATTCGCGGCGGGACAGTTTTTCGGCCAATGGGTTTGGCGCGGCCTCTTCTTCCTCTTGGGTCATGAAATCAATGGGGGCATATTGCTCGCCCATCGCCATGAACCGCACAGCATTGACCAGGGATTTGGCTGACAGCGTTTTGGGCACAAATCCCGCAGCGCCCAATGAAAGCGCCTCTTCTGCCACGGCGCGGGTGGCGATGCCTGACATCAAAGCAACAGTTTGACCACCGCTGTAACCAAGCGCTTTCTTAAGCCCCTCTAGCCCGTTCATACCTGGCATATTGTAATCCAACATCACCAAGTCAAACGGCCCTTTGGAATCTATCATGGAAATCGCACCGTCAAAGTCAGATGCCGTTACCGTTTCAATATTCCCTTCGCACTGTAAAAATAAGACTAGAGTATCCTTCAAAAGGTCATGATCGTCAGCAATTAGGATTTTCATATGTATCCGCCACTAGTTAAAATGTAGTCCTCATCTGTTCTTAAGTATGGTTCAAATGCGAACGGACCACAACTTTATTCGCACAAATACAGTTTCAAACAGATGTAAAACCATATCCCAATGTACATTTATTGTTATTTTTTCGTTACTTTCCTCACTATCCATTGAATTCAGGGCCACTCAAAAGGTCATATTTATTATCTATTTGATATATTACATTTACATGAAACAAGTCTTTACTCTTAATTTTAATCACAAAATCATAATTAAATTAATCGTGATGATAGTTTTTCCATGGATTAAAAGCGATATTTCAGTTTCAGTAAGGTTATGATTTCCACAAGGACGCTATAAACCGCCAGCTGGTGTAAAACCTAAAATTCGTAACACTCGGACAGCGTTTTCTGGCCCGTTCTGTTACTTATATATACCAAAGGATATAGACCTAATTCATTAACCCAATAACCCAATATCACTCATGGTATATTTTTTTCAAAACTTTAGTCACCACAACATATCAATGGTCATCACATGCAGCGTCTCTACACTCAGTTTTCATTAGTTGCATTCCTTGCAATCATGACAATATTTTCGACACAAACTTTGGCCGAGGATGCTGTATCGTCAGAAATCATCCTAAAGGTCGCACATACAGGTGACACTGCCGATGAAAATGTGACATTCGCATTCAATTTGGCATTGCTAGATGAGCTACCCCAACACCAATTTAGCACCACAACGATTTGGACCGAGGACGTGAACACC
>CBFHVU010000143.1:0-246 GCA_965659465.1 uncultured Paracoccaceae bacterium | reverse complement strand
GGAAACTTGGTCACAGCCTGGGCGATCAACGATTATATGGCCGAATTTACGGTCGGTTCTTTCGCTTTTGATAATGCTTTGATTGCAACCCGCCTAAACGGCGATACAATTCACCCCAGAGACAAAGGACCATTATGGGTTGTATTTCCCTATTCTGATGGTCCAGAATTTCAAACAGAAGCGATCTATGCGCAAAGCGTTTGGCAGTTGAACCGATTAGATGTCGAATGAGAAGTTACTTGATGA
>CBFHVU010000142.1:0-5560 GCA_965659465.1 uncultured Paracoccaceae bacterium | reverse complement strand
ATGCCCGTGGGCACCGCCGCGACGGTCAAGGCGATGATGCCCGACAGCGTGCGCCAGACGGGGGCCGATATTTTGCTGGGCAACACCTATCATCTGATGTTGCGCCCGACGGCGGAACGGATTGATGCGCTGGGGGGATTGCACAACTTCATGAACTGGGATCGCCCGATTTTGACCGACAGCGGCGGGTTTCAGGTGATGTCACTGGCGTCCTTGCGCAAATTGACCGAGGATGGCGTGACATTCAAATCGCATGTGGATGGATCCAAACACCATCTGTCGCCTGAACGGTCGATGGAAATTCAGCGCCTGTTGGGGTCCGACATTGTGATGTGTTTTGACGAATGCCCCGCATTGCCCGCAGATCGCGACCGGATTGCTGACAGTATGCGGTTGTCGATGCGGTGGGCCGCGCGGTCGCGCGAGGCATTCGGCGACCGCCCCGGTCATGCGTTATTCGGGATCCAACAGGGCGGTTTGGAACGGGATTTCCGCGCTGAAAGCGCCGAGGCGTTAACAAACATCGGCTTCGAAGGATATGCCATTGGCGGATTGGCCGTGGGCGAAGGCCAAGAGGCCATGTTCGGCTGTCTGGATTATGCCCCCGATATGTTACCAGTCGATAAACCCCGATACCTGATGGGCGTGGGCAAGCCCGATGATATCGTGGGCGCGGTCAAACGCGGTGTGGATATGATGGATTGCGTATTGCCATCGCGGTCGGGTCGTACGGGGCAATTGTTTACCCGTCGCGGTATTGTGAATATCAAAAACGCACGTCACCAAAACGACCCACGCCCGATTGATGAACATTGCACCTGTCCCGCGTGCCGCAATTACAGCCGCGCCTATCTGCATCATGTGTTCAAATCCCAAGAAATCATCAGCTCAATGTTACTGACCTGGCACAATTTGCATTATTTTCAAGAAATTATGCAGGGCATGCGCGATGCCATCGCCGCAGGTCAATTTGACGTTTGGGAACGCCAGTTCCACGACACGCGCGCCTTGGGTGATATCGAACCGATCTAGCCGGTGGCTAGGCCTGTTTGCGCAGCGCTACATCGTCGGTCAGGTCACGTGCCGTACGGGCGAGATCGCCCAGCCATATGTCGGTGCGACCCTGTGGATGCGTGGGCGTTGGGACATAGGTGTATTCTTTGATCTGATGTGTATGCAGGGGCCTGTGGCCCCATGGCACACCTTGATCGGACAACGGGAAAAACAGTGTGCGCCTCTGCGTTTGGTCACGGCAGGACACACAATACCCCAAAATCGGATACCCAGCATCAGCCCCAGGGATTGCATTCAGGCGTATCCCCAAAACGGCTATGTCGGAAATTGTCCAGATATGGGATTGGTTCTGATCCATGTCACAAATGCTCTCACCAATGCGCCGCTGATGTGATTGAGTTGTGTCGGGATGTGTCAAAATATGCACTTGACCCTGACCGGTGATTTTCAATTTGGGATGCTTGGCGGTTAAATCTTGCAATTTTGTTGTACAAAACGGCCGGTGCGACAGTTCAAGATAGCGCGCCACATCACAAGAGGAGGGGGCATATTGATCACTATGATAGTGCGCTATGACATAGGCGGATTTGGGAAACAAAAAGGATGTCATTTCCAGTTTGGCCATTTTGCAAATATCCTATGTGACAGTGCGTGTCAGTACGTGTCAGTGACTATGAGACGCTTCGATAGATACGAAAACGGCCGAAGCGGCCAAGACTTTAGATCTGGGACACGTCTAGGATAGGATAGCAATATATAGCTTAACCTTTAATTGATTGAACCAAATAAAACCCAGCAAACAAAATGGGTTGATGCACCATGAAAATCAGCAAACTATGCTGACCTGCCCATTCCAATGGCCACCAGACCGTGCGTATTTGGCGATGTGACGAAGGATTGCGTTTGATGAACGCGGCACAGGACATCCCCAAAACAAAGGCTGCACCCCAGGGAACCAACGGACGATAATCGACAGAAAATGATGTTGTGTCCGTATAAATCAATGCGCCGAATACCGCGGGCAATTCAACCGGCACTGCCGCCCAGAAATACCCCGCCAGAATTGCCACCGTGACGAATGCCAGTCCTAGGGGTGGCGCATGCCGCAATACAATCGCCAGCACCATCAGCGTTGCAATTGAATGTAAAATGCCAAAGCGGATCATTGCATCAGCAAAGAGCACATAGGTGACAGCTGAAATCAACGCGGCGCAAACTGCGATGGGGGTCAGTTGTTTGATGAATTTTGCAGGCTTGAACGACTGCCCATGGGCCAGCATAAACGACAGACCCTCGAGAAACAGAAAGCTGCTGGCGATCGAGGTTTCAAACTAACGCCACGCGGGCTGATAGACCATGCCTGCTGGCGCATATCCGAAATACACCATATCAAAGGCGAAAAGAAATATCACCATAGCAACAATCGCCATGCCGCGCGCGCGATCGATGCTAGCGATACGATTTCTATGTAATCCCAAAATATGTAATCCGAAAAAAACAGTCATAGGCAACCCTGACCTGTCGGAAATACTTTAACAAGTGGGAATTGGTGGGTGATAAGAGACTCGAACTCCTGACATCTTCGGTGTAAACGAAGCGCTCTACCAACTGAGCTAATCACCCGTTGAGCCAGGTAATAGCCAAAGCCCGTGATCAGTGCAAGGGGGCAAGTGGTGTTTTTTGCATTTTTTGTCGGATTTTTTTGAGTATTGTTACAAAAATGAAAGACTGTTTTATTTCAGTGTCTTGTCGGGTTTGGGATGTGTAAAAGCCCCCAATTAAGGGGGCTGATTAGGTTAATGTTTGGCGACATTTGCATCCGCATGTTCTTTGGCCAGAGCGGCGGCGGCGGCGTCTTCGGCATCCTGATCCCAGTCAATGGGGGTAGGCTGCTGTGTGAGGGCTTGTTTTAGAACCTCGGAGACATGGGTCACGGGAATAATGTCGAGGCCCTGTTTCACATTGTCTGGAATGTCGGCCAGATCCTTGGCGTTTTCTTGGGGAATGAAAACGGTTCTGATCCCGCCACGCAAAGCTGCCAGAAGCTTTTCTTTTAGCCCGCCGATGGCCAAGGCATTTCCTCGCAGGGTGACTTCGCCTGTCATGGCGATATCTTTGCGTACGGGGATTCCCGTCAGCACGGAGACAATCGAGGTGACCATGGCCAGACCCGCACTGGGGCCGTCTTTGGGTGTGGCGCCCTCGGGGACGTGGACGTGGATGTCGATTTTGTCAAACACTGGCGGTTTGACACCGATTTGTGGGCTGATCGAGCGGACATAAGAGCTGGCCGCGTCGATCGATTCCTTCATCACGTCGCCCAATTTACCGGTGGTTTTCATGCGACCCTTGCCCGGTAGGCGGAGCGCCTCGATGTGTAGCAGATCGCCACCCACAGAGGTATAAGCGAGGCCGGTGACAACGCCTACTTGGTCTTCCGCTTCGGCCAAGCCGTAGCGGAATTTTTTGACGCCCAGATAGTCGTCCAGGTTTTCTGCTGTCACGGTCACTGATTTGGCTTCGCCTTTCACAATTTTTGTAACGGCTTTGCGGGCCAGTTTTGCGACCTCGCGTTCCAAATTCCGCACGCCCGCTTCGCGGGTGTAAAGTTGGATCATCGCTGTCAGCGCGTCATCGGTGACGTCGAATTCGCCTTTCTTAAGGCCGTGATTTTTGGTGGCTTTGTCCACCAAATGGCGGCGCGCAATTTCGCGTTTTTCGTCCTCGGTGTAGCCTGCCAGCGAAATAATTTCCATCCGGTCCAGCAAGGGCCCCGGCATGTTATAGCTGTTCGCCGTTGTCAAGAACATCACGTTGGACAGGTCGTATTCGACCTCCATATAGTGATCGACGAATGTGCTGTTTTGTTCGGGATCCAAAACCTCAAGCATGGCTGAGGCGGGGTCGCCGCGGAAATCCTGACCCATTTTGTCAATTTCATCAAGTAAAATCAACGGGTTGGTTGTCTTGGCTTTCTTAAGCGCTTGTATGATTTTACCCGGCATGGACCCGATATAGGTCCGACGGTGACCGCGGATTTCGCTTTCATCACGGACGCCGCCAAGTGAAATGCGGATAAATTCACGCCCTGTCGCCTTGGCAACCGATTTGCCCAGCGATGTTTTACCGACACCGGGGGGGCCGACCAGGCACAAAATTGGACCTTTCAGTTTGGCGCTGCGTTGTTGCACTGCCAGATATTCAACGATGCGCTCTTTGACTTTGTCCAAAGAATAGTGATCAGCGTCTAGGATCTCTTGGGCTTTGTGCAAATCCTTTTTCACGCGGGATTTAACACCCCATGGGATCGACAACATCCAGTCCAGATAATTGCGCACGACTGTGGCCTCGGCCGACATGGGCGACATGGATTTCAGTTTTTTAACCTCTGCGTGAACTTTGTCCTTGGCCTCTTTCGACAGTTTGGTTTTCGAGATGCGGTCTTCTAATTCCGCGATTTCGTTTTGACCTTCTTCGCCTTCGCCCAATTCTTTCTGAATGGCTTTCATCTGCTCATTCAAATAATATTCGCGCTGGGTGCGTTCCATTTGCGATTTCACGCGGGTTTTGATTTTCTTTTCGACCTGCAAAACGCTAAGCTCGCCTTGCATCAGTCCGAACACCTTTTCAAGGCGTTCGCTGACGATCAAGGTTTCCAGCAATTCTTGCTTTTGCTCAACCGTGACGCCCAGCTGACCAGCAACTAAATCGGCTAGTTCTGCGGGATCTTGGGCCTCAGAAATGGCGGTCAGGGCCTCTTCTGGGATGTTTTTCTTGACCTTTGCATAGCTTTCGAATTCAGCAATGACCGTTTTGATCAAGGCATCAATCGACTCTTCGTCACCGATTTCTTCGTAAACAGTGCTGACAACAGCTTCGAAAAAATCAGGGTTATCAATAAATTCTTCGATCAATACGCGCGTTTGGCCCTCAACCAACACTTTGACAGTGCCATCTGGCAAACGCAGCAATTGCAATACATTTGCCAACACGCCTGTGCGGTAAATCCCGTCTGCGCTGGGGTCGTCTTCGGCGGGATCAATCTGACTGGACAGCAGGATTTGTTGATCCGCCTCCATCACCTTTTCCAGCGCGCGTACGGATTTATCGCGTCCGACGAACAATGGCACGATCATGTGCGGAAACACGACAATGTCGCGCAATGGTAAAACGGGATTGGACGTGCTGTTATCGTGTTGCATGCTTATTCCTTCTATTCGGCAAACCGCTTGGTCCCATCTTGGCAACCTAGGCGATTTCCTGTTCAGCCTATGACTTGGGGTTTGTACAAATAAATTCAAGCCCCCGCAGCTTATGCTAAGATGACGGTTGCCGTCACATGACGCAAGGGGACATTGGGGTAATTTTGGGGGTTGTTTATGAAAATTTGGGGACAACTTTCGCGAAATGGGTATATTTTGCCAACCCCACTGCCGCAATCAACCTGCCGTAAACAATCTAAAGGCACTATTTTTTGTCATATTACAACCATACAGTTTACCAGACACCGTTCTGTGTGAATTCTGTACCTAGAAATGTCTAAGCC
>CBFHVU010000141.1:0-5599 GCA_965659465.1 uncultured Paracoccaceae bacterium | reverse complement strand
ATCAAGGAGTAAGTGAAATTTTATTACCAAACGGGGACGCTATGTCTGATATGATCAAAGATAGACCTTGGCTCATTCGCACTTATGCCGGCCATTCGACCGCGACCGCATCAAACGCGCTGTACCGATCCAACCTGTCCAAGGGGCAAACGGGTCTGTCCGTGGCATTCGATCTGCCCACGCAGACCGGCTATGACAGCGATCATGTTCTGTCACGCGGCGAAGTGGGCAAAGTGGGCGTGCCGGTTTGTCATTTGGGTGATATGCGCACGCTGTTCGATCAGATCCCTTTGGAACAAATGAACACATCTATGACGATCAACGCCACGGCCCCATGGCTATTGGCGCTCTATATCGCCGTGGCCCAAGAACAGGGCGCAGATGTCGCCAAATTGCAAGGCACGGTTCAAAATGACCTGATCAAGGAATACCTAAGCCGCGGCACCTATATTTGCCCGCCGCAGCCATCCCTAAAACTGATCGGGGATGTGGCCGAATACTGCTATAACAACGTACCCAAATGGAACCCGATGAATGTCTGTTCGTATCACCTGCAAGAGGCAGGCGCGACACCAGAACAGGAATTGGCCTATGCACTGGCCACAGCCATCGCCGTGCTGGACGAATTAAAACCACGCGTGGCTGCAGATGATTTTCCCGCACTTTGCGGGCGGATTTCGTTTTTCGTCAATGCCGGCATCCGTTTTGTGACCGAAATGTGTAAAATGCGTGCCTTTGTTGATCTGTGGGACGAAATTTTAGAAACGCGCTATGGCGTGACAGATCCCAAATATCGCCGGTTCCGCTATGGGGTTCAGGTCAACAGCCTTGGCCTGACCGAACAGCAGCCCGAAAACAACGTCTATCGCATCCTCATCGAAATGCTGGCCGTCACCTTGTCCAAGAAAGCGCGCGCACGCGCCGTGCAGCTGCCCGCCTGGAACGAAGCCTTGGGCCTGCCCCGCCCTTGGGATCAACAATGGTCCATGCGGATGCAACAGATCATGGCCTATGAAACCGACCTGCTGGAATTTGACGATCTGTTCGATCAAAACCCCGCAGTCGATGCCAAGGTCGAGACCCTGAAAACCGCCGCGCGTCACGAATTGAATACGCTGTCGGGCATGGGCGGCGCTATTCAATCCATCGACTATATGAAATCGCGTCTGGTTGACAGCAATGCCGAACGTCTGAACAAAATTGAACGTAATGAAACCATCGTGGTGGGCGTCAACAAATTTACCAATGGCGAACCGTCCCCGCTGACATCGGGGGATGGCGGAATTATGGTGGTGGATCCAGCCGTCGAACAGGACCAGATCAACCGCCTCAACGACTGGCGCGCCACACGCGATAACAATGCGGTAGAACAGGCCTTGGCCAATCTACGCCAAGCGGCCCAAAATGGAGACAACATCATGCCCCCCTCAATCGTTGCGGCCAAAGCAGGCGTGACAACGGGCGAATGGGCCGCCGTGATGCGCGCAATCCACGGTGAATACCGCGGCCCAACGGGCGTGTCGCGCAACCCTTCGAACAAAACCCAAGGGCTCGATGACATTCGCGACGCAGTGGATACGGTCAGCAAACGATTGGGCCGTCGCCTATCGTTTTTGATGGGCAAACCCGGTCTTGATGGCCATTCGAACGGCGCCGAACAAATCGCTTTCCGTGCGCGCGACTGCGGGATGGATATGACTTATGACGGCATCCGTCTGACTCCCGATCAAATCATCGCATCAGCCAAAGAAAACAACCCCCATGTCATTGGCCTGTCGATCTTGTCAGGCAGCCACCTGCCACTGGTCCAAGAGGTCTTGGAAAAATTGAAATCAAACGATCTGGACCATATCCCATTGATCGTTGGCGGCATAATTCCTGACGACGATGCCAAACGCTTGCGCGACATGGGCGTGGCCCGCGTCTACACGCCCAAGGATTTTGAACTCAACACAATCATGCGCGACATTGTCACGCTGGCTACGCCAACACCAATTGCCGCACAATAACTGCTGCTTAAATTTTGTATAAATACTCAAACAAACGCGTCCCTAGGGGCGCGTTTTCTACATCGGTGAACACAATTCCAACAAGATACCGCAGGGCATGCGCACATAGGATACCACCTGCCCCCACGGCTTTTGCTTGGGCGCATTGATTTCGACCGCACCGTGATGAATGGCAGCCTGATGCATCCCCGCCACATCGCGATCGCATAACGCAACCTCAAACCCCAACGGCCGATCCGTCTGATCGGCACGCAAATATCCATCCGCCAAATTTTGTGCGCCCAATTCATGGCTGGCCATTGCCAAAACCGTGGCGCCTGTGTCCAACTCACCGTAATCGCCGCCTTCGTGCAAAAATCGCCGCTTTAATCCAAAACTCTTCTCAAAAAACTCCAGACTTTGCGCAACATCTGGCACATAAATTATGCAATATCCAAACTGTACCATATTTCCCTTCCCTCTTGTCACCACCATTACCTTAGCCTAGCGTGACGTGAAAAAGGACTCTAAATTGCAACATCTCTCCTCCAGTATTCGCCCATTGGCTGGAAATGATTTCGACCAATGGTGCGACCTATGGCGGCAATATTTGGAATTTTACCAATCCAGCGTCCCACAAACGGTCTATGAAACCACCTTTGAACGATTGATTGATGCCAATAACACCGCGCAAAACGCCCATGTTGCGGATCAGGCGGGCACTTTGGTGGGCTTGGTCCATTTTATCTTTCACCCGCATAATTGGCGCATTGAAAATGTCTGCTACCTACAGGATCTGTTCACCGCCCCCAAAACGCGAGGCCAAGGCTTCGGGCGCGCCCTGATCCAATCGGTATATGACGTTGCGGACAAAAACGGGACACCCTCGGTTTATTGGTTGACACAGGATTTCAATAAAACCGCGCGTCTGCTATACGACCGCATCGCAACGCAAACACCCTTTATAAAATATCAACGCTAAAGGTCTGACATGACACCACATATCAATGCAAAACCCGGTGATATTGCCGAAACCGTTCTGATGCCCGGCGATCCCCGCCGTGCGAAATGGGCCGCAGAAAAGTTCCTAACCAACCCCGTTTTGGTGAACGAAGTTCGTGGCATGTTGGGTTATACCGGCGAATATCGCGGAAACCGAGTGACCATCCATGGATCGGGCATGGGCATGCCCAGCCTGTCGATCTATGCAAACGAACTCATCACTCATTTTGGTGCCAAAACACTCATCCGCATTGGGTCGTGTGGGGCAATGCAGCATCAAGTCAAGGTCCGCGATGTGGTCATTGCGATGACAGCATCCAGTATGTCCACCCCGTCACGTGGAATTATGCGCGAAATGAATTTTGCGCCTTGCGCCGATTACAGTCTGTTGGAACGTGCCGTTGCAGCATCACGAAAACGCACGATGGATACTCATGTCGGTGGCATTTATTCATCCGATGTGTTTTATGATGAACGCCCTGATTTGACAGAAAACATGACACGTCATGGCGTCTTGGGCGTAGAAATGGAGACAGCCGAGCTGTATTTGGTCGCGGCCCGCCACGGCGCACGCGCCCTATCGATTTGCACCGTATCTGATCACCTGTTAACCCACGAAGCACTGCCTGCCAAAGACCGTGAAAGCAGTTTCGATGATATGGTCGAAATCGCGCTTGCTGCAGCCTTTGATTAATCAAGAAAGCAAATCCAAATTCGCGGGCGTTAGAACGATACCCTAGCGCCCGTGGGATTGATCATACCCATTCCGTGCAGGCGATTGCCACCCAACCAAAGCCTGCGGCGCGGGCGCATAGACGTCAACCCGCAATGGGTAACAGGCCGCCACATCACTGCTGTGCTGGGCCGAACAATCGCCACCGGGACAGGCAGACAATCCTCCGATAAGGTCGATCTCGGCAAAAAATTCCAGATAATCATCGGGGCGAACCGGGCTGGCCTTCATGAAATATTGGCCGGTGTCGCGGGTAAACCCAGTACACATAAACACGTTTAGCACATCATGCACATGCGGTTCCGCCTGCGCCAGATCGACGCCCAAATGATCAGCCAAGGCGCGGGTCAGGTTGGAATGACAGCAATAGTGATATTGGGTCCCAGACAACAGATTGCCGGTATAGGGATCGCAGCGTGTACCAATCACATCATGCACAGACCCGCCAAACTGGTCCTGAACATACCAATCCAGAGTATCGTTCACGATCGTCGCCATGGGCCGCAAATGCGGAAATGATGACCACATGCGTTCGCCAGTGATCAGATGCGTTCCATGCAACGCCCGCGTTTTACCGGAATAAAACCGTTCTGACAGATCCTGTGCATTCCAAAGGTTCAGATCCCCCACCTGCGGACCATCCACACAGGTGATGCGGAAAAACTGACCTGCCTTGACCGTGAAACAGGCCGCATCGCGCGCGGGGACGATCACCGTTTCCACGTGATCCGCGGTCGCACGTGCTGCGCGCAATTGATCCAGATCCACAGTGGGCAGCGTGTCGTTGGGATAACAAATGACGGGGGCTACATCGCGGCGGGCTTGGGCGTCTGCGGGTTCTGACATTGGCTTATCCTGATTATTTTTTGGGTGGTCTTGGGTTATTGTGATTTCGGATCATGGCACAATTTAGGTGCCTCTTTGGTGTCTGTCATCACGCTAGCGCCACATTGCAAACAATGCCAATAAATTCCGTCCTGGTCCAGCGCAGCATTACGCCGCCACCGACACTGCCGCGTGGCGCGGTTGGAAAAAATGGCCACCAAAACAAAGGCAATGATCAAGCCGATCACAACAATCATGTGTGCAAATCCCGAAACGACAA
This sequence comes from uncultured Paracoccaceae bacterium, assembly GCA_965659465.1. Lineage (GTDB taxonomy): Bacteria > Pseudomonadota > Alphaproteobacteria > Rhodobacterales > Rhodobacteraceae > CAJXSD01. The sequence goes on along the minus strand of CBFHVU010000141.1, from coordinate 771 downwards.
AACGCGGCAAACAGGGCCGCGTTTTGGGATATTGAAATATCGAACGGTTAAACTGCGCGTTCGACCATCATTTTTTTGACCTCGGCGATTGCCTTGGCGGGGTTCAACCCCTTGGGGCATGTTTTCGCGCAGTTCATGATCGTGTGGCAGCGATACAGTTTGAACGGATCTTCTAGCTGGTCCAAACGTTCGCCGGTGGCCTCATCCCGACTGTCAATAATCCAGCGATAGGCATGCAGCAACGCCGCTGGCCCAAGATAACGATCGCCATTCCACCAATAAGATGGGCAAGACGTCGAACAGGATGCGCACATCACACATTCGTACAACCCATCCAGTTTTTTGCGATCCTCGATGGATTGTTTCCATTCCTTGGCTGGGCGATTTGTTTTGGTTTCCAGCCATGGCATGATGGACGCATGTTGCGCATAAAAATGCGTCAGGTCAGGGATCAAATCGCGGATCACGGGCATGTGGGGCAAGGGATAGATTTTGACATCCCCCTTGATTTCATCCATTCCATAGATACAGGCCAGCGTGTTAATGCCATCAATGTTCATGGCGCATGACCCGCAAATACCTTCTCGGCAGGACCGGCGGAATGTCAGAGTTGGATCAATTTCGTTTTTGATTTTGATCAAGGCATCCAAAACCATGGGACCACAGGTATCCATATCAACAAAATATGTATCAATACTTGGGTTTTCCCCATCATGAGGCGACCAGCGATAAATCTGGAATTTACGCAGGTTCGTTGCCCCCGATGGTTTG
>CBFHVU010000140.1:0-5600 GCA_965659465.1 uncultured Paracoccaceae bacterium | reverse complement strand
TGCCGTCTAAGCTGGTTCAGTTTTGCCCAAGTTGCGCGGCGTGTCGCTGATGCCACCTGTCCCCCAAAGGGCCCTCATGGGCCCAACTGTTGCGTTATTACATCAGTTTTCGTCGACGTGTGACCTTAATGTCAAGCTCTGATATTTTCTTGCGCAAAGTATTGCGATTTATTCCCAGCAAATCGGCACATTTCGCCTGATTTCCGGCGGACGCATCCAGCGCAATTTCGATTAATGGCACCTCAATTTCACGCAATATCCGCCCATATAAACCCGCAGGCGGCAAATCAGCCCCATGCAAATCAAAGTAGCGGCGTAAATGGCGTTCAACATCGCCCGACAATGTTTCGCGCCCGCCATTGTCCAACACTTGGGAAATTTGCGGCTGACTGCCCAGTGATTGTTCCACCTCGGTCAGGCTGATTTCCGCCTCGCGCGCGGTCAGGCCTAGACGTTTGACCACATTTTCCAGCTGACGCACATTTCCGGGCCACGAATATTTCCGCATAAAGTCCATGGCGGTCGCACCAAACCGGCGCATCGGCCCACCATCGCGTTCGATTTTTTCCAAAAAACTTTGCGCCAGCAATTCGATATCATCCACGCGGTCACGCAGAGCAGGCACATTGATCATAGCGCCCCCCAACCGATAAAACAGATCACTGCGCACGTGACCATCATCGACAGCTTGGGCCATGCCGCCAATGATTGTGGCGATAAAACGCGGCGAAAATTCGCCAGGATGATCGATCATGCGAACCAGACGCGCTTGGGCATCGATGGGGAAATCTGATACCTCTTCGATCAAAATGGTACCGCCCTTGGCGCGGGCCAAAATCCGCGCAGGCCCGTCTAATTCAATCAAATCCGAGGCCGTGACCGTGACCACAGGCAAATTTCGACGATCGGAAAAATCATGCAGCAGACGGGCAATCAAACTTTTGCCGGTGCCCGACTCGCCCGATACCAGAATGGGCAAATCGGCATTCATCACACCGGCAATCACCCGATACACCGATTGCATGGCAGGAGTTTTGCCAATTAAGGGCAGCTGATCATCTGCATCTGCGCCAGCGGTGGGGCGCGGCTCGGATTTGCGCGATGGGGATGATTTGCGCTGCTCTAACGCTTTGGCCACCCGTTTCATCAGATCGGGCAAATCAAACGGTTTGGGCAGATAATCAAAGGCTTTCGCCTCGGCCGCTTGGATCGCGGTCATGATGGTATTTTGCGCCGAAATCACGATCACCGGCAATCCGGGGCGATCTTGGGCTATTTTGGGCAGCATCTCTAACCCATTGCCATCAGGCATCATGACATCGGTGATAACGGCGTCGCCCTTGCCCTCGGCCACCCAGCGCATCAGCGTCGTCAGACTGGATGTGGCATGAACGCGACACCCCGCACGGGTCAGGGCCTGCGTTAAAACGGTGCGGATCGTGCGATCGTCATCAGCGACCAGAACGGTTCCATCCATGGCTATGTCCTTTCACTTGATACGGTGCGCGGAACCAAGGGCAACGATATACGAAATACCGTTCGACCGGGCACGGAATTGACCGAAATCCACCCGTCATGGTCCGAAATAATTTTTGACGCCAGCGCCAGCCCCAGTCCCGTGCCATTTTCGCGCCCCGACACGAACGGATCGAATATGTCATCCTTGATTTCAGGGGGCAGACCGGGACCATCGTCGATAATTTCCAGTTGCAGCGGCAGCGCTTGGCCAGATCCATCCGACCGGCGCAATCGGAACGAATGTTCATAAAAGGTACGCAGCCGGATTGTACCGCCCTTTGGGTTCGCCTCGGACGCGTTTTTGATCAGATTTAACAGAACCTGCAACAGCTGATCCCCATCCCCATAGGCGGGCGGCAGCGATGGATCATAATCCTCGACAATGGACATATGTGCGCCAAATCCCAACACGGCAGAGCGCCGCGCACGATCGAAAATATCATGGATATTGACAGGGCCGCGATTGGGGGACCGCAGATTGCCGAATTGTTCCACCTGTTCCAGCAATTTCACAATGCGGCGGGTTTCGGCCACGATCAAATCGGTTAATTCCAAATCCTTGGGGTCCAGCCCCATCGACAACAGTTGTGCAGCACCCGTGATACCAGCCAAGGGGTTTTTGATTTCATGCGCCAACATTTCCGCCATACCGATTGCCGATTTGGCCGCTGATTTAACCGAATGCGTTTGCGTCATACGGCCCGCCAATTCGCGGGGTGCAATCAGCAACACCATAAACCCCGCCGCCCCGTTTACGGGGGCAAATTTCAAATTGCATTGCAAAGGCGCACGATCACCCGTACCCACATCCACATCATTCACAAACAGCGGCGTTCGGTGCAGTTTCGCGCGGGCATAGCTTTCCTCTAGCGGGGCATCGACCATGATTTTGTCGAACACAGGAACCCCCTGCGCCGATTTGTTCGAAGCATTCAAAAACCCTTCGGCGGCGGAATTGATTTCTGCAATGCGGTCTTGATCATCCAGCAAAATTGCAGGCACGGGCAAGGACGCCCAAATATGATCCAACGCCGGATGGGTCATGCGGCATACCTCTCGGTTAGGGCAGATTGGATTTGGGACAAAACAACATCGGGGTCGGATTGCGTCAAGATTTCGGTGCGCAGCGCCTTGGGCGTTTGGGCGTCATCCATATACCACCCCAGATGTTTGCGCGCCACGCGCTGGCCAAAGTCGCGGCCATAGAAAGAAATCATGTCGCTGTAGTGCTGCGACACCATATCAACCAAATCCGTACCTTGGGGGATGGATGGTGCAGGCGTGTCAAACAGATCATGCGCAATCTGCGCCAATACCCACGGCCGGCCCTGGGCCCCACGCCCCACCATGACCCCATCGGCGCCCGATGCCTGCATCGCCTGTCGTGCGGTTTGCGAATTGATGATATCCCCATTTGCGATCACGGGAATTGTGACGGCCTGCTTGACCTGTGAAATCGCCGACCAATTTGCTGACCCTTTGTAAAACTGGCACCGCGTGCGGCCATGCACCGTGACCATACGCACCCCCGCCTGCTCCGCACGGCGCGCTAGTTCGTGCGCGTTTTGTGTGTCATCATCCCAGCCCAACCGCATTTTCAGCGTCACAGGGATATCAACCGCCGTCACCACCGCATCAACCAAAGACACCGCATGATCCAAATCGCGCATCAAGGCTGACCCTGAATATCCGCTGGTCACCTTTTTCGCGGGGCAGCCCATGTTAATGTCGATTATGCCTGCACCGTTATCGGCAATCAGCTTGGCCGCCTCGGCCATCCAGTATGCATCGCGCCCTGCAATTTGAACCGATGTGTTTTGAACACCAAACCCCAATTCCGCCCGTTCCCGCGCGGCGGGTTTGTTTTGTACCATTTCTTGGCTGGCCACCATTTCACTGACCACCAGCCCCGCACCAAAACGTGACACCAGATTGCGAAACGGCAGATCTGTGATCCCCGCCAGCGGGGCCAGAAACACAGGGGGCGACAACACCGTTGAGCCAAGCGAAATGGACACAAAAACACCTCTTTTTTTACATTATTAAGGATGCATGCCCTAAAGGACAAGAATATATGCCCGATTATTAACCACAATGCAACGCTTTGCATATTTTTTAATCAAATACTTCTGTGGTTGTCATCGCCCAATACCACCGCTAAAACAATCGCAACACAGTATTTGGAACGCCACCATGAAAATTGCCGCAATCATTGTCGCAGCGGGCCGCGGATTGCGGGCTGGTGGGGATATACCCAAACAATGGCAATCCCTGTGCGACAAACGTGTGATTGATTGGACCATTGATGCCTTTCGTAGCCATCCCGGCATCGGTCAAATTGTTGTCGTGCTGCACCGCGATGATTTCGCTCAACTGACCGATACCACCCTGATCCTGACCCAAGGCGGGGCCACACGCGCGGCATCGGTGCGCGCGGGTCTGACCGCCCTAGCCGACAGTGCGCCAGATGCTGTGTTGATTCATGATGCGGCGCGCGCCTGCGTGACCCGTGATGTGATTGATCGCGTGATTGCGGCCCTGCAGAACGGGCCTGCCGCCGCGCCCGGCATTGCGGTGGTCGATGCTCTGTGGACCACCCAAGACGACCATGTAACCGGCACAACACCGCGCGACGGATTGATGCGCGCGCAAACCCCCCAAGGGTTTCATTACCCCACCATCTGCAAGGCCCATGACACCATCCAAGACACTCAAGCGGCCGATGACGTGGACATTGCGCGCCGCGCAGGCTTGACCGTTCGGGTTGTCGCCGGTTCAGAGGATAACATAAAAATCACGACGCCACAGGATTTCACCCGTGCCGCGCACATTTTAAGGACACGACAGTAAAATGGATATCAGACTAGGAAACGGCTACGATGTGCATGCCTTTGAACAGGGTGATCATGTCATCCTGTGCGGCGTGAAAATCCCGCATACCGCCGCATTAAAGGGTCATTCCGACGCAGATGTCGGCATGCACGCCATTACCGATGCGATCTATGGCGCCTTGGCGCAGGGCGATATCGGGCGTCATTTCCCCCCCAGTGATTCCCAATGGAAAGGCGCGGCCAGTGACATTTTCCTGCGCCATGCCGGGCAGCTGGCCAAAACTATGGGCTTTGATATTTCAAATATCGATTGTACGCTGGTTTGCGAAATGCCAAAAATAGGGCCGCACGCCGTTGCCATGGCCCAACGCATTGCCGATATTTTGGACATTGATCCCAGTCGGGTCAGCGTCAAGGCCACAACGTCAGAACGGCTGGGCTTTACCGGTCGCGAAGAAGGCATTGCCAGCATCGCCACCTGCGCCTTGGTGAAACCATGATCACCATGATTACAACATTTTTCGGCGCAGGCCGTCTGCGCCCTGCCCCTGGTACATGGGGATCGCTGGCCGCATTACCCGCGGCGCTGGGCCTGTATTATCTGGTGGGTCTATGGGGGTTTTTGGCCCTAACCGTGGCGGTGTTTTTCATCGGCTGGTGGGCCACCCACATCCATACCCAAGGGGCCGAGGATCACGATCCATCCTATATCGTGATTGACGAGGTTGCAGGCCAGTGGATCGCACTGTGGCCCGTGATGATCGGGGCCAGCCACGTTGGGGCCGATGTCACCGCATTGTGGCCCGGCTGGGTTGCGGCCTTTGTGTTGTTTCGTCTGTTTGACATCACCAAACCGGGGCCCGTTGGCTGGGCCGATCGGCGCGGTGATGCGCTGGGTGTGATGCTGGATGACGTGATTGCGGGCGTCTTCGCCGCCGTCGGCGTTGTCATCTTGGCAGGCCTGTCGCACGCGGTGATGTAATGGCAGAGATCAGAACACAGTCATCCGCAATTTTGGACCTTGCCCGCGCGGTAGGCCATATCATCACCACCGCCGAGAGCTGCACAGGTGGCATGATATCTGCCGCGATCACAGACATTGCGGGATCGTCGGCCGTCTTTGATCGGGGGTTTGTGACCTATTCCAACGCGGCAAAGATGGCAATGTTGGGGGTACGCCCAGACACTTTGGCGCAGTACGGTGCGGTGTCTGAACAAACGGCACAAGAAATGGCGCGCGGCGCATTGGCG
>CBFHVU010000139.1:0-5756 GCA_965659465.1 uncultured Paracoccaceae bacterium | reverse complement strand
ATTTCCAAGGGGATCCAAATCAAACCGACACCCTTCACGCTCAGGTGAACAATTTTTACACTTGGCCTTTGGTTTTCATGACGCTAGCGTGACGAAAAAAGGTTCAGCATGATCGACACAGTCACCACGCACCAAGCGCAAGAAGACCAGCGTAACAATGACATTTTGATTTATCTAAACGGTAAAATTGTCCCCAAAGACCAAGCGGTCGTCAGTGTCTATGACAGTGGTTTCATGCTGGGTGATGGTGTTTGGGAAGGATTACGGCTGTATAAAGGCACATGGGCCTTTATCGACGAACATATTGACCGCCTGTTTGAGGCCGCCAAAGCAGTAGACATCAATATCGGCATGACCCCCGATCAGGTGAAACAGGCGATTTTGGATACCCAAGCCGCCAATCAAATGACCACCGATGCGCATGCGCGACTGATGATCACCCGCGGCCCCAAGGTGCGCCCGTTCCAACACCCCGCCCTGTCACAATCTGGTCCAACGATCACCATCATCATGGAACATTCGAAACCCTCAATCCCGCGGCCCATTCGGTTGGCGACCGTTCCGCATCTGCGCGGGTTGCCCATGACGCAAGATCCCAAATTAAACAGCCATTCGAAACTGAATTGTATCCTGGCCTGCATCGCCGCCGAGAAAGCCGGCGCAGACGAAGCGTTAATGTTGGATATCAATGGGTTTGTGAACACAACAAATGCCTGCAATTTCTTTATCGTACGCAAAGGGGCCATTTGGACCAGTACGGGCGATTATTGTATGAACGGCATCACCCGACAAAAGGTCATTGACCTGTGCAAAGCGGATGGGATACCCGTTTTTGAACGCAACTATTCCTTGGTCGATACCTATGGCGCGGATGAGGCATTTTTGACAGGCACCTTTGGCGCGCAAACGCCGGTCGGATCCATTGATGGGCGGATCATTGGAACAGGCGAAATGGGGCCCATGACCCAACACATCCGATCCCTTTATAAATCTCTGATTGAACATGAGGTGGCAAATTGAACCTAGCCATGTGGTCTGGCCCGCGCAATTTATCGACGGCGCTGATGTATTCCTTTGCCAATCGGTCCGATTTTCAGGCCATCGATGAACCATTCTATGCCTGTTATCTGACCAAAACGGGCCTGAACCATCCCATGCGCGATGATGTCTTGGCCGCGCAACCGCATCACGCCGAGGATGTGATCGCCGATCTGATTGCCCCGCGGGACCGGCATTATTACCAAAAACATATGACACAACATATGTTCCCCGACATCCCGCGCGATTGGATCGCACAGGTCACAAATGTGTTTTTGATCCGCCACCCGCAACGGGTTTTGGCCAGTTTCAGCGCAAAATATGACAACCCCACCGCGTCAGACATCGGTTTTCAACAACAGCTAGAGCTGTTCCACCAAATCACGACCGCAGGGCACAAGGCGGTTGTTATAGACAGCACCGACATTCGCCGCGCCCCGCGGGACATGCTGACAAAATTATGCACGGCCATTGGGTTGGATTTTGATCCCGCGATGCTGACTTGGGATGTGGGTCCCAAAACCTATGACGGGGTCTGGGCACCGCATTGGTACGGGGCGGTTCATACCTCAACGGGATTTGCACCGCCCGAACAGGATATGCCGGTCTTACCCCCAGAATTGCAGCGCATCGCGGACATGTGTTTACCCTTTTACCGAGAAATGCGCGAAAACGCATTATAGTGGGAACAGGTCCTGCCCTTAAAACCCAAGATTGCCAAAGTGCTAACTTCGTTGTATGCGCTGTGTCTAATTTACAGATAATAAGAGGCCCGTATGAGCGTTTCCATGCTATCCACCTTTGTTAAGCCGATGCACCCCGAGGGGCGCAAGTTCGTGGCGATTGCCGCGGCGATCACAGTCGTGCTGTTTTTGCTGTGGGACCCATTGGGCTGGATCGGCACCGGATTGACGGTTTGGGTCTACTACTTTTTCCGCGATCCAGAACGCGTCACACCAGACCAGGCGGGTGTTATGGTGTCCCCTGCGGATGGTGTTGTATCCCTGTTGGAACCTGCCGTTCCCCCTTCCGAACTGGAACTGGGCGATGACCCCATGTTGCGGGTGTCGGTATTTATGTCTGTGTTCAACTGCCACGTAAACCGTGTGCCCACCGCTGGCACCATTACCAAGGTGGCCTATCGCCCCGGCAAATTTTTCAATGCGTCCCTAGACAAAGCGTCCAAAGACAACGAACGCAATGGCATCACCGTGGAATTGCCCGATGGCCGCCAATACGGCGTTGTCCAAATCGCCGGTCTGGTTGCGCGCCGCATCCTGTGCTGGTCGCAAGAGGGTGATTATCTGGGCCGTGGCGAACGGTTCGGTCTGATCCGCTTTGGATCGCGTTTGGATATTTACCTGCCGCAAGGCGCAATTTGCAAGGTTGCGATCGGTCAAACCATGATTGCCGGCGAAACTGTCATCGCCGAATTGCCCCCAGTGTCGGAATAACCAAATGGACCAAGATCCCCGTTCACGCGAACGTATCCCGTTTTACATGTTGTTGCCAAACCTTGCGACGATTTCAGGCATGTGTTTGGGGATCACATCCATTCGCTATGCCATCGAACAAAAAATCGAAATTGCGGTGATCCTGATTTTGATATCGGGGATCATGGACGGTTTGGACGGACTGTTGGCACGTCGGTTGAATGCGGCATCCGATTTTGGGGCCGAATTGGATAGCCTGTCTGATTTTTTATGTTTCGGTGTCGCGCCCGGTTTATTAGTATACGAAGTGTTTTTGCGTGGCCAAACAGGTGTCGCGTGGATTTTCGTGCTGGTCTACATCACATCAGCATGTCTGCGTTTAGCCCGTTTCAACGTAGCCCGCGCCAAACCAGCCGAAGAAACAGCGCGTCATTTCACGGGCGTCCCTGCACCAGCGGGTGCCATGTTGGGGCTGTTCCCAGTGTTTTTGTATATGTCTGACGCTGTCGATATCACGGAATATCCGATGCTGGTCGCCCTGTGGCTAGGGTTCGTCGGGTTTCTAATGATTTCACAGATCAAGACGTTTTCGCCAAAATCCATCCGCGTGCCACGTAAACTGGTCAGTTTGGCGATGGTTGCGGTGGTGATCGGGATCGGAATGTTTGTGGCGCATTTGTGGATGCTGATGGTCGCTGTTGATTTGGTGTATCTGGCCAGTGTGTTCTGGGCCATAGTCAAATCACGCGGACGCGTCATCGAATAACACCCGCAAATCCCGCAAGGATTTGTTTCACCATCACAATCGACATAAAAAAACAGGCCGAATATTCGGCCTGTTTTACGTTTCAATGAATGTTTTACGCGTCGAAACGGTCGGCGTTCATCACTTTGGTCCAAGCAGCGGCGAAATCTGCCACGAACTTGGCCGATGAATCGTTTTGCGCATAAAGCTCGGAATAGGCGCGCAGAACAGAATTCGACCCAAAGACCAAATCCGCCCGTGTCGCCGTCCATTTCACATCGCCCGAAGCACGATCAACGATGTTATATGTGCCACCGTCGACAGGAACCCATGTATAGGCCATGTCTGTCAGATTCACAAAGAAATCGTTGGTCAACTGACCTTTGCGATCGGTAAAGACGCCGTGTGCTGTGTCACCGTGGTTGGTGCCCATCGCACGCATACCACCGACCAATACGGTCATCTCAGGGGCGCTCAGCCCCATCAGCTGTGCACGGTCCAGCATCATTTCCTCGGCGCTAACAGCATAGTCCTGTTTTTGCCAGTTGCGGAAACCATCGGCGACAGGTTCCAACACGTCAAAGGATGCGACATCCGTCTGTTCCTGTGTTGCGTCACCGCGCCCTGCCTTGAATGGCAATGTCAGATCATGGCCGGCTGCCTTGGCTGCCAGTTCCACACCGACGTTACCCGCCAAAACAATGGTATCGGCAATGGATGCGCCCGCGGCTGCTGCCAGCGGTTCTAGCACGCACAAAACCTTGGCCAGACGGTCAGGTTCGTTGCCTGCCCAATCTTTCTGTGGGGCCAAACGAATGCGCGCACCATTGGCACCACCGCGGAAATCCGACCCGCGGAATGTACGGGCGCTGTCCCATGCAGTTGCGACCAGTTCTGAAACGCTCAAACCACTATCCGCGATTTTTGCTTTCAACGCGTCAACATCATAACCGGTGGATCCCGCGGGAACTGGATCTTGCCAGATCAGCTCTTCTTCGGGAACTTCTGGTCCGAAATAACGCGCCTTGGGGCCCATATCGCGGTGGGTCAGTTTGAACCATGCACGCGCAAAGGCATCATCAAACGCAGCTGGATCAGCCATAAAGCGTTCAGAAATCTTGCGATATTCTGGATCGATTTTCAGCGCCATATCCGCATCTGTCATCATTGGCATGCAGCGGATGGATGGATCCTCTACATCAACGGGCATGTCCTCTTCTGCGATATTGATGGGGTGCCACAGGTTTGCACCGGCGGGTGATTTGGATTTTTCCCAATCATATTTGAACAGTAGTTCGAAATACCCGTTGTCCCATTTGGTTGGGTTTGTGGTCCATGCACCTTCGACGCCACTGGTGACGGTATCACGGCCAACGCCACGCGATACGTGGTTCATCCAGCCTAGGCCCTGTTCGTGAACATCTGCACCTTCGGGCTCTGGTCCCAAATCCGCGGGGTTGCCGTTGCCGTGCGCCTTACCAACGGTGTGACCACCAGCCGTCAGGGCTACGGTTTCTTCGTCGTTCATCGCCATCCGCGCAAATGTCACGCGCATGTCGCGTGCTGTTTTCAACGGATCCAATACACCGTTCACACCCTCGGGGTTGACATAGATCAGGCCCATCTGAACTGCGGCCAGTGGGTTTTCTAAGGTGTCGGCGTCGCGGCTTTCGTCATAGCGGCCAGATCCCAGCCACTCTTTCTCGGCGCCCCAATAGATATCGTTTTCAGGATGCCAGATATCTTCGCGACCGAATGCAAAACCAAACGTTTTGAAACCCATTGATTCATAGGCCACGTTGCCTGCCAAAATGAACAGGTCTGCCCATGATACGGAATTTCCGTATTTCTTTTTGATGGGCCACAACAGGCGGCGCGCTTTGTCTAGGTTACCATTATCTGGCCAGCTGTTTAGCGGCGCAAAACGTTGGTTACCAGTATTGGCCCCACCGCGTCCGTCGGTTGTCCGATATGACCCCGCCGCGTGCCACGCCATACGGATCATCAAACCACCGTAATGGCCCCAATCGGCTGGCCACCACTCTTGGCTGTCGGTCATCAAAGCGGTCAAATCCGCTTTCAGCGCATCGACGTCCAAATTTTTCAATTCGTCACGATAGTTGAAATCCGCACCCATTGGATTTGTCTTGCTATCGTGCTGATGCAAGATTTCTAGGTTCAGCGCATTAGGCCACCAATCCATAACATTTTTCTGATTGGTCGAATTTGCGCCGTGCATCACTGGGCACTTGCCCGACATTTCTGAATTATTTCCGTCCATAAATTCCTCCGTCCTAGACGTGTGAAAATCTGTTCAGCTCTGTTTGAAACTGCAAGCTTAAACTAGTGCTTTTTAGAATAATTAAAAATTATATTTTCATATAATAGTGATAATTTAAAATTATAACTAATTTTCGAAACATTTCATCGCCGCAATGTCTCATATTGGCAATTTTTGTGCTTTTCGTTATGGAAACCAACATAAAGCTGGATCAGAGGCCAACCAAGCAGTAACAATTAATATGGACCACTCAATTGAG